>VGHN01000001.1 GCA_016868255.1 Betaproteobacteria bacterium
CCGACAGAGTCGGCGGTTTACATGGGAGATTCGAGCCAACATGGCTCGAACCATTCATTTGCGCAAGCGGTTGGAACTAAAAATGCCAACGCCAATGAATCCTGTGGTGGCCCCATGGAGTGAAATGTCTACTCCCAACTGAGGGCGCCCCCCGTCTGATACTCAATCACACGGGTTTCAAAAAAGTTTCTTTCCTTCTTGAGATCGACCATTTCCGCCATCCAGGGGAATGGATTCTCTTCATTGCCAAAAATGGAGTCGAGGCCAATTTGCTGGCACCGCCGATTGGCGATATAGCGCAGATAGCTCTTGAACATGGATGCATTGAGCCCCAGGACCCCACGAGGCATGGTGTCCTCGGCATAGCGATATTCAAGCTCCACCCCTTTGACGAACAACTCCCTGAGTTCGGCCCGGAATTCAGGGGTCCAGAGATGGGGGTTTTCCAGCTTGATGGTGTTGATGAGGTCGATGCCGAAATTGCAGTGCATGGACTCATCTCGCAGGATGTATTGGTATTGCTCAGCCGCCCCGGTCATCTTGTTCTGACGTCCCAGCGCCAGAATTTGAACAAAGCCGACGTAGAAAAAGAGGCCTTCCATGATGCAGGCAAAGACAATCAGCGACTTCAGGAGTTGCTGATCCGCCTCGGGGGTGCCCGTCTTGAAGGCGGGGTCGGTCAGGGTATCAATGAAGGGGATAAGGAACTCGTCCTTATCCCGAATGGAGTCCACCTCGTGGTAGGCATTGAAAATCTCCCCTTCATTCAGCCCCAGAGACTCCACGATGTACTGATACGCATGGGTGTGAATTGCCTCTTCGAAGGCTTGGCGAAGCAGGAACTGACGGCACTCGGGTGCCGTGATGTGGCGGTAGGTGCCCAGAACAATGTTATTGGCCGCCAGGCTGTCTGCAGTCACAAAGAATCCCAGGTTGCGCTTGACCAGACGACGCTCGTCGTCGGTGAGGCCATTGGGGTCTTTCCAGAGGGCGATGTCCCGGGACATGTTGATTTCCTGGGGCATCCAGTGATTGGCGCAGCCGGCAAGGTACTTCTCCCAAGCCCACTTGTATTTAAAAGGCACCAGCTGGTTGACATCGGTCCCACCATTGATGACGCGTTTGTCCTCCACTCGGACCCTGCGTTCGGCTGCATCTTCCGGTAATTGGGTGGCAAAAATACCCGGAGACGGGCGAATCGTCCCCGCTGCGTTGGGGGACTGATGCTGCATCGACAACGGGGTTGTCGATGGTGGCGGTGCCTTAGGCGAAATGTTGGTGGACGAGGTGTCTTCCCAGTTCAGCATATCGATCTCACTTTCTTAATTAGGTCAGTGAGATTCGGTCAATGAACACAGACCGAATCATGATGGAAGAGAGAAAAGCTTGCAATCGTTTTCTCTCTTCCGATGAAAAAAATTCGTTCGAAAGCAACAAATCGAACAACGAATTACTGGCAAGCCTCGCAATCGGGATTGTCGATCGAACAAAACTTCATATCCGATGCAGGAACTGCATTGCTTGCGATGATTGGATCGGTCGTGCTCGACCAAGCCGCAACGGCTCCCGAAGCGGAGGCGCCCCCAGCGACACCACCGGATACGGGAACTGCATTGAGTTGGCCGGTGTTGAGGGTGGATTTCTCGGCGTGGGTGGCGCCAATGGTGCGCAGGTAGTAGGTGGTCTTGAGGCCACGCAACCATGCCAGCTTGTACGTCTCATCGAGCCGCTTACCGGAGGCACCCGCCATATAGATGTTGAGCGACTGGGCCTGATCAATCCATTTCTGGCGCCGAGCGGCACACTCCACCATCCAGAAGGTGTCCACTTCAAATGCGGTGGCATAGAGATCCCTGAGTTCGACGGGTATTCGGTCGATCTTCGAGAGGCTCCCATCGAAATACTTCAGGTCCGCAACCATAACCTCATCCCAGAGCCCGAACTCCTTGAGGTCGCGCACCATGGTCTCGTTGACCACCGTGAACTCGCCCGAGAGGTTGGATTTGACGTAGAGGTTTTGATAGGTGGGCTCGATCGAGGCCGAAATGCCGACGATGTTCGAGATGGTGGCCGTGGGGGCAATGGCCACGCAGTTGGAATTGCGCATACCGAAGTCGCGAATCCGCTGTCGGAGTGCATCCCAATCAAGGCGTGCGGTGCGATCAATTTCGACGTAGCCGCCCCGTTCCTGGGCCAACAAATCGAGGGTGTCGAGCGGCAGAATTCCCCGATCCCACAACGACCCCTTGAAGCTTGAATAGGCGCCCCGCTCTTTTGCCAATTCGGTTGAGGCCCAATAGGCCTCGTAACAGACGGCTTCCATGGAAGCGTCGGCAAACTCAACGGCCCGATCAGAGGCGTAGGGAATGCGCATTGCATGCAGCGCCTCCTGAAAGCCCATGATCCCCAGACCCACTGGGCGATGGCGAATGTTGGCGTTTCGAGCCTTGGCCACTGCGTAGTAGTTGATGTCGATCACATTGTCGAGCATGCGCATGGCCACCGAGATGGTCTTCTTGAGCTTCTCGTGGTCGAGAACCAGGCCGCCTGCTGCCGGCTTGAGGTGGTGGACGAGGTTCACTGACCCCAGATTGCAGACCGCAATCTCGGAATCATTTGTGTTGAGGGTGATCTCGGTGCACAAATTGGAGCTGTGGACCACCCCGACGTGCTGCTGGGGGCTGCGGACATTGCACGGGTCTTTGAAGGTGATCCAGGGGTGGCCTGTCTCGAAAAGCATCGTCAACATCTTTCGCCAGAGGCTGCTTGCGGCGATTTTCTTAAACAGCCGCAACTCACCCCGCTGGGCTTTGCCCTCGTAGGCCAAGTAGGCCTCCTCGAAGGCCCGACCAAACTTGTCGTGCAGATCGGGCACATCGGATGGCGAGAAGAGGGTCCATTCCCCGTTTTCCATGACCCGCTTCATAAACAGATCGGGAATCCAGTTCGCCGTGTTCATGTCGTGGGTTCTGCGACGGTCATCGCCGGTGTTCTTGCGCAGCTCCAAGAATTCCTCGATGTCGAGGTGCCAGGTCTCAAGATAGGTGCAAACAGCCCCCTTGCGCTTGCCCCCCTGATTAACCGCCACGGCCGTGTCGTTGACGACTTTCAGGAATGGGACCACCCCCTGACTCTTGCCGTTGGTGCCCTTGATGTGACTCCCCAAGGCGCGCACCGGCGTCCAGTCATTGCCGAGTCCTCCCGCATATTTGGCCAAGAGGGCGTTCTCTTTGATGGCCTCATAAATGCCGTCGAGGTGGTCGGGCACGGTCGTGAGGTAGCACGACGAGAGCTGAGAGTGGGTGGTGCCACTGTTGAAGAGTGTCGGGGTCGAGCTCATGAAGTCGAAGCTCGACAGGAGGTTGTAGAACTCAATGGCCCGGGCCTCGCGGTCGAGTTCGCCGATGGCCAACCCCATTGCCACTCGCATAAAAAACGCCTGAGGCAACTCAATGCGCCGGCCTTCGTTGGTAAAAAGGTCGTCGCGGTCAATAAGGAAGTAACGATCGTAGAGGGTCTGCAGGCCAAGGTAATCGAACTGGAGGTCTCTCTCTGGCTTGAGCGCCGCTGCCAACTGGGCCAGATCAAAGCGCGCGAGATCCTCGTTCAGAAGGCCAATCTCGATGCCCTTCTTAATGAATCGAGGGAAGTACTCCCTCGTGCGCGTATCCACCTCAGCCGGCGCAACCTCGGACTCGAGCACCTCCTTGCGAATGGTGTGCAGAAGCAGTCGGGCACTGGCTTTGGCATAGGCGGGATCCTTTTCAATGAGAGCGCGGGCAGCAAGAATGGCGGACTTCTCGACCTCCTCGATGGGAACACCGTCGTAGAGATTCTTTAGGGTGTCTTGATAGACATCTTCAACCCGCGCGTGGGGCTCCAGTCCTAGGCAGGCCGCTTCAAGCATCTGGCGCAGCCAGCCCAAGTCAAGGGGCTGTGGGCGTCCATCGACAGTCATGTGCAAGGCCGGGGCGGGCGCTTGCACCTGGGTGTTTGCCGCAGCAGCCCGCTCCTGGGCTCTGCGCTCACGGTACAAGACATAGGCCCGGGCCACTTCATGTTCGCCGGAGCGCATCAGCGCGAGCTCTACCTGGTCTTGAATGTCCTCGATATGGATGGTTCCACCGGCGGGGAGGCGACGAACCAAGGCCTGGGCGACCTGCTCGGTGAGCGACTCTGTGAGTTCACGAACTCGCGCGCTCGCTGCGCCCTGCCCACCTTGAACCGCCAGGAATGCTTTGGTCATTGCGACGTTGATCTTCGGGGCCTCGAAAAGCACCACGGCCCCGTTGCGACGTATCACCTTGATGTCGGCAATGGTGGCGACAGTCGACATTGCGCTGGGAGGGTCGGCGGCCACTATGGACGGGCTTGGATCAATGGCCCGTTGAAGTCCCGAGGTCTGTTCGATTCCCCGCTGCATATCCTTCCCTCCAATTTAGTTATCGTGGTAATCATGTTTGGTTGGGAGAGGCTGGCCGTAACGCGACGATCGGACGCAAAACTATCTGTAGTAGAAAACCACCCTCTGAGGTACTAATTCTAGTAGTCTAGGCCAGGTGGAGGCAAGGCCAGCGAACAGGGAAATCCCTGGTTTAGGAGGTAAACCTCCTGCAAACCGCCAAGCGACAAGAAACTTTTTTTTTTCACTCAGCGCTGTTGCGGTCTTTCACCTCAAATGCATCCACAACGCCCACCGCAAGGGCGTTCTCTCTGAGGTCAAAAATTGCGCTCGAGGCCTATACCCTTTGATCGAATGCGTGAAATAAAACCGGTCCAGTCAAAATATGGTCCAGGGTCGGTCTTGCGTCCCGGGGCGATGTCCGAATGACCAGCGACCCAACGCATACTCGGCAGTGCCGCGCAGAGGGCCTGGGCCAGGTCCGCGAGTCGGTCGATCTGGGGGGGCTCATAGGGCTCCGAATCGCATCCCTCGAGCTCGACCCCAATCGAAAAATCATTGCAATTGTCTCGGCCACGAAAGTTCGACCGCCCGGCATGCCATGCACGAGATTGAATGGACACGTACTGCGTCAGACGGCCGCATCGATCAATGACAAAATGGGCCGAGACCTGCATGCCACTCACAGCCATGAGCTCCGGGTGCGCCGAATCGAGGGGTCGGCCCAAAAAAAGGTCGTCCACATGGGGTCCGCCGTACGCTCCCTCCGGCAGACTAATGCCGTGCACTACGAGCAGTTCGGGCAGGCAACCGTCGGGCCGCTCATTGAAAAACGGCGAATCCAACCGCCGATCGCCCTGCTTTGGCAGGATCCAGCCGCCATCATCAAAAGCAACTAGTGCAGGATCCCGAGTCCGATCCAAAGCACGGTCTGAGATTTCTTCCGGTCGGGTCAATGCCACAGCGCTGGCCTTCCCCGTCAACGGTCCAGGGGCAGGTGTTCGGCCTTGCAATAGGCGCGCCCGGCCTTCCAAACAGCATCTGCCTTGGGAAGGTTCAATCCGCAGGCTTCACATGCGACCAGCGGCGAGGTGGCTGAAGCGGATTTACCATCGGGCTGACTGGCGCCGGGCCCTGGCCCTGGCCCATTGCGCCCATCCGACCGACGCTGAGAGTCTCTCTGGGCGGCATTCGATTTCCAGATCGTCCAGCGAAGAACAAGAAGTGCCAGTCCAACGAGAACAAGAATCAGCAGAATGCGGCCGAGCATGGCTTAGCGTCCCAGTACAATCTCAAGGACAAATCGCGAGCCCACATAGGCCAGAAGCAGCAGCCCAAACCCGACCAGGGCAAACCGCGCGGCCAGGCGGCCTCGCCACCCCCAACGCATTCGTCCGAGAAGAAAAACAACCCCCATTGCCCAGGTGAGGAGAGTAAAGACGGTTTTATGGTCGAGGCGAAGCGGCGGATGCCCAGCCTCCAAGTTAACCAAGGCCCCGGTGGCCAGGGTGAGGGTCAGAAGAATCAATCCCGCCAGAACAATTCGAACCAGAGTGCGGTCCATCTCGAGAAGCGAAGGCAGTTGCGTCCACCAGCCCTCATTCAACTCCGCCCGGTGCAGGGCCCTCTCCTGCGTGATCATCAACCAGGCCTGACCCGAAGCGAGCGCAAAACAGCTATAGGCAAGCATCGCCAGGAGAATATGCCCACGAAAAACTGCGGAGGGGTGCTCAAGAAGCACACCCCCGGGAAACCAGCTCGGCAACAAGACGGCCAGGGCGGCCAGCGGAAAGATCATCACCGCCAATCTCGGAAGCCTGGAGAACCAAGACTCCACCCACAACAAGGCCACCGCTAGCCAAAGCATCCAGGAGACTGCGGGTGCAAAGCCAAATCGCAACGCTCCATCGGCAAACCAGTCGGGCAGCAGTGTCAAGCCCTGCAAAGTGACTGCGGCAGCCGCAAGAAAATGAAAGGCCCAAGACTCTCGGTTACTGAGATTGGGCATTTCACGATGCACCGTCGCCGAGGCCGAGGCCTGCTGCCGATAGCGAAGCCCCCCGTAAGTGAGGGCCAGGTAGGCCAAAGCAGCCATCCAGGCAGCAACTCCGTAGAATGAAGTCATCATCGAATCAGTGTAGCGCAGGCCATCCCATCCAAGCCGGCCGCGATAGAAGGATCCCCATGCTCGAAACCCTCAGCGAAAGACTCACCAGAGCCCTCAAGACAATCAAGGGCGAGGCCCGGATCACCGAGTCGAACACCCAGGAGATGCTTCGTGAGATTCGCTTGGCACTTTTGGATGCCGACGTTGCGTTGCCGGTGGTTAAGCAATTTATACAAGGCGTCCGAGAAAAGGCCAGCGGGCAAGAGGTCCTCAATAGCCTGACACCAGGACAAGCCCTGGTGGGCATCGTCCATCAGGAACTGGTCACTCTGATGTCGGGCGGGGTGGCCGGCAGTCCGGGCCCCACCGGACTGAATCTTGCGAGCCAGCCGCCTGCAATCGTCCTCATGGCGGGACTTCAAGGTGCAGGAAAGACCACCTCCGTGGGCAAGTTGGCCAAGTGGCTGGTAGAGAGACACAAGAAGAAGGTATTGACGGTCTCGTGCGACGTCTATCGCCCCGCCGCCATTGACCAACTTCGGCTGGTGAGTGCTCAGGCGGGTGCCGAATTCTTCGCGAGCCAAGTGGGCGAGCGGCCGGTGGCCATTGCCGAGGCCGCGCTCGACTGGGCCAAGCGACATTTCCACGATGTGCTCTTGGTCGATACGGCTGGCCGATTGGCAATTGACACCGAGATGATGGAGGAGATCGCAAGCCTGCATCGCTCACTCAAACCGGTCGAGACCCTTCTGACGATCGATGCCATGCAAGGCCAAGACGCCGTCCGAACCGCGCAGAGCTTCAAAGAGACCATCGCCCTGACCGGGCTGATTGTCACCAAAGTCGATGGCGACTCTCGAGGCGGTGCAATCCTCTCGGCCCAATCCGTCACCGGCTGCCCCGTTCGCTTCGTGGGAACAGCCGAGAAACTCGATGGGCTCGAGGCCTTCGACCCAGATCGGTTTGCCCAGCGAATCCTTGGAATGGGCGATGTGCTCGCACTCGTGGAACAGGCCCAGAAGGCCATCGATGTCGACTCGGCCCAGAAGATGGCGGCCAAACTCAAGTCGGGTGCCAAATTCGATCTCACTGACTTCCAGCTTCAAATTGGTCAGATGAAGTCCATGGGGGGGCTCTCCTCACTGCTCGACAAACTCCCCAGCCAAATGCAGCAGGCGGCCAAGTCAGCCGACCTGGGGGCAGCCGATCGATCGGTCTCGCGAATGGACGGCATCATCAACTCGATGACGCCCTCGGAGCGTCGACAGCCAGACTTGATCAAGGCGAGCAGAAAACGACGAATTGCGACCGGGGCTGGGGTCAGCGTTCAAGAAGTCAACCGACTTCTCAATCAGTTCGAGCAGATGCAAGACATGATGAAAAAAATGCAGAAGGGCGGCCTGGCCAAGATGATGCGCGCCATGGGTGGCCTGGGTGGCATGCGAGGCCTGCCGGGTATGGGTGGATTCGGCCGACGCTAGCGTCCCGAGTCCCGACGGGCACTCCGCACAACCTCAAGCAATTCCCGGACAAGATCCTCTCGGCGACAGGTCTTGGTCTGCACCCCACGGCGAAGCAGCCATTCCACCTGACCCTCTTTGAGCGATCGCTCTCCAACCGTGACACGGATCGGCACACCGATCAGCTCCCAGTCCGCAAACATCACACCAGGGCGCTCATCCCGGTCATCCAGAATCACATCGAGCCCGGCCGATAGAAGCGCTTCGTAGATCGCCTCTCCGGCCTCCCGAACAAGAGGGGATTTCCCAGCACCGAGCAGACAGACAACCACTTCGAAAGGAGCGATCGATAGCGGCCAGACGATTCCCTTGTCATCGTGGTTTTGCTCGATGGCGGCCGCCACCACCCGGGTGACGCCGATTCCGTAGCATCCCATTTCCATCACGGCCGGCCGCCCAGATTCGTCAAGAAAGGTGGCGCGCATGGCTTCCGAATACTTCGTTCCAAGATAAAAAACATGGCCCACTTCAATGCCGCGCTGAATAGCAATTTGTCCTCGACCATCCGGAGAGGGGTCCCCCGCCACCACATTGCGAAGATCCGCAACCCGGGTTGGTTCGGGAAGGTCGCGGCCCCAATTGACCCCTGCGAGGTGGGCATCGGCTTGATTGGCGCCAACAACAAAGTCTGACATCGCGGGCACCGCGTGATCCACAATAAGGCCAGCCAGAATGGACCCCGCACCCTTCCGTTCTCCACTGAATTCAAGGCCAACAGGGCCGAGGTACCCAGGAACGCAGCCAAAGCTTGAGGCGATTTCATCGTGACTCGCCCAGCGCCAACCCGCCGACAACTCGGGAAGTTTTCCCACCTTCACCTCATTGAGTTCGTGATCGCCGCGTATGAGGAGAAGAAAAATCTGGGCCGGACTGCTTACAGCGCTTGCAGTCGATGGGGCAGCGTCGACCGCCAAAACAACTGCCTTGAGCGTTTTTGAGATGGCCACCCCAAGGTGTTTGGCGACGTCCTCACAACTTGTGATCCCCGGCGTCTCTACCTTGCGCATGCTCTCGGATGGCAAGGGGCGCTCGATCTTGGGGGGCACCGCCTCGGCCAACTCAACATTGGCAGCGAAGTCCGATTCGGGGCAGTAGGCAATCGCATCCTCGCCCGTCTCGGCAATCACCTGAAACTCGTGGGAGCGTGAACCCCCAATGGCACCCGTATCGGCGTTAACCGCACGATAGGCAAGCCCGAGTCGATCGAAGATTCTGCAATAGCAGGCATACATCGCCTCGTAGCTGGCCTCGGCGGCCGCCCGGTCGCGGTCAAAGGAATAGGCATCCTTCATCACAAACTCTCGGCCACGCATCACACCGAATCGTGGGCGGCGCTCGTCTCTGAACTTGAATTGAATCTGATAAAAATTCTTTGGCAGCTGCTTCCAGCTCCGAATCTCTTGCCGCGCGATATCGGTGACAACCTCCTCCGATGTCGGCTGAAACGCGAATGGCCTGCCATGGCGATCCTCAAGACGCAGCAACTCTGGCCCCATCTTCTCCCAGCGGCCCGTCTCTTGCCAGAGTTCGGCCGGCTGCACCAAGGGCATGCTCAACTCAATGGCACCCGATCGATTCATCTCCTCACGGATGATGGCCTCCACTTTGCGAAGCACGCGAAGGCCAAGGGGCATCTGGGTATAGATGCCAGCACCCAGCCGCCGAATCATCCCCGAACGAAGCATGAGGCGATGGCTCACCACCTCTGCGTCCGAAGGTTCTTCTTTGAGTGTCTGAAAGTGAAATTGAGAGACGCGCATGGAAATAGGCGAGAAAGGAATCGCTTCGTATAATCGCAGGCATTATGCTTGATGAGCACGGCTACCGACCCAACGTCGGCATCATCCTGGTCAATGACCATCGCCAGGTCTTCTGGGGAAAGCGCATACGCGAGCAGGCGTGGCAGTTTCCCCAGGGCGGCATTAAAGACGGCGAGGATCCCGTCGAGGCCATGTACCGAGAGCTACAGGAGGAGACTGGTCTTCTGCCCAACCACGTTGAGATTCTCGGACGCACCGCAGACTGGCTCCACTACGACGTCCCCAGTCGCTGGGTTCGCAGAGAGTGGCGCGGGCTCTACCGGGGGCAGAAGCAGATTTGGTTCTTGCTGCGAATGCTGGGCGAAGACCGTGACATCCAACTTAAATCCGGCAAGGAGAAGCCCGAGTTCGACGCCTGGTGCTGGCATGACTTCTTCATTCCCCTCGATACGGTCATCGAGTTCAAGCGAGATGTCTACTGGCTGGCCATGTCTGAGTTGGCCCGTCACCTCTTCTCGGCCGATGAAATCAGCACCAGATTGTCGCGGTGTATGAGCTCGGGTTCCTCAAGAAAACCCAATACCGCCTCGATCTGAGTCGAGGGCAGGCCCCGAATGCGGCGGGCCTCATGCACTGAGTAGTTGACCAAGCCACGAGCAATCTCATGGCCATCGGGTGAGATGCAACTCACCATGTCACCTCGCTCGAAATCACCCTCTACGGCAACCACGCCGACGGGTAGAAGCGATTTGCCCCCTTTGGCCAAGACCTCGGTCGCGCCCTCATCAAGCCAGAGTTTCCCGCGTGCCTGAAGGTGATCGGCAAGCCATTGCTGGCGGGCCGAGAGCACGGGTTGATCCGCCAACAAGAGTGTGCCGAGCACCTCGCCTCTGGCCAATCGCGCCAGCACATCGTGCTCGTGGCCACTGGCCACAATGGTGTGGGCCCCACTGCGTGCAGCACGCTGGGCGGCACGCACTTTTGTGAGCATCCCACCGGTACCCAGCAGACTTCCAGCACCCCCGGCCATTCGTGTCAAAGCGGAGTCGGAGGCAGGTGCCTCGTCAATCAGTCGTGCGTCACTGGACTTTCGCGGGTCTTGGTCATAGAGGCCCAACTGATCGGTGAGGATCACAAGTAAATCGGCCTCCATCAGATTGGTCACCAAGGCCGCGAGCGTGTCATTGTCGCCAAGCTTGATCTCCTCCGTAACCACCGTGTCATTCTCATTGATGATCGGGACCACACCGAGTCCAAGTAGAGTGCTCAGGGTGGCCCGGGCGTTGAGGTATCGACGCCGATCGGCCACATCCTCGTGGGTGAGAAGTATCTGAGCGGTCTTGAGACCGTGGGATTGGAATCCCGCCTCGTAGGCCTGGGCCAACCCCATCTGACCAACCGCTGCCGCCGCCTGAAGATGATGGATCTCATGGGGGCGCTCTCGCCAACCGAGGCGTTTCATGCCCTCGGCAATCGCGCCACTAGAGACCAGAACCAATTCGATTCCCGCGCTGCGCAGGCCAGCCATCTGAGCCGCGAACCCCTCGATCGCTGAGGCGTCAACGCCTCGTCCGTCGTTGGTGACCAGACTGGAACCCAGCTTGATGACCCAGCGTCGGCAGGCGGTGACTTGTCTACGCACGGTTGGTCATCTCGTTGGGGGCGGAAAATCGCACATCGGCATCGACAGAGGCCAGGGGCTCGACACGGGCACGCTCCGCATCAATGTGGGCCTGAATCTCATGGAGCAGGGGTTCGAGTCCAGCGCGAGTGAGTGCCGATATGCGCCTTGGCGCCTGTTTGAGTTTGAGCCTCTTGCGAAGCGGAGACGCAAGGGCATCCCAATCGGCCTCGGAGAGTTGGTCTGATTTGTTAAAAACAATCCATCGGGGCTTGTCCATCATGGCGGGATCGAAGGCCTCTAGTTCGGCCTCGATGGTCTTGATCTGGTCCACTAGGCAGTCGACCACCCCCCCTCCACCGACACAGGCGCCCAGGTCAACGAGGTGCACAAGCAGCTGAGTTCGGCTGAGGTGGCGCAAGAACTGGTGTCCGAGTCCGGCGCCGTCGGAGGCCCCTTCGATCAGCCCGGGAATGTCGGCCACCACGAAGCTCTTCGAAGGGGCGGTTCTCACCAGGCCGAGTTGCGGGTGAAGAGTGGTGAAGGGGTAGTCGGCGACTTTGGGTCGCGCGTTGGAGACGGCCCCGACAAAAGTTGATTTTCCCGCGTTCGGAAGTCCCAGAAGGCCCACATCGGCCAAGACCTTTAGCTCGAGGCGAAGCTTTCGGCTCTCGCCCGGCTCCCCAGGTGTGCACTGACGGGGTGCCCGATTCACACTCGATTTGAAATGAAGATTCCCGAGTCCACCCTGTCCGCCCTTGGCAAGAAGAACCCTCTCGCCATCCATGTGGAGATCGTGGAGCAATTCGCCCGACTCGGCATCGCTAATGACAGTCCCCACTGGCATTCTGAGAACAATGTCATCGGCACCGGCCCCATAACGATCTGAGCCCTGGCCCTGCTCGCCATTTCTCGCTCGATGCAAGCGAGCATAGCGATAGTCAATCAGCGTGTTGATGTTTCGATCGGCGACCGCAAAAATGGATCCGCCACGTCCGCCGTCTCCGCCGCTGGGACCGCCTTTGGGGATGAACTTCTCTCTGCGGAACGCGGCAACACCGTTGCCGCCCTTGCCTGCCAGGACTTCGATGACGGCTTCATCGATGAACTTCATTGGCGGGCCCTCTGAGCCCCCTATTAAAGGGGCCGCGTGGACTTCTTACTCGGAAACGATGCTGACGGTCGAGCGTTTAAGTGGCCCGGTCACTGAGAAGCGGACTTTGCCATCGACCAGCGCGAAAAGCGTGTGGTCTTTGCCGATGCCCACGTTTTGGCCTGGATGGAATTGGGTTCCACGCTGACGAACAATAATGCTCCCTGCGGAGATACTCTCGCCACCAAAGCGCTTGACGCCAAGCCGTTTGGACTCTGAGTCACGGCCATTTCGCGTTGAGCCGCCGCCTTTTTTCTGTGCCATTGAGGTCTGCTCCTAGACGCTTGCTTTACTGGGCGACAACCGTGCCATCGGGACGAACCAGCGCGGTAATCTCGAGTTCTGTGAAATTCTGGCGATGGCCTTGGGTCTTGGCGTAATGCTTACGGCGACGGTGCTTGAAAATTCTGATTTTGTCGCCCCGACCATGGGACTTCACCTTGGCTTTGACGCTCGCGCCGCTAAGGGTGGGGGCACCGACCAGAATCGACTCTCCCTCACCCATGGCGAGCACCTCGGCCAATACCACCTCATCGCCCTCGGCGGCTTCCAAGGACTCTACACGCAAGACCAGACCAAGACTCACCCGATACTGCTTGCCACCCGTTTTAATGACTGCGTACATAGCTAAACCCGTCGCTTCTGTAAAGCCCTCTAGTTTAATCGGCTAATTGTCGAATGGCAAGGCGGGCAGACAAGGTGGACAGGGGTTGTTAGAGTAGAGCCATGATCGATACAAGCTGTGTCCAAGCATTGGCCGACCCCGCCCCCCGTTCGCCCAAGGCCCAGTTGCAGGGGTACGAGGCCATCCTCTCGGCCATTGCGCCCGACATGGCGGCAGTCGATCACCAAATTCGACGAAGACTCAGCAGTGAGGTGGGCTTGGTCAACCAGGTCGCCGAGTACATCATCGGTGCAGGTGGAAAGCGGGTTCGCCCTGCCCTGGTCCTAATGGCGGCCAGGGCACTGGCCTCTCAACCCGGTCTTGCAGCGGGCGGGATCCTTCTCCAGTCCTCCCCCAGTAAAGAGGCATCCAATCGATCAATGTTGGGGACGGGAGTCATTGAATTGGCTGCGATTGTGGAGTTCATCCACACCGCGACCTTGCTTCACGACGATGTGGTCGATGAGTCGAACCTGCGACGAAGCCGTCTGACGGCCAATGCAGTCTTTGGCAACGCCGCCAGTGTGTTGGTGGGTGACTTTCTTTACTCCAGGGCATTCCAGATGATGGTGGGCCTTCACTCACTTTCGGTGATGGCTGTTCTCGCCGATGCAACCAACACCATTGCAGAGGGAGAGGTCCTGCAGCTCATGAATTGCCAGGATCCCGAAGTCGACGAGGACCGCTACCTTCAGGTCATCCGTTTCAAGACGGCCAAGCTCTTTGAGGCCTCGGCCTGTCTGCCCGCTGTTCTCGCGCAGGCACCGCAGGCAATGATCGAGGGGCTCGCGACCTACGGTCGTCACATCGGGACCGCATTTCAACTGACCGACGACATTCTCGACTACAGCGGCGACATCGACTCAATGGGCAAGCAGCTCGGTGACGACCTGAAAGAGGGCAAGCCCACCCTCCCCTTGATTTATCTGCTCCAAACAGGCAACCCGACCGACCGTGCGCTTATTCGGCAGGCCATTGTCGAACCAGAGAATGCCCCCATCGATGCAGTGATCCATCGCGTTCAGGAGTCGGGTGCATTGAATTACGCAAGAGAGATGGCGCAGCGCGAAGTCCAACTCGCGACCGACTCTCTGGCCCATCTCGAGGCCTCACCGAGCAAGTCTTCCCTGATAGACTTGGCCTCCTTTGTCATCGAGCGTCGAGCCTAGAAAGGGCTTCTAGACACCGTCGGGGTGTAGCTCAGCCTGGTAGAGTACTGCGTTCGGGACGCAGGAGTCGGAGGTTCGAATCCTCTCACCCCGACCATCTCGCACGAGAATCTCCTAAACTCTAATCGTGCAAATCCAGGCAAAGGCCTCTCCTTGAATGACCTGCCGTTTTGGGCGCATCTGCTAGCGCTCCTTGTGCTGCTGTTGCTCTCTGGATTCTTCTCGATGTCAGAGACCAGCCTCATGGCGGTCAACCGTTATCGCATGAGGCACTTGGCAGCCAATGGTCGACGCGGAGCAAGACAGGTTATGCGACTACTCAGCAGAACCGACCGGCTGCTGGCAACCATCCTATTGGGCAACAATGTCGTCAACGCGGCCCTCACCACCATCATCACGGCCATGGCCATCTCCGCCTTCGGCAACAACGATGAGGTCCTTGCCATGGCCACCGCCGTGGCTGCTGCCTTGCTCATTGTTTTTGGCGAGATCATCCCGAAGGTGATCGGTGCAAACCGAGCTGAGCCTGTTTCAATGACCACAAGCCATGGGCTTCTGCCCATCATGTTCTTGCTCCGACCGCTTGTCTGGGTGGTCAATGGCTTTGTAAATGCGCTTCTTCGAACGCTTCGAATTGGAACCACGCAGCGGACTTCCGACGGAATGACCACCGACGAGCTGCGCACCGCGGTGCTTGAGTCGGCCGCCTTTATTCCCACCCAAAGCCGCAGCATTCTGCTCAATCTCTTCGATCTAGAGGGCCTGTGTGTCGATGATGTGATGATTGCCCGAGGCCGAATCGAAGCCATTGACCTCGAGGATGACGAGGCGACGATTGCCGAGCAGATTTCAACCTGTTTTCACAATAAGCTGCCCGTCTACCGAGGCGACCTCAGCCAGATTCAAGGCATATTGCATGTCAGGAAGGCCGTTGCACTTCTCACCCGAGAGGAGTTCTCGAAGGAGTCGCTGATTGAAGCGCTGGCCCCCGCTTACTATGTTCCGGCTGGCACCTCGTTGTTCTCTCAGCTCAATCAGTTCCAGGAGAACCGACAGCAGATCGCCCTGGTGGTCGATGAGTACGGCGAGGTCGAAGGACTCATCAGTCCGCAGGACATCATCGAGGAGCTGCTCGGGGAGTTTTCCAACCAGGCGCCCGGCGTTCGCTCGCGTGCACTCCAATGGGGAGACGATCAGACTGTTACCGTCGACGGGGCGATGTTGGTTCGAGACATCAATCGCCGACTGGGCTTGCGACTTCCGGTCGATGGTCCCAAGACCCTCAATGGGCTCATTCTCGAGACCCTTCAAGAAATTCCCGACTCCAACCTAAGCCTAAAGGTGGGGGACGTGGCCATGGAGATTGTGCAAATGCAAGATCATATGGTGCGACGTGTTCTCCTCCATCGACCCCTGCCGGCCGAGGCGGAGGAGTCGGCCGCAGCCGATGCTCAGTGAGCCCCTGTTTGCAGGACTCGGCATCGCTGCCTCTGCAATCGCCACCATGCAAGTCCTGCTGATTTGGAGTCGGCCCGAGATTGCCCGATGGAGAGGGCTCGCTTGCGCAATCCAGGCCACGCGGTGGCGCTGGTCATGGGCACTCATTATTGGCCTTCTGGGCGTGGCCGCTGCCCTCGGCCTCTCCAACCCAATCGATGCGCCCTTGGTTATGAGTGGCCCAGTTGTCTTTGGTGCATGGCTTGGCACCCTCGGGGCGCTCTCCCGAATCGATCTTCTGGTTCGACTCCTGCCCGACAGAATCTGTCTGACTCTGCTTCTCGCGGGGATCGCAGCGGCCTTGATGGGTGTCGGCCCCACGCCGCTTGAATCGCTGTTTGGCATCTTGGTTGGCCTATTTTTTCCGCTGGCAATCGCCTCCCAGACGGGGAATCGGTCGATCGGACGTGGCGACCTCCTCTTGCTGGCGGGGATTGGCGCCTGGCTCGGCCCGCTCGCTGTTCTCGGGGTTCTGGCCCTGGGCGCGGTTGCAACAGTATTCGTTTGGCATGTCGGTTGCACCCTCCACCAAGGCCCCGGGGCAGATTTCCTTCCCCTCGGACCGGGCCTCTGCCTTGGGGCCCTAAGCCTGTCAATTGGGGCGATCGAGCTTGGGACATTGGGGACATGAGCGCCAATCCTCGCGCTGTCGTCATCACCGGCGGAGTGGGGTCTGGAAAGTCCACTGCCACTGCACTCTTCGAGGAGTTTGGCGTCCGAGTGGTCGATGCCGATGCGATTAGTCGCGAGGTGACACGAAGAGGTGGAGAGGCCATCCCCGCCCTGCGAGTGGCCTTCGATGAGAAATTCTTCAATTCCGATGGCGGCCTTGATCGAGACCAATTGAGAGCCTACGTCTTTGGGGATACCGACGCGCGATCCAAACTCGAGGCCATTGTCCATCCCATCGTCGCACGCAAGGCCCGAGAGGCCATTGCGCAGGCCCCCGGACCTTACGTCATCTACAGTGTCCCCCTGTGGTTTGAGATCTACGGTCACACCCGTCCTAACTGGGTCTGGAAGAGGGTCGTCGTTGACTGCCCAGAACCCGTTCAAAAGCAGCGGGTCAGAGATCGGTCCGGCTGGAGCGATGAAATCATCGACTCGGTGATGCGCCGACAAGCGCGCCGAGATGAGCGGCTCATGATCGCTGACCACGTCCTTGACAACAGCGGGGGAGTGCCGGAGTTGAGAGACCGGGTGGCCGCTCTGCATTGCCTGCTGAGCGCAGAGACACGCGCTTGAGTCAGCCGGCAATGAATCAGCCATAATGCGCTTATGCAATCAAACCGCTCCGTCGACCCCAGGCAGGCCAATGGCTCGGCTCAGCTTTTTGAGTTCCCCTGCAACGAGCGCGTCCGCACAATGCTTCGACTCGAGTGCCTCACACTGCGCTACAGTGAACTGACGGCCCAAGAGGCACCCTCTGCCCATGAGGCGGCACTCTCCACGCTTTTTGAGCTCTACGACCTTCTCTCGAACCGCAGCGACATCAAGAACGAGTTGCTTCAGGAGCTCGAACGTCAGCGGCAGCAACTCGCGAAATTCGAGGGCCTTCCGGATGTGTCCGGTGATCGTCTCCGAGCTGTCATCAGCGAAATCACCGCTATCTTTTCTGCGCTCGGCGATGTGAGAACCAGGCTTGGTGGGCATCTCAATGAGCTTGAGTTCCTCACGGCCATCAAGGGGCGGGCGGGGATCCCCGCAGGCAACTGTGGCTTTGATATCCCGTCACTTGCCATCTGGCTCGAGCGCAGCCCGGAGCGCCGTCGCAACGCCCTCAATGAATGGCTCGGGCCCCTTCAGCCCCTGCTTGATGCAGTCGAGTTGGGATTGAAACTGCTTCGCCAAGGGGCTTCGCCGATATCCTACGTAGCGCCCCAGGGTAGCTTCGAGCTCAGTCTAACGGGACAGCAGGTTCGGTTGATACGAATCGAAGCCCAGGATGCGCGCGAACTTGTATGCGATGTCAGTTCAAACAAGTACGTGGTCGCCCTGCGGTTCCGACAACTCGGTGAGGACCTTCGCCTCACACCCTTGCAGTCAGAGGTGAACTTCGAAATGACCCTCTGCGACTTTTAGTCCAGGAGTCGGTCGAGGCGAACCCGTTCAATGGCGGGGATGGTTGCAGGCAGGGTGGGAAAAGGATGAGGCGCTTCTGTCCTGGTCTTTAGCCAGTAGAGTTGCTGGCCCTCATGGGGCTGGGGGTCGTTTTTACCCCAGGCTCTTATCCAATAGAAATTCAAATGAACCCGTGCATGCGGGTAGTCATGAATGCTCGACCAGGCGTGACTAGGAGCGGTGGCCGCGATGCCCAACTCCTCTAGCAGCTCTCGCACCACGGCCTCAGCGGGCGTCTCGTTTGGCTCAATCTTTCCTCCCGGCAGTTCCCACCACCCCGCATAGGGCTTGTCACGCGGTCGGCTGGTCATCAACAGCCGGCCATGCCGATCAATAATCAATCCCGCGGCAACTGCCAACTCAATCAAGGCTCGAGCCGCTCGCGAGCCAGTCTTTGGCGAAGGCCATCGCAACTCTTCCAGACCGAGAGCCACGCGAGGTCGCCCAGGCGAGTGCAGGCAGCCGGGACGAGTCAATCTGCTCAGGCGAGGCCCCAAAGACTCGCAACCAGTGTCGAACAATGTCTAAATAGTGGTCCTGAGAGAAGCTGTGAAAAGAGACCCACAGGCCAAAGCGCTCCGACAGCGAGATGCGCTCCTCGATGGTCTCTCCCGGATGAATTTCGCCGTCCTCGTCGGTGTGGGTCTGCAGGTTGTCTCGCATCGACTCCGGCATGAGGTGACGTCGATTCGACGTCGCGTAAATAAGGAGGTTTTCGAGTTGGGCCGATAAACCGCCATCCAAAACTGTCTTCAACGCCTTGTAGGCAGCGTCACCCGTCTCAAACGAAAGGTCGTCGCAAAAGACGATGAACCGTTCAGGCCGCCCCACCACCCGCTTGGCAATCTCCGGCAGATCAACCAAGTCAGCCTTGTCCACTTCAATGAGCCGCAGGCCATCCTTGGAGAACTCGCTCAGACAAGCGCGCACGAGTGAAGACTTGCCCGTTCCTCGAGCACCAGTGAGCAGGACATTATTGGCAGGCAGGCCACGAACAAACTGCTCGGTATTTCGAACCACTCTCTTGGCCTGCGTCTCAATATGGCAGAGATCCTCCAGAGCAATCGATGCAACTCGATCCACCGGCTCCAAGTAGGCCACGCGTCCCAAGAGGCTCTGCCTTTGCACCCAACGAAAGGCGAGTTGTTTGGCGAAGTCTATTTTCGGAGGCGGGTCGGGAAGCCATGCCTCGATCCTCTCGAGCAGATGATTGAGTCGATCCATCGGGCTAGGACCGATAGTCCGCGTTAATGGAGACGTAGTCGTGGGAGAGGTCACAGGTCCAGACCCTGGCCTGCGATGCGCCCCGCCCGAGTGCAATGCGCACTGTGATCTCCTCTTCTTTCATCACGGATTGCCCATCTTCCTCGCGGTAGCTTGTTGCGCGACCGCCACGCTCGGCCACAAGAACCCCATTGAGCTCAACAGAGACTTTGGATACATCAAGGCCCTCAACCCCGCTGTATCCGATGGCAGCAAGAATTCGACCCAGATTCGGATCGGAGGCAAAGAAGGCTGTCTTGACCAAGGGCGAATGGGCAACCGCATAGGCCACCTGCCTCGCCTCCACCCGCGAGGTTGCCCCCACCACATCGATGGTCATGAACTTGGTTGCGCCCTCTCCATCCCGAACAATTGCCTGCGCAAGGTCTTGACAGACGGCCAACCACTCAACAGCAAACGTCTCCCAGTCTGCCGTTCCCCTGGAAACATCGAGACCAGAGGCGCCTGTGGCAATTCCAATCAAGGAATCGTTGGTTGATGTGTCACCATCGACCGTGATTGCGTTAAAAGAGTCGTCGACGCTACTCAAGAGCAAGCCGTGCAGATCTTCACGAGAGAGCCTTGCGTCGGTGGCTACAAAGCCAAGCATGGTCGCCATGTTGGGTCGAATCATTCCAGCACCCTTAGAGATACCAGTAATGGTGATCTGACCGGTCGATAGCCGAACACGTCGAGAAATGGCTTTGGGCTGGGTGTCTGTGGTCATAATGGAATGGGCCGCATCCAGCCAATCACTAGGCCCCGAGCAACTCGCCAGCTCGATTCCTGCACGCAGTCGTTCCATCGGCAGCCGCTCAAGAATCACTCCGGTGGAAAAAGGCAAGACCTGGCTCGGATGAAGACCGCAGACCTCTGCCACCCAAGCGCAACTGGTTCGCGCATCTTCAAGCCCGGCGGCACCGGTGCCCGCGTTGGCGCAGCCGGTATTAATCAGTAAGGCTCGGATGGGGCCGCCCGAAGCCAGGTGGCCTCGACAAACTTGAACGGGTGCGGCGCAGAAGGCATTCTGAGTAAAAACCCCTGCAACTGCGCTTCCTTCAACGAGTCGCATGAGAAGAAGATCGCGCCGCCCAGATTTTCGAATCCCTGCGGAGACCGAGAACAGATCGAGGCCTGCGACAGGAGAGAGTTCGTCCCGTTTGGGAAGGGGGAGTCCAACAGGCACTGGGATCTCCAGACGGCCCCTCTAGGCCAAGGCTCCGTGGCAGTGCTTGTACTTTTTGCCCGAGCCACATGGGCAAGGGTCGTTGCGCCCCACCTTGGGAAACTCCCGGCGAACGGTGCCTGCGGCCTCTGGGCCCTCCTGGTCGCTCCCAGCCGAGCTTCCATCGGTGAGTGATTCCTGGTCGTTGAAGTCTGCATGGGTAAACGAAATGTCCTTGGGGAGGCTGGGTGCTGCCGCGGCTGCGGCCTTGGCAGCCTCCTCCTCGGAGCTGATCTGAACCGTAATCAAGACACGGGTCACGTCGTCCCGAACACGCTCGAGCAATTGCTCAAAGAGTGCGAAGGCCTCGCGTTTGTATTCTTGCTTCGGGTCTTTTTGGGCATACCCACGAAGATGAATGCCCTGACGCAGGTGATCCAATGCGGCCAGGTGCTCTCGCCAAGCATGGTCAATGTGGTGCAGAAGCATTGAGCGTTCGAACTCCAAAAACGCCCCGGGGGACAGCATGGCCAATTTGGCCGCATAGGCATCGTCCGCAGCGCGGCAGACACGCGCAACCAAGGCCTCATCGTCGAGCTCTTCGGCCTGCTCCAGCGCAGCGCGCAACTGCGCGTCGATCTGATAGTCGGCAAGCAGTGTGTTGGTGAGCGCATCGATATCCCATTGCTCCTCGATGCTCTCTTGGGGGATATGGCGCCGAGCCACTGCAGTGAGGCAGCCATGGCGAAGGCCTCGGAGAAAATCAGAGAGATCTGTCGATTCAAGGATCTCGTTGCGCTGCGAGTAGATGATTTGCCGCTGCTCATTGGCGACGTTGTCATATTCGAGCAGCTGCTTGCGTATATCGAAGTTTCGGTTTTCGACCTTGCGTTGGGCGCTCTCGATTGATCGCGAGACCATCCCCGCCTCAATGGGCTCACCCCTCGGCACCCCCAGTCGGGTCATGATCGCCTTCATCCTCTCGCCCGCAAAAATTCTCAACAGCGGGTCATCCATGGAGAGGTAAAAGCGCGACGAGCCTGGGTCGCCCTGGCGACCGGCTCGGCCCCGCAATTGGTTGTCAATCCGACGCGACTCATGCCGCTCGGTGCCAATGATGTGAAGACCGCCCGCAGAAATCACACTGTCATGGCGCTCCTGCCAGGCTTGTCGAAGCTTTGACTCCTCTTGGGATCGTTGCTGCTCCGATAGGGCCGTGTCTTCAGAGAGTCGATCAAGGTCTTTCTCTAGGCTGCCCCCGAGCACGATGTCGGTGCCTCGCCCAGCCATGTTGGTGGCGATCGTGATGACGCCCGGCCGCCCGGCTTGGGCAACGATCTCGGCCTCCTTCTCGTGCTGTTTGGCATTGAGTACCTGATGGGACAGGCCGACCTTGGTCAACTCAGAGGAGAGCGCCTCCGAACTCTCAATAGAAGTGGTTCCCACGAGAATGGGCTGGCCAGACTCATGTCGGCGACGAACGTCAGCGATGATGGCCTCGACCTTCTCCTCGTGCGAGCCAAAAATCTGGTCCTGAAGGTCCTGGCGCACCATTGGCCGATGGGTGGGAACGATGACGGTTTCAAGCCCGTAGATCTGCTGGAATTCGAAGGCCTCAGTGTCGGCCGTGCCGGTCATGCCAGCGAGCTTGCCGTACATCCTGAAGTAGTTCTGAAAGGTAATTGAAGCAAGCGTCTGGTTCTCGGGTTCAATGGCCACGCCCTCTTTGGCTTCCACAGCCTGATGGAGGCCGTCGGACCAGCGGCGCCCAGGCATTAAGCGTCCGGTGAACTCATCGACAATAATGACCTCACCCGACTGCACGACGTAGTGCTGGTCGCGCACGTACAAGACATGCGCTCGAAGGGCAGAGAGCAGGTGGTGCAGCAGGGAAATCTGCGCGGAGTCATACAAGCTTGCGCCCTCGGGCAGGAGCCCCATGTCGGCGAGGAGTTGCTCGGCCTTCTCGAATCCCGCATCCGATAGATGCAATTGCCGAGACTTCTCATCGACAAAATAATCTCCTGGGCCATCCTCTGTCGGCTGAGGATGAAGGCGAGCTGGCAAGCCATTGAGGGCCTGGTAGAGCTGGGTGCTGTCATCCGACTGCCCCGAGATGATCAGTGGGGTTCTTGCTTCATCAATAAGAATGGAGTCCACCTCATCGACGACGGCAAAGTGAAGGCTTCGCTGAACCCGCTCCTGGCGATCCGTGACCATGTTGTCGCGGAGGTAATCAAATCCAAACTCGTTGTTGGTTCCGTAAGTGATATCGGCAAGGTAGGCCTCGCGCTTTTCCGAGGAGGACATGCCCGAGATGTTCACGCCCGTCGCGAGCCCGAGAAAGCCATAGAGGCGGCCCATCCAGGCCGAATCTCGACGAGCAAGGTACTCGTTGACGGTGACCACATGAACACCTTTGCCTGCCAGTGCGTTGAGATAAGTAGGGAGGGTGGCCACAAGCGTCTTGCCCTCACCCGTTCTCATCTCCGCAATTTTCCCCTCGTGCAGGACCATGCCTCCGAGTAACTGCACGTCAAAATGGCGCATGCCAAGGGCCCGTCGGCCCGCCTCTCGACAGACTGCAAAGGCCTCCACCAGAATGGAGTCGACGGTCTCTCCCGACTGAATTCGATTCTTGAATTCGATGGTCTTGGCCGCCAGTTGCTCATTGCTCAGGGCCTCAATAGAGGTCTCCAAGGCATTGATTTGCTCGACGCGAGATTGGTATTTTTTCAGCAGGCGGTCGTTGCGACTACCGAAGACCGACGCAAGAAGGCGACTCAACATAAGAGCGCTAGGTTAGCATGAGCCCATGCGCAAGACGCCGCCCGCTTCTAAAACGGTTCACGGGATCCTCCTTGAGGGACAGGGGCTCGGCGAGCTTGACCCCCTGCTCGAGCGCCTTAGGGAGTCGGATGTCTGGGTGGCGCACCTCCAAGAGGCTCTGGCAAAGCTGGGATTCGGTGACCTCAGTACGGGCATCGACCGTGCCCAACGTGCAGACCCCAGCAGAGGAGTTCGTGGCTCGATGCTTCTGGTCTCGGTGCGATCGGTTGGTCAAATCAGCAAGCTTCGTCTGCTCAACTCCAGCGTCCTCTCCCATTTCAAGGACAAGGGGCTGGGCATTCTCAGTCTTCAATGGCGTCCAGCCGAGGTGGGTTTGGGTGGGGCACAGCGGGCTGCAGCGCTGCCTGCGCGCCCGGCAATTCCGGACGCAAAACGGCTGGCGCTACTGGCCCTGATTCAAGTCCAAGACCACTGACGAGACCAGGCTGCTGGCGCCTGGCTGAGATTCTCAAAGGATCGCTCCCGCCATGCATTCGGCCTCTTCATCAGTGCCCTCAGAAGCTGATTATTGAGCGCATGCCCAGATTTAAAGGCCCGATAGGCGGCCATTAGAGGTCGACCGAGCAAATAGAGGTCGCCGATCGCGTCGAGGGCCTTGTGCATGGCAAACTCGTTGGGCTGTCGCAGGCCCTCCTTGTTAAGGATGCGATGGTCATCCAAGACGATCGCATTCTCGAGGCTGCCACCCAATGCGAGCCCTTTTGACCGCAGGTACTCAACATCGCGTACGAAGCCAAAGGTTCTCGCACGTGCAATTTCGTCAACAAATGAGGTGCACTCGAAATCCACCCGAACCTCCTGGCCTGTCTGGTCCACCGCGGGGTGTTTGAAATCGATTGTGAAGTCAAGACTAAAGCCGAAATAGGGCTCCAGCCGCGCCCACTTGTCTCCGTCTCTCACCTCGATGGGCTCGAGGACCTCGACAAACCGCTTGGGCTGGTCTTGCTCCTTGAGGCCGGCCGAACGCACAAGATGAACGAAAGTGGCTGCGCTGCCGTCCATGATGGGTATCTCTGCGGCATCGACCTCCACCAGTAGATTATCAATGCCCAACCCAGACAGGGCCGACATCAGGTGCTCAACGGTGGAGACTTTCACATCACCTGCCGCAACCGTCGAGGCCATTCGAGTGTCCCCAACAGCGGCGGCCTGAGAGGTAATCTCATTGGGCGCGGGCAGGTCGATACGACGAAAAATGATTCCGCTATCGGGCGCCGCGGGTAGCAGCCGAAGTCGCACCCTCTGACCGCTGTGCAATCCGATGCCTTCGGCCGTCACCTGGGACTGGAGGGTGCGTTGACGCAGCATAGGAACGGAGTACCTAACGACTGGGCAGTGTGCGGGCTCTAGGCGAGTGCGGCGAGAATGTTCTCGGCGTTACTAACCTCAAATTTGCCTGGCTGCTCGACAAAAAGTTTCTCAACAACGCCATTGTTGACGATCATCGCGTAGCGATTCGAGCGAATACCCATGCCCCGGCCGGTGAGGTCGAGGGTGAGGTCGATGGCCTTGGAGAAGGCTGCATTGCCATCGCCGAGCATTCGGACTTTTCCTCGGGCGCCCTGCTCCTTGCCCCACTGACCCATGACAAAGGCGTCGTTGACCGAGACACACCAGATCTCATCGACACCCTTGGCCTTGATCTGCTCGGCCATGGCGACATAGCTAGGAACATGTTTGACTGAACAGGTAGGGGTGTAAGCACCGGGTAGACCGAAAATGACGAGCTTTTTTCCCTTGATCATGTCTGAGACTTCAAAGCCGTTGGGACCGACCGCACATCCAGGGGTCTCTTCTTCAATGAATTCGTAAAGGGTGGCATTTGGCAGGGCCTGGCCTGGTGCAATGGGCATGCTTGTTCTCCGCTGTTTATTGTTTGGGGGGCTAAAAAACAACCCCGATGACCGGCAGGCAGGCCGACCATCGGGTTTCCGAACGAAAGTGTGCCAGCAGCCGGCAAAGGCTGCATGAATAGCCTTCTCGCTAGTCGGCCTGCTTCCTGAGAAACGCGGGGATGTCGAAGCGATCCATTCCGCCCTCTTCCAGGGCCATTACCCGGGCGGCCGCTTCGCTCTTGGCGGGCTGCCGCCAAATGGCCGGCTGGTCGTAACCCTGGTAGTTACGCCCGAGGTTGGATGGGTCGTCGTTGCCTGCTGCCTGAAAGGCCGGTGCCCCAACCGCATCATCGGTGCCGGTGCGAAGTACCTGGCCGTAGTTGCTAGAGCGCACGAGTGTCGGCTTCCTCTTCGACCCACCGAGGCCGGTGGCCACGACAGTCACACGCATCTCATCACCCATCGACTCGTCGTAGACCGTGCCGAAGATGATGGTTGCGTCCTCGGCCGCAAAGGTGCGAATGGCCTCCATGGCGAGTTTTGTTTCTTTTAGTTTGAGCGATTTGCTCGCGGTGATGTTGACCAGAATTCCGCGAGCACCGGAGAGATCAACGCCCTCGAGCAGGGGACTGCGAACAGACTGCTCTGCCGCAATCCGTGCGCGGTCGGGCCCAACTGCCGTGGCTGTGCCCATCATGGCTTTGCCCTGCTCTCCCATCACGGTCTTTACATCCTCGAAGTCCACATTCACGAGTCCCTCGATGTTGATGATTTCTGCAATTCCGGCCACCGCGTTGTAGAGGACGTCATCGGCGGCAGCAAAGGCCTCGACCTGGGTAACCTCGTCACCCAGCACATCCTCGAGCTTCTCATTGAGGATGACGATGAGCGAGTCCACCTTGCCTTCGAGCTCCGCGACTCCCTGTTCAGCGGCCTGGAGGCGGCGGTTGCCTTCAAAGGAGAAGGGTTTGGTCACCACGGCCACTGTCAATGCACCGAGTTCCTTGGCCACTTCGGCGACCACCGGCGCAGCCCCAGTTCCGGTTCCACCGCCCATGCCCGCTGTAATGAAGACCATGTGGGCGCCCTGCAAGGCCTCGGCAATTCGTTCCCGATCCCCCTCCGCTGCCGCCTTGCCCGCTTCGGGACGTGCCCCGGCACCGAGCCCAGACGAGCCCAATTGCACGCTGAGGCTCGCCCCCGGGCGCGCCAAGGACTGGGCATCGGTATTCGCACAGACGAACTCCACCCCCTGGACCCCACGATTGATCATGTGGTGCACGGCATTGCCACCCGCACCACCGACGCCAATGACCTTGATGACTGTGCCCAAGGTGTCGGTTTCTAACATTTGGAAACTCATGACTTTCTCCTTTGTTCGGAACTAGAAATTGCCCACAAACCACGACTTCATTCGCGCCAGGGTGTCCCGGAAGGATCCGGTCTGCCTGTTCACCTCTGCGCCGCGAAGCCACTGCCGCTTCGCCTCCTCCAAGAGTCCCATGGCAGTGGCATATCTGGGACTGCTCACAACGTCCGAGAGGCTCCCCCGATAACTTGGGCGAGCCACACGAACCTGTTTTAGAAAGACGTCTTCACCGAGTTCAATCATTCCGGGGAGTTGCGCACTTCCCCCCGTTAGAACGATTCCCCCAGAAAGAAGCTCTTCAAATCCACTCTCTCGAATGACCTGGGCCACAAGCGAGAAAAGCTCCTCAACACGGGGCTCAATAACCGCCGCCAGCGATTGCTGCGAAAGCATGCGTGGGCCGCGGTCGCCCAAGCCAGGCACCTCAAAGCCGGCGTTTGCATCCACCAGTGTCTGCTTGGCTACGCCATAGCGACACTTGATTTCTTCTGCATCCCGGGTGGGTGTGCGCAGCGCCATCGCGATGTCGTTGGTAATCTGATCTCCGGCAATTGGAATGACCGCGGTGTGACGGATGGCCCCACCCGCAAAAATTGCGATGTCAGTGGTGCCGCCGCCGATATCTACGAGTGCCACCCCAAGTTCGCGCTCGTCCTCGGTTAGTACCGAGTGGCTCGATGCCAGAGGCTGCAGGATCAGTTCCTGAACATCGAGCCCACACCTACGGATGCATTTGATGATGTTTTGCGCTGCGCTCACTGCGCCCGTCACGATGTGAACACGGACCTCCAATCGAACCCCGCTCATGCCGATGGGCCGACGAACGTCCTCTTGCCCATCAATAATGAATTCCTGGGGCAACACATGAAGAACCTGCTGGTCTGCAGGGATTGTGACGGCCGTCGCTGTCTCAATGACACGGTCGACATCGGGCTGGGCGACCTCTTTGTCTTTGATCGCCACCATTCCCGAGGAGTTGAAGCTGCGGATATGACTCCCCGCAATTCCTGTGTAGACCGAGGTGATTTTGCAATCCGCCATTAACTCGGCTTCTTCGAGCGCTTTCTGAATCGAGGCGACCGTGGCGTCAATATTGACGACCACACCCTTCTTTAGGCCATCGCTCTCGGCTTGCCCTAGGCCAATGACTTCGAGCCGCTCGTCTTCGAGGACCTGCGCAACGATCGCGACGATTTTCGAGGTTCCAATGTCCAAGCCCACCAGCAATTTAGATGTCTCTCGTGTCATGCGTTGCGATCCTTGATGAAGTATTGAAAGCAACTCGTTGGGGCCGCTGCACGCTCGCTGGACGACTCGACCGTCGACCCAAGCCGGTAGGCATACCCGTTGGCGTAGCGAAGGTCGATTCGTGCCAGCCGGCCCTCGGACCTCACCTGGGCGTTGAGCCAAGACAGACTCTCGGCCATCTGTTGCAGCCTGACTTGCCAATCGGTGCCAATTGCGTCTCGACCAATCTCGACGACCAGGCCGTTGTTGATTCTGAGTTGCCAGGCGTATTGGGAACCCAGCGCCATCGCATTGAGACGGTGGCCGTTGGCCTCTAGCAACACCGAAGCCTGCATGGCTCGCTCGAGCACGCGCGCCTGACTCCCCACGGGGCCTTCAAGCTCGGGCAAGAGGCATTGGTAATGATCGGTCGCATCGTCCATTACGCCATTGGCTTCGCCCACGAAGAGCTCGCCTTGGCGATTGAAGAAACGTCCATCTCCCCAGCTCGCGATCGGCTGGTGCTCCTCGATCTGGATCAGCAGCCGATTGGGCCAGATTCGTCGGATGGTTACCTGACGGACCCACGGGTGGGCATCGATTTTCTCTCTGACACTGCCAAGCGCCGCCGTTAATGTGGTCCCGGCCAGTCCGGATCGCAGCGCCTCTCGCAGATCGGCCTCTTGGACATGCCGAAGGGGTGCGCCCGCCGACTGGATATCAACCTGCCTGACTGCAAAGGCCGGCCGACTCGCAATCGAATAAACGCCCAATGCCAAGAGGATCAAGACGGCCGTGGACATCAAAGCGGCGGCAAACCGATTCAATGCGGGGGGCGAGTTCCATAGTTGTCGCAAGCTATCCATCCGAAGGATCTCCTGCCCCGCGCCCAGGTGGTGGCATCTCTGTCTTGAGTCGGGCGGTGGCGAGTATTTGCATAACCAGTGCGCCGTAAGTCATGCCTGCCTCTCTTGCGGCCATCGGGACCAGCGAGTGATCCGTCATGCCCGGAGAGGTGTTGATTTCGAGCAGCACGGGTGTGTTTGTTTTTTGGTCGAGCAGGATGTCCACCCGGGCCCAGCCCTCACAGCCCAGTGCCTCAAATGCGCGACAGGAGAGTGCCTGCATCTGCTCGGTCAGGGCGCGATCGATTGGAGCGGGACACAAGTACTTGGTCTCATCACCAAAGTACTTGTTGTCATAACCATAGTCACCCCCAGGTGCACAGATTTCGACCACGGGAAGCGCCCGAACCGACCCGCCTCCTGGTTCATCGAGCAGGGCCACTGTGAATTCCCTACCGGCTATGAACTGCTCGACCAACGCGCTGCGATCGAACTGCAGGGCCTTAGACAGTGCAGCGCCCAAGGCCTCTCGGTCATTGACCCTGGTGAAACCAAGAGAGGATCCCTCTCGGGCAGGCTTCACCGCCAGCGGCGTACCCAATGCCTCCAGTCGAGATCGGTTTGCATCCGAGGCCAGAGATTCTCCGTTCGTCAGCTCAACAAATTGGGGGGTTGGAATCCCGAGGCCCGCCCAGACCTGCTTCGTTAGGGCCTTGTCCATTGCCAAGGCAGAGGCCAAAACAGAGGACCCGGTGTAGGGAATGCGCATCAACTCCAGCGCACCTTGGACGGTGCCGTCCTCACCAAATCGGCCATGCAGACAGATAAAACAAGCGTCCAGACCGAGGCCCGCGAGATCGCCGATCGGCTTGTCTGCTGGATCGAAGGCAATCGCGTCGACGCCGTTTTCGCGCAATGCCGCGAGCACGCCTTGGCCCGATCGAATCGATATTTCTCGCTCGGCCGATTGGCCGCCTATCAGAACGGCAACGCGCTGCATGGCATGCGCCAAGACCTGGCCGCTATCTGCCATCTGCGACCTCCATTGGCGAATTGAAAGACTCCATGAGCTTGGCAGGCATGGTGCCGATCGAACCCGCGCCCATGGTCATGAGAACGTCACCTGGGCGTAGAAGAGCCGCTACCAGTTTCGGGATCTCCTCAACGCCCGCGGCAAAGACTGGGTCAACGCCCCCGAGTTGACGCACAGCCCTCGCGAGGCTGCGCCCATCTGCGGCCGTGAGTGGAGATTCACCTGCAGCGTAGACCTCGGTTAGTACCAACTGATCGACTGTTGAGAGGACGCGCACGAAGTCCTCGAAGAGGTCGCGGGTTCGGCTGTATCGGTGGGGTTGAAAGACCAAGAAGACCCTTCGATTGGGATAGGCGCCGCGCACAGCCGCAATGGTCGCGGCTATCTCAACAGGGTGATGGCCATAATCGTCGATCAGGGTTGCTTTGCCGTCACCCGCATTCAGGTCACCCCAGCGTTGGAGTCGGCGCCCGACACCAGTGAAGTTTTTGAGACCCCTCGCGATGGCCTCATCGCTCGCGCCGAGCTCCGTCGCAACAGCACATGCGGCAAGCGCATTGAGCACGTTGTGATGGCCGGGAAGGTTTAACTCCACCGGAAGCGGCACTCGACCCGGGCGTATGAGGTTAAATGCCATTGCAAAGTCCTTGGCCACAACCGCCTCGGCCCGCACATCGGCCTCTGGGTGCATGCCATAGCCAATCACCGGCCGCGAAATAAACGGCACGATTTCTCGAACATTGGAATCGTCAAGACACACGATGGCCTCTCCGTAGAACGGAAGGCGCTGGGTGAAGGCAACAAAAGATTGCTTGAGTCGCGCCATGTCATGGTCGTAGGTCTCCATGTGGTCCGCATCGATATTCGTGATCACGGCCATCATTGGCATAAGGTTCAAGAACGAACCGTCGGACTCATCGGCTTCAGCCACAAACGCCTCCCCTAGGCCGAGGCGTGCGTTCGCGCCGACACTATTGAGTCGCCCGCCAATAACGAAAGTGGGGTCGAAGCCGGCCTCTGCCAATAGCGAGGCCACAAGACTCGTCGTGGTCGTTTTCCCGTGAGTGCCTGCAATCGCAATGCCCTGTTTCATGCGCATTAACTCACTGAGCATCAGTGCCCTGGGCACAATAGGAATCTTGCGGCGCCGCGCTTCTTGGAGTTCGGGATTGTCGGAGCGAACCGCCGTTGAGACCACCAAGACATCTGCAGTGCCAAGATGCTCTGCAGCGTGGCCTTGAAAGATTCTTGCGCCCAGACCTGAGAGCCGCTCTGTTGCTGTATTGCTGCCCAAGTCACTGCCTTGGACCTGATAGCCTTGATTGAGAAGAACCTCGGCAATTCCAGACATGCCGCTTCCCCCAATCCCCACAAAATGCAGGCAGCGAATTCGATGCTTCATGCGGGGGCACCTCGAGAAGCCGGTTCTCTGGCCATGAGTTCACGGCAGACCCTCAGGAAGTCGGTTACGACTCTGTCGGGATCGATGGCTTGAAGGCCTTTTGCCATCTCATCGAGCCGCTGCGTTCCCAGCCTCTGAAATGCCTCAAAGAGATGAGCGGCCAAGGCCTCGCTCTGAGGGACCATCTCGGCTGCACCCAGAGAGACCATGGCGTTTGCATTGGCAGTCTGATGGTCGTCAATTGCGTGGGGCAGGGGGATAAGCACTGCGGGGCAGCCCACCGCCATCAGTTCGGACACGGTCGAGGCGCCTGCGCGGCAGATTACAAGATCGGACCATCGGTAGGCGTCCGCCATGTCATCGATGAATCCAAGGATGCGGATCGCCCGATCATCGGGCGCCAGTCCAGCGGCTGAGTAGGCCTGCCGCGTTTCATCCAGGGCCGCGATACCCGTCTGATGAAGAATCTGGGCTGGTATGCCGGCCTCTTTCAGCAAGGTCATGAGTTTTGGCATCGCCTGATTCAGAGGCCTCGCTCCGAGGCTGCCCCCAAGAACGAGCAGTCGGCGGGGTGCGTCTCCCCGAGGCCTCTCGGTCACTGTCTGCTGCCGCTCACGCCGCAAAGCCCTGAGCTCCTCACGAACAGGATTCCCAATGGTCAAGGCTTGTTGCGGTGCATAGCGCGTGGATGGAAAGCTAGTGATGACCCGCGTCGCGAATCGAGACAGCCACCGATTGGCGGTTCCCATCACCGCATTCTGCTCATGCACCAACAGGGGAATTCCCTTCATGCGAGCCACGATTCCAACCGGAAAGCTCACGTAGCCGCCGAACACAATGACCAGTTGGGGCGATATTCGACCCAGCCAGGACCAGCACTCCGATACAGCACGAAGAAGACGCAGGGGGAGACTCAGCCAAGCAAGGAGTCCCCGACCGCGCACTCCAGAGAAGTTGAGTTCCTTGAATGCAATGCCCGCTTCGGGCACCACCCTTCCCTCAAGGCCGCGGTTGCTTCCGATCCATTCAAGCCGATGCCCCTCTTGGGCAAGGCTCTTCGCAATTGCCAGGGCTGGGAAGACATGGCCACCCGTTCCACCGGCAGCGATTAGCACCTTGGCCGAGTGACTCATGCGCCACTCCATCGGGCCGCGGAATGCCCACGGCCGGAGAGCCGATCCATGCCGGGGCCCTGTCGAGGGTCAGATATCGGCGTGCCTCGAATTCGAGCACGATTTTCCATATCAATTCGCACCAGCACGCCCATGGCTAGACAGACCACGAGCATGGAGCTTCCTCCGTGGCTAATGAAAGGGAGTGTCAATCCCTTCGTGGGCAATAGTCCTGTATTGACCCCTGCATGAATGAAGGTCTGAATGCCAATCCAGACCCCGATGCCCTGGGCCACGAGTCCGGCAAACAGACGCTCCTGACTCATTGCTTGGCGGCCCACCTCAATGGCCCTGCGCACAAGATAAGCAAATGCAAGCAGTACCACCATCACGCCGACGAATCCGAGCTCTTCACCAATCACCGCGAAGATGAAGTCTGTGTGGGGCAGCGGAAGATGGCCCATCTTGGCGATTCCGGTTCCAAGACCCGACCCAAAGAGGCCGCCGTGGCCGAAGGCGATCAGTGCCCCACAGAGTTGATAGCCAGTCGATGCAACGTGGGTTGGGTCACAGGGGGTCAAGTACGACATGAGACGGCCCAATCGCCAAGGCGTGAAGTAGACCATGGCCGCAAAGAAACCGATCAAGAGCAGGCCCAGTGGAAACACCACTCGCAGACTCATGCCGCCGAGGAATAGAACGGTCATGACTGTGGCTGTAATCACCATCGCCGAACCCAGGTCGGGTTGGTAGAGGAGAAGTGCGATGACCAGGGCCATCAGGCTTCCAATCGGAGCCAGGCCCTTGAGTAACTCGTAACGCATCCGCTCCTGCCGGCGCACCGCATAGGCGGCTGCGTAGACCAATGCGAACAACTTAACCAGCTCGGCCGGTTGCAGCGTAATAACGCCCAGTGGAAGGGCCCGGAGCGCCCCGTCTTTGATAAAGCTCGCGCCACCGATCAATTTGATGGCAGCCACCGCGGCAAGAAGTGCAATGCCAATTCCGAACAGCAGGCCCGAGTAGCGCTCCCAGAGGTCGATCGGAACCGAGAGCATGAGCCAGAAGACCAGTAGGCCCAGGCCAAGGTGCATCGGATGCCCCCGCAGTTGACGCCAGAGGCTGGGCGCCATCTCCGACCCAGGAAGGGGTTGGCTTGCGGAGTAGACCATCACCAGGCCCAGCAGTAAGAGTCCGAAGAAGACAAGCAACAGGCCCCGATCCAAGGGGGCTGGACGAATCGTCTGTGCCAACTTGGTTAACACGGCTGCCCTTCTCTGGCCGCCAACGCGGCGACGGCCTCAGAAAAAACGCGCGCCCGATGGGCATAGCCTGTGAACATGTCAAAGCTCGCACACGCAGGACTGAGCAACAGAACTGCACGCCCCGATTCCTGGGCTGCGTTCAGCGCGAGTGTCCAGCCATTTTCGACGGCCGCCTCGAGCGAGTTGGCTCGATGGCATTGACACCCCTTTGCCTCCAGCATCTGGGCAATCGTCGGCCCATCTCGGCCAATGCAGATGGCCTGAATTCGTCTCTCTTGAACACGGTTAACCAGACGCTCAAATCGCTGGCCCTTGCCGTCCCCACCGAGAATGACCACCACCGGCTCTTCAAAAGCGGAGAGAGCAGCGAGGGTTGCATCGACATTTGTCCCCTTGCTGTCATCAATGAACCGCACGGGTCCCATGGACGCGATCTCTTCCAGTCGATGTGGCTCACCCCGATAACTTCTCAGTCCATGCAGGAGTGAAGCCAGGTCCTTTGTCACCGTTAGCGCAAGCCCCAGCGCAGCCATCGCATTCCGAAGATTGTGCGAACCCGGAATTCGCAGCGCACCGACTGGCATCAAGCGACTCGGCTCGTCTTCGTCGAGGCTCGCTCGCCTGACAATCCAGTCCAAGCCCTCATGAATCACGCCCAATCCCAGCGCATTCGGCGCAATGGGGCCGAGGCCATAGCCAACAACCATCTCCTGGTGCGACCGCAGCCTCTCTTGCAGTCGCTGGGCGAGGTCCTCCTGATCACGGTCGAGCATGACCACGCCAGTGGCTCGGGGCATTCCGAGGATTCTTAGTTTCGATTGCCGATAGTCCTCAAGATCGGCATGCCAGTCCAGGTGGTCTTCCTCTAGGTTGAGAACAACACTGGCCGTCGGCTGAAAGGCCTCCACCTGAGCAAGCTGAAAGCTTGAGAGCTCGAGAACCCAAGCCTGCGGCATAAGCCCCCGGTCTTCACGATCCATTAAGGCCGCCAACAGCGACGGGCTCACATTGCCCGCCAGTTGGACATCCAGACCGGCCTGGGTCAGAAGGTAGGCCGTCAACATCGCTGTGGTTGTTTTCCCGTTCGTGCCTGTAATCGCTAGGATCTGTGGACGATCGATTTCAAGTTGGCCACCGTCCTTGAGGTCGCCTCGTCCCGTTCCAAGGCAATAGAGTCCCCAATTGAAGAGGTCGAGCTCTTGAACAATCGCCAGACCACGCCTGCGACAGGCGGCAATGAGTTCTGAGATCGATCCGAGCCGGTCGGGATGTGGGGAGAGGCCCGGGCTGGTCACGACCAGGTCAACACCATCGAGTTGATCAACTCCCATGGGCTTGGGCGCCTCAAGTTGCACTTCAAGCATGGGCGACTGCCAGTCGACCTGGATGGCGCGACTATCGATAAGGCGGACCCGCATGCCTCGGCGAACCAACCACCGGGCGCAGGCCTGCCCGGACTCCCCGGCACCGACCACCAGTGCCTTGCGACCCGTCCAGTCCTGGGATGCGCGCCAATCCCACGGCTGCCCGTTCGAGGTGTCTGTGGTGGTATGCGCTGTCATTTTTTTTAGCGAATCTTTAGCGTCGCAAGTCCAGCGAGCACAAGCATCATGGTGATGATCCAGAAGCGAACGACCACCTGCGTCTCCTTCCAACCAGACTCCTCGAAGTGGTGGTGCAAAGGCGCCATTCGAAGAATCCGGCGGCCCTCACCATAGCGACGCTTGGTGTACTTGAAATAAGCGACCTGAAGCATGACCGAGAGAGTCTCGGCCACGAATACGCCGCCCATAATGAAGAGGACAATCTCCTGACGAACCACAATGGCCACCGCGCCCAAGGCGCCACCGAGGGCAAGGGCACCGACATCGCCCATAAAAACCGTCGCCGGATAAGCGTTGAACCAAAGGAAGGCCAGTCCAGCTCCCACCATGGCGGCGCAGAAGATGGTGAGTTCCCCTGCACCGGGCACGTATGGCAAAAGCAGGTATTTCGAGAAGACCGCGTTACCCGCCACGTAAGCAAAGACGCCCAGAGCGCCTGCGATTAGAACCGTTGGCATGATTGCCAGGCCATCAAGGCCGTCGGTGAGATTGACCGCATTGCTGCTTCCAACAATCACGAAGTAGGACAAGATGACAAAGCCCCAGATGCCCAATGGGTAGGCAACACTCTTAAAGAACGGAACGATCAAGTCAGCCTGGTTTGGCAACTCCATGAAGAAGCCGTTATTGAGCCAGTACTTGAATAAAAGCCACGCCTGGTCGTTGTTGGGAGTCGAAACGGAGAAGGCGAGCACGAATGCAGCGAAGAGGCCGATGAGTGACTGCCAGAAGTACTTCCATCTCGCGGGCAATCCCTTCGGGTCCTGGTAGACCACCTTTCGATAGTCGTCGACCCAGCCCACTGCACCCAGTCCCAGTGTGACCAGCAGCACCACCCAGACAAAACGATTGCTCAAGTCGGACCAGAACAGAGTGGCAAAGCCCACTGAGATAAGTATCAGGGCGCCGCCCATCGTCGGCGTTCCAGCTTTTATAAGGTGGGTCTGCGGCCCGTCGTCTCGCACGGCCTGACCAATTTTTAATGCGGTCAATCGACGAATCACCCATGGGCCCAAGACCAGCCCAATGCCGAGGGCGGTGAGGCTCGCCATGACGGCGCGAAGGGTGATGTAGGTGAAGGCCGATAGACCCCTGACATGCTCACTGAGTAGTTCAAGCAGAAACAGGAGCATTGCGTGCAGGCCTTTCTTTAAGGGAGTGAATCACGCGTTCCATCCGCATGAATCGGGAGCCTTTAACCCAGAGAGTCGAGGGCGGTTGATGGTCGTCGACCCAATCGGAAACTGCATCGCAAAGCCCATCAATATCTGAGAAGGCTTTTGCTCTGCCTGTCTCTAAGGCCGCTTGTGCGAAGGCATCACCCAACACGTAGATGGCATCGATGCCCTTTTGCTCGGTGGCCTCCAAGACCTCTCGATGAAATTGCGGGCCTTGACTGCCTACTTCGCCCATGTCACCGAGGACCAAGGCCTTGGGTGGTGGTACTGCGGCCAAAGCATCAATGGCCGCCAAGACCGAATCGGGGTTTGCGTTGTAAGAGTCGTCCACCACAAGGAGTCCTGGCCGCATCTCAATCAAGTGGCCCCGGCCCGCCACTGGCCGGAACATCGAAAGACCAGTCTCAATCACCTGGTCCGAGAATTTCATCAGTCGGGCCAGGCAGCCAATGGCTGCCATGTGTCTGGCGAAATGGATCCCCACAGCAGGGACTTCAATCGGCCCGATGTCGTCCGTTGCGCCCACGTTGGTCTCTAGGCACAGAGTTGCCCTCAATGGCGCAACCCCAACCACCTTCGCCTTCACCTCAAGGTGGGGTCGATGATTGAAGTCGAAGGAATCACTGACGAGACCGAATCGACCTGTGATGGCCCCCTTGGCCTGCGCTGTCCAAATTGGCTCGTGCTCAGGGTCACAAGGGATAACGGCTGTTGCGTTCTGCCGCAGGTATTGAAGGATGGTTCCGTTCTCCTCTGCACAGGCACGAACCGATGACATAAATTCCTGATGCTCCCGTTGCGCATTCGTAATGAGGGCATGATTTGGAGAAGCGGCCTGGGCCAATGCGGCCACCTCGCCTGGGTGGTTCATGCCAATCTCAACGGCTGCGAATCGGTGCCGATGCCGAAGACCCAGAAGCGTAAGAGGCAAACCGATGGCGTTGTTGAGGTTGCCCGGGGTGCCCCAGGTCGATCGCGCGCCCACTGCTGACCGAAACAGCGCACAGAGCATTTCTTTCGCGGTGGTCTTGCCATTGGAGCCAGCGATAGCAACGAGGCAGCCGCTCCAGCGAGCCCGCCAGAGCGCCCCCAATTGAAGCAATGCTCGCTGGGTATCAGGCACAAGCACGCAGGCCTTGCATCTCGCGGGGTCGAGGCCCTCGGGCAATCGGCTCACAACCGCCGCCACGGCGCCACGCTCAAAGGCCTTGGCAACGTGGTCATGTCCATCAAAGCGCTCGCCCACCAGCGCGATGAATACTTCGCCTGGTCCGACCGATCGGCTGTCACTGCTAAATCCTTCGATTGCTGTCCCAGGACCAAGGCAATGGAGTTTGTCGCTTGGTTTGGAGTCTGGAATCTCCAGCAACAGATCAAGACCCGCTGGTATTTGCCAATCGCAAATCGCCTCGGCCGCCACCAATCGGTCGTCGAAGGCAAGAAGCCTGTCACCAATTTGTTGCGTCTTCTCGTGGCCCTTTCCTGCAATCAGAATCACGTCTTGAGGACCCGCCGACTCAATCGCACGGTCGATGGCCTCGGCGCGATCTGTCATCAACCGACACCGAGCGCGCGCCTCGGTGGACAAACCAGCGACCACGGCCTGAATGATGGTTGCTGGATCTTCTGATCGAGGGTTGTCACTGGTGACAAAGACACGGTCAGCGCCTCGGCTGACCACCTCGCCCATCGGACCTCGCTTGCCTGGATCACGGTCTCCACCGCAGCCAAAGACAGTGACCAGCTGTCCGCCACGAGACCGAGCGAGTGGTTGCAGCGCCTCGAGCACCCTCTCAAGGGCCTCGGGTGTATGGGCATAGTCAACAAACACCCAGGGGGCGGGCTGCTTTGAATCACCGGGGCTGACTCTCTCGAGTCGACCTTCCGGCAGACGCATTGCCCGAAGAACCCTTGCGAGTGATGACGCAGGGTGACCCATTCGCTCCAATAGCCCCGCAACGAGAGATGCATTCTCGAGGTTGTGCTGACCCCAGACCGGTAGTTGGATCTCCACCTTGCCGTCGACTTGGGCCAATCGAAGCTCCACCTCTGTTCCAACACTGCTCGCAGCGACTGATCTGAGCCGTAGAACCGATGTGTCGGCGAGTGGCCTGGTCTCATCCGGCGGTCGGGCGTCGGCCCAACTCAAAAGGCCACTCTTTCGGGCCGCAGTGCTCAGGATCGAGGCCTCTTTCAGAGGGGAGTAATGCAGTGCCGTGGAGGCCACGCATCCTTTTAGGTTGGGGGCTTGTAAGAGCAGCGCCTTTGCCTCGGCGTAGGACTCCATGGTTCTGTGGAAATCAAGGTGATCCCGGCTCAGATTGGTGATCCCCACCCATCGAATCCTGCAGCCTGTGAGCCGATGCTCGACCAAGCCAATTGAGCTTGCCTCGAGACAGACGACTGTCACGCCCCGATCTCGCAATGAGGCAAGCACCTCTTGGAGATGAACCGGATCGAGTGAGGTCAGGCCTGACCCAAGAAGTGCCACCGGCGAGTCGCCTCCGACTGGAAAGTACTGAACTCCAAGCGTGCCGACCGAGGCGCTGACCTGCCCAAGGACTGAGAGGCCAGAGGCCAGCGCATGGACAACCGTTGACTTCCCGTTGGTCCCAGTCACCGCTATGACCTCGAGCTCCGCGGAGGGGTCGCCATAGAACACAGAGGCAATAATTCCTGCCCGCTGCTTCAAGCCCTCAATCGAGACGATCTCCGGGACCCAACCTTCTCGATCCCGACTATTGAGCCATTCCATGGCCGCCGGTTCATCGACCGCATCGACCACGAGGCCGCGAGGTCGCTTCTCTTGGGCGCGGTTGAGCAAGGCTTCCAAGCCCATCGAAGCGCCCGTTCGAAGCATGGCCCAATCGAGTGGCCCACATCGGCGCGTATCACTGTAGAGATGTCCTGCTGAGCCAAGCTTGCGAAGCCGCTCTCCAAGTGCGGAGGCCTCGTCATCCTCCACTGCAAGTGGATGGATTATTTTGACTTGCGAGATGGAGGCGGCGCCCATCAGTAAGGGGCTCCGGAGGCCACCTTCACTGGGTCGGGAAGAATTCGAATCGCGGGGTCTGGAGACATCTGCAGGCGGCGAAGCCCTTCCGAAGCAATCCTTGCAAAGACGGGCGCGGCCACTTGTCCACCGTAATGCTCGCCCGCTGCGGGCTCGTCGACCATCACGCCGATAATGAATCGTGGCTGCTCAACGGGTACAAAGCCCACAAAGGAAGCGATGTAGCGATTCTTTGCGTAGCCACCGCGCTCAGGCTTGTGGGCGGTGCCGGTTTTGCCCGCGACACGAAACCCCTGTATGCGGGCCTTCGGTGCCGTGCCCTCGGGCCCAGTGGCCCGCTCGAGCATGTCTCGAACCCTTGATGCGGTCGCCGATGAGAAAACGGGGTCGCCAATGACTGCATCTGTTACCGGTGTGAGGCTTACGGGGAGTATTTCGCCACTTCGCGTGAAGACCGTGTAGGCCCTTGCCAGTTGAAGGAGGGAGACGGATACACCGTGGCCGTAGGAGAGGGTGGCCTGATCGATGGCCACCCAACCCTGCCAGGGGCGCAGCCGTCCGGAGACCATTCCGGGGAGTTCGAGTGATGGTGTGGACCCGAAGCCCACCATACGATGGCGCTCAAAAAGGGTCTGCGCCGGCAGTCGCAGTGCAATTTGAGCCATGCCGATATTGCTCGACTTCTCGAGGATGCCGTTGACGTCGAGATTGCCATGGGGACTTGAATCCCGAATGGTTCGGCCGCTGATCGTCATCATTCCACTGGCGGTCTGAAAGCGCGTGTCAGGCCGAATAACGGCCGCGTCAAGGGCGGTTGCGATGGTGAAGGGCTTGAGAGTGGAGCCCGGCTCAAAGGTGTCGGTTACCACTCGATTTCTAACCTTCGCGGGATCAAGCCTCTGACGTTCATTGGGATTGAAACTGGGTGCATTGACCATGGCGAGAAGCTCGCCCGTTCTCGCATCCAAAACAACGGCAGAGGCTGCCTTCGCACGATGCTGTTGCATGGCATCGCGAACAGCCTGAAATGCGATGGTCTGCAGGCCTGTGTCGAGGGAGAGCCTCAGGTCATCGCCGGGCGCGGCGGGGGAGTACTGTCGCTGACCGAAGGCCACGTTGCGGCGATCCACAAGGACGCGCTCGCTCCCCTGCTCACCCTTGAGAATCTTGTCAAATGCCTTCTCGATTCCTTCTTGGCCGCGGTCGTCCTGCCCAGTGAAACCAACTACATTGGCAAAGACCTCGCCATAGGGGTAGTGCCGGCGAAACTCCTGTTCGAGTTCGAGTCCCTTAATCTTCAGCGCCCGAATCTGATCGGCCTTCTCCAAATCGAGGCCAGAAGTCAGGTAAAAGAATTGCTTCGATTCGCGGGCTCGTCGAAGAATCTCAGACTTCGGAATTCCGACAATGCTCGCGAGCTCGTCGAGTTTGCGGGCCGGCTGCGCTTGACCCTGCAGCGCCTTATTGAAGTGGGAGGGGACAAGGCCAAGGCGGTGCTCGGGAATACTCACAGCCAGTGCCACACCATTTCGATCGAGCAGTCGGCCGCGGGCCGCAGGAATGTCGCGAACCCTTTCGAATCGAACCTCCGCCCTCTTCTGCCACTGCTCCACATGAAGATGCTGCAGAGCGAAGGCCTTGACCATCACCGCAATCAACGCACCGATGATGAGAAAAAGTACAACCCGGCTTCGCCATGCAGTGGCACGCCACGTCAGAATCGGCTGCGAGCGGTTGCTCATTGGCTCGAACCCTTTGAGTACTGCAGCGTCTCATTTGGCCGAATCGGCACCATGCCGAGTCGATCTCGAACCAAGGCGTCAATGCGCGCTGGCGTGCCAAGGGCCAGTCGTTGAACCTGCATATTCTCAATGTCGGATTGGAGCTTTTGGCTGGTTTTTTCCAACTTCTCCATCTCCGCATAGAGTCGTCGCTCCTGATACCTTGACTGCACAAGCGCCATGGCGGAGAAGACCAGCAGTAAAGTCAGGAGTGCAACGCGCAGGCTCACTCCGATCGCTCCAACTGATGCTGCCCCACTCGCAGGATGGCACTTCTCGCCCGCGGATTTTCAGAGAGCTCCTCGTCAGCAGCGCGGAATCGTCCGATGGATTTCCAAACGCCATGGCCCCTGGATGAAGGCGCCGGGGCAACGAGGGTGCGGAGCATGGCGTGACGGGCTCGACCCATCCCGATGGCTCGATCGACTCGCTGCGCTGAGGGCTGAAATGCCTGCTTGACTCGGCGGTCCTCGAGCGAATGAAAGCTAATGACGCCGAGTCTTCCACCGTTCCTCAGTAGCCTTGGCGCCGCCTTAAGAAGGGCTTCGAGTTGCGAGAGCTCGTCATTGATATGAATCCGTATAGCCTGAAAGCTTCGTGTGGCCGGGTGATGACCCGGTGTTTTCCCGCCGCCCCTTCGACGCAGGACGCTCGCAATAAGTGCCGCGAGTTGGCCCGTGCGAACCAAGGGCTCCGCCTCCCCTCTATGCGCATCCGTGCAGCGAGACACAATCGACTGCGCAATCGCGCGAGCATGCCGTTCGTCGCCATAGTTTCTTAACACCTCCTCTAGGTCATCGACGCTCACTTCACTCAACCACTCTGCTGCCGCACGGCCCTGACTCGGGTCCATGCGCATGTCCAGGGGACCATCCCTTTGAAATCCAAAGCCCCGATGGGGCTCATCAAGCTGAGGAGACGAGACCCCAAGGTCTGCAATGATTCCCTCGACAGCATGTGCGCCGAACTCGGACGCAAGTTGACCAAGCCCTTGAAAATCCATGTGACGAATTGAGAAACGGGGGTCTCGAATGCAACGCGCTGCCTCGATTGCCTCCGGATCTCGATCAATGGCCACCAGTCGCCCCGCAGGCCCCAGTCGCGCAAGAAGGGCTCTGCTGTGCCCGCCCCTGCCGAAGGTGGCGTCGATATAGAGTCCATCGGGATCCTGAACAATCGCCTCGATCGTCTCTCGCAGAAGCACCGGCCGATGCGGGCGCTCTTCTTGCGATGGATGCGGCTGAATCAATCAATTGGCCCCTCGCATCTTGCGGGCCCGAACCGCCTCTTTATGAAGGGCCAGGCGAGCCGCGTCCCAGACCTCAAAATGTGGGCCCACCCCCAGAAGCATGACCTCGCGGCTGATGCCGGCGCCCTCGCGAAGCACGGGGTTGATCAGGACTCGGCCCGCGGAGTCGATCTCTGGTGTGTCGCTCAGGCCGAGCCAGAATCGGCGACGCTCCTCGTCCGCATCGTCCTCGGTAATCGACGCAATTCGTCCTGACCAGAGGCGCTGGGTCATCAATAGCAGGCAACCACTGTCACTCTCCATCAACACGAGTTGGCCCGCCGAGTCCTGCATCAGTGCATCACGGTGCCGGGTCGGTATGGTCATGCGGCCCTTCGCGTCGAGACTGAGGGCTGAGATGCCTACAAAGTTGTGGTTCAAAGAGTTTTTCCTGAAATCGCCAGCGCCGATCGGGGGAACAATTTCCCACAAATAGACACTTTTTCACACATTTTCCCACTTTAGGGAAAAGGCAGGAGCGGGTCAAGCGACAGGGAGCGAAAGGAAACGAGGCCTGGGCTCGCGAGCGGGAGCCGAGCCCGAGCGAACCGAAAGCGTGGAAGGGAAGCGGGCCCCGAGCGAGCCGCGGGCGAAGAGGAAGGGAAGCGAGCCCCGAGCAAACCGCATGCGAAGAAGAAGGGAAGCGAGCCTATAGGCCGGATTCTGTTACGGGGACGCGAATCCCTATGGCGACCATCCATCTGGGCCCAACATTGCTGCGGGGCTCTAGCCACCTACCCGCGTGCATCGAGCGGATCACTCTTTCGGGCCCGAAGGCCTTCGCACGCCTACTTGGTGTTGCTCCGGGTGGAGGTTGCCGCGTTTCACGTCCTCGCTGTTGCCAGCGGATACTCGTCTCTGTGGCCCTATTCCTCGCCTTGGGCCCATCTCTCAATGGGCTTGCTGCGTACGGCCGTTAGCCGTCACCCTATCCTACGGAGTCCGGACCTTCCTCTGCTTGCACAGCGGCCGCCCAGCCCACTTCCCGACTCCATCATAAGCCGCTTCACGCAGATGGAGGCACGGATTGACTACCAATCAATGTCCACTCCAGACGTGTCCCGGCCAGCAGGGGAACGACGCGTTGGCCTCCAAAGGGCCATTGGTCCGCCACCAGTTGTGACTCACGGCGCAGACGAACCGTCTCCGTGCTTCGGGGAAGTTGATAGAAGTCCGCCCCATGGCCGCTGCAGAAATCATCAAGGCGTTCAAGCGCATTGGCCTCCTCAAAGGCCTTGGCATAGAGTGCGATGGCATAAGGGGCGGTAAAACAACCCGCGCAGCCGCAATCGACCTCTTTCCGTGCCTGCGAATGGGGGGCCGAGTCGGTGCCCATAAAAAACCGCGGATTGCCACTTGTCGCGGCCGCCACCAAGGCCTGCCGATGCCGCTCTCGCTTAAGAACTGGCAAGCAGTAGGCATGGGGTCGAAGCCCACCCTCAAAAAGACTGTTTCTATTGAGCAATAAATGCTGCGGGGTGATGGTCGCAGCAATGTCACCCTCGGCCTCTTCCACATACGAAACCGCTTGCGCGGTGGTCAGGTGCTCGAGCACGATACGCAGCCCAGGGAAACGCTTGCGAAGCGGGATCAAGACCCGATCAATAAACACCGCCTCTCGATCGAATACATCCACTGCTGGGTCGGTGACTTCGCCATGAATGCAGAGCACCACCCCCTGCTTCTCCATCTCTTCGAGCGCTTCGGTGCATCGCCCAATATCGGTCACACCATGTTCTGAGTGGGTGGTGGCACCGGCTGGATACAGCTTGAAAGCCAGGACATCATGCGCCCTCGAGGCCTCGGCCACGGTCTCTCGACTCGTGTGGTCCGTCAAGTACAAGGCCATAAAGGGGTCGAATAAATTGTTGGTTGCAGCACCAGAGGGCGCAGAATGCTTCAGGGCTATGAGGATTCGGTCCCGATAGGCATGGGCCATGTCCACGGTAACAATTGGGGGCTGGAGATTGGGCATCACCAAGGCCCTGCCAATGGAGGCCGCAGAAGCCGAAACGGTGTCACCCAAGACCTCACCATCACGAAGATGAAGGTGCCAGTCGTCAGGCCGGCGAAGAACAATTTCTTCGGGCTTCGACATCAAATGATTAAGACAACGCGGAAGTCGTTGACATTCGTTCGCGTGGGCCCGGTTGTAATGACCTGACCAAGGGGCTCGAAGACTGCCAGGGAATCGTTTCGATCGAGTGCTTTTCGTGGATTGATGCCGCCGCTGCGCGCGCGCCCCAATGTCTCGGGGACGAGCCACACGCCCGCATGCGGGCTTGACCCATCGATTCCATCGGTGTCCGCAGCCAGCCCGTAGACCCGAGATGCCACTCCCAACTCATCCACGGCAATCGCCATCGAGAGCAGGAACTCCGCGCAACGCCCGCCGCGCCCGTCGCCTCGAACCGTCACAGTGCACTCCCCTCCCGAGACGAGGGCCACGGGTCGACGAAAATGGGCGTCCCGATCCTCGGCCAACTCACAGACCCATGAGGCCATGCACTGCGCGACATCTCGAGCCTCTCCAGTGACGGAATCACCCATTTGAATGGTCGTGACTCCCTTTGCAATGAGAACCTCTGCTGCGGCCGAGAGACTCTGGCGTGCCGTTGCAATCATTATCGACCTGGCGTGAGCCAGCCGCGCGTCTCCGGGCTTTGGCGTCTCGGGCACTTTGCCCTGCTGACCTGCACGCAAGTGCGCCTCAATGGAAGGCGGCGGCACCACGGCCCACCTCTGCAAAATATCAATCGCATCGTTGTAAGTCGATGGATCTGCCGAACAGGGTCCCGAGGCAATTGCCGACGGATCATCCCCCACCACGTCAGAAATCACCAGTGCCAACACCGGCGCTCGGCTCGCCAGGGCAAGTTGGCCACCTTGAATCTTCGAGAGATGCTTGCGCACCACGTTCATGTCGGTAATGGGGGCGCCACTCTTGAGAAGGGACGAGGTCAATGCCTTGAGGTCCGACATCGAGACGCCATCGACAGGCAAGGCCAGAAGACTTGAGCCCCCGCCCGAGACAAGCGCAATAAGTAAATCATCGGGGCCCAACGCCTTGACCCGATTGAGTATTTCTTCGGCAGCCTTCTCTCCCGCTGAGTCAGGAACTGGGTGCCCCGCCTCAATGCATTGAAGACGCCGCAGCGGCAAACCATGGGCATAGCGAGTAATCACAAGGCCCTCGAGTGGCGACGAGTCGGGCCAGGCCTGCTCAACAGCCGCCGCCATGCTGGCAGCCGCCTTGCCCGCCCCAACCACAAGGGTCTTTCCCCGTGGTGGCGAGGGCAAGTGGCTGCGAATGATTTTCAATGGGTCGGCCGCTGCAACCGCGGCTGCGTAGCTTTCCTGAAGGATTTCAGCCCAGTTCATGCGCGGGCGACCTCTTGGGCGATTGCCTCACCCACATCACGGGTGCTCGCATTACCACCCAGGTCACGGGTTCGCGGTCCTCGGCTCAGTGATTCCTCAATGGCGCGAACGATTGCATCGTGGGCCTCTTTGTAGCCAAGAAACTCCAGCATCATGGCGCCAGACCAAATCTGTCCGATTGGATTTGCAATTCCTTTGCCGTAGATGTCGGGCGCAGAACCGTGAACCGGCTCAAAGAGAGATGGGAACTTTCTGTCGGGATTCAGATTGGCCGAGGGCGCAATACCAATCGTTCCGGTACACGCCGGCCCAAGGTCCGACAGAATGTCACCAAAGAGGTTGCTGGCCACCACCACATCGAACCAATCGGGATGCAAGACAAAATGGGCCGAGAGAATGTCGATGTGGAACTTGTCCCAACGAACGGTCGGATACCGAGAGGCCATGGCCTCCACTCGCGTGTCCCAGTAAGGCATCGTGATTTGAATGCCGTTGGATTTGGTGGCCGCAGTCAGATGCTTCTTTGGCCTGCTCTGGGCCAACTCAAAGGCAAATTGAAGCACACGGTCAACACCGAAGCGGCTCATCACGGTCTCCTGAACCACCACCTCGCGGTCCGTTCCCGCGAACATGGTTCCGCCAATCGCGGAATACTCGCCTTCGGTGTTCTCTCGAACGACGTAGAAATCAATGTCTCCGGGTGCGCGATCGGCCAGAGGCGATCGAACACCGGGCATGAGCCGCACGGGCCGCAGGTTCACGTACTGATCAAATTCCCGCCGAAACTTAATCAGCGAACCCCAGAGGGAGATGTGATCCGGAACGGCTGCGGGCCAGCCGGCCGCCCCGTAGAAGATCGCCTCGTGGCTGCCAATTTGATCTTTCCAATCATCCGGCATCATTTGGCCATGCTGGGCGAAATAGTCGCAGCTGGCGAAATCAAAGTGATCAATTTTTAGGTCGATATTGAAGCGCCGCGCGGCAGCCTCCACGACTCGTAAGCCCTCGGGTACCACCTCTTTGCCAATCCCATCGCCTGGAATGGCTGCGATTCGATGCGACATAGGGGCTCCTTGATTAAAGGAGCATTGTATCCATCGTCGTCGGGCGAACTGCTCAGTGAGAGAGGATTTTGCTCAAGAAATCAATGGCCCGCGGGTGCTTGGGCGCCCCAAAAAATGCTTCGGGGGGAGCCTCCTCCACAATGCTTCCCGCATCCATAAAGACCACCCGGTCCGCCACTTCTCTTGCAAAGCCCATCTCGTGAGTGACGCAGATCATGGTGGTGCCCTGTCGAGCCAATTCCACCATGACATCAAGCACCTCCTTGACCATCTCCGGATCCAAAGCGCTTGTGGGCTCATCGAACAAAAGAACCTTGGGCGTCATGCAAAGCGTTCTGGCGATTGCAACTCGCTGTTGTTGTCCGCCAGAGAGTTGGCCAGGGTATTTCTCGGCCTGTTCAGCAATCCGCACCCGCGTGAGCTGTTGGATTGCCCGCTCCTTGGCCTCTTCCGCTGAGAGTCCCAAGACGTGGACTGGGGCAAGTGTCAGATTCTCCATCACGGTGAGATGAGGGAATAGATTGAAACTCTGAAAGACCATGCCGACTTGCTGTCGCACCTGGTTGATGGCCTTCAGGTCGTCGGTGAGATGGACTCCTGCAACCGTGAGACGCCCCTCTTGATAAGGCTCAAGCGCATTGACGCAACGAATCATGGTCGACTTTCCGCTACCAGAGGGGCCACAGACGACAATTCTCTCTCCAGGCTCCACTCGAAGGCTCACACGGTTGAGCACCTGAAAGTTACCGAACCACTTCGAGACCTGATCAAACTCGATTACTGACATGGCATTCCCCTATGCGTCTCGGTGACTGAGTGAAAATGTTTATCGACGTGCCTGAGCGAAGTCTTTTTCAAGGCCCGTGGCATATCGACTCATGGCGCTACAGAACACCCAGTAAACCAGGGCAACGAAAAGAAAACCTTCGACATAAAACGGGCGCCACTGTGGGTCGGCCAAGGCGAGCTTCAGGCTGCCAAATAATTCAAAGAGAGAGACGATCGTGACAAGTGATGTGTCCTTGAAGAGAGCGATGAAACTATTGACCAGCGGAGGAACCACTACTCGGAAGGCCTGCGGAAGGACCACCTTGGTCTGCGTCTGCCAGTAACCCATGCCCAGAGACTGCGCAGCCTCAATCTGCCCCCTAGAGACGCTATTAATCCCGCCGCGGATGACTTCGGCTTGATAGGCAGCACTAAACAGGGTGAGCCCAACAGCCACCCGAAGCAGAACATCGGGGTTCATTCCGCTCGGCAAAAACAGGGGGAACATGAAACTGGCCATAAAGAGAACCGTGACCAGTGGGACGCCGCGAACCAGTTCAACAAAGCCAGAGCAAACAGTGCGAATAAATGGGAGATCTGAACAGCGGCCCAAGGCCAGGAGGACGGCCAGTGGAAGTGAGAGAAGATTCCCCACGATGGCAAGCAACAACGTGAGGGCCAGGCCCCCGAAGCGCTCGGTGGGAACTTCGGAGAGGCCTGCAAAGCCCCCCAGCATAAGCAACACGGCAAACACCACCACCAAAACCGCACCACCGATCACGCGGGTGGACCACCACTCCCGACGAGACAGGACAATACAGGCGGACACCATCGTCAGACAGGCCAAGGTGGGTCGCCAGAGTTCTTCAAATGGGTAGCGACCAAAAAGAATCAGTCGCCACTTCTCTCCAACCAACCCCCAACACGCACCCTCTCCCCTCGCCGCTCGACAGGCGTCGAGGTCGTTGGTCCAGACTGCGTTGCCCACAAGCCATGGCAGTGTCTCCCAGAGCAAGGCGCCCAGCAAGAGCAAGAGCGCCAGACTGGTCATCGCATTGAAGCGGCCTTTGAAATAAGGAGCAAGCCAGATGGGCATCTCAACGTTCCCTCAGGGCGGTGGCCCGTTCGAATCGATGCATCAATAAAGAGGTGAGCAGGGACATGGTGAGGTAGACCAGCATCAGGATGGCCAGGGCCTCGACCGCATGCCCCGTCTGATTCAGAGTGGTGGTCGCCACGCTCACCAGTTCTGGGTATCCAATGGCCACCGCGAGACTGCTATTTTTTGTGAGGTTCAAATACTGGTTTGTCATCGGCGGAATCGCAACCCGCATGGCCTGCGGGAGGATCACAAACCGGAGCTGCTGGCCTGCGGAGAGTCCCAACGCGCGGGCCGCCTCATACTGGCCCTTGGGGACCGAGAGAATTCCAGCCCGAATGACCTCTGCGATGAAGGCGCTCGTGTAGATCGACAACCCAGCAAGCAATGCCATGAATTCTGGAGACAGGGCTGCCCCACCCACCATCCCAAACGGGCCAGCCTCTGGAAACTCCAAGTCCCATCCGCCCTCGATAAACCAAGGAATCTGAAGGCCAGACTTGCTGAGAACAATTCCCAGGCCCAACTCGAAGGGGTTGTCATTGTCGGGTAAGCCGGCTGCGAGACTGAGGTACCAGAAAAAAAGTTGCAGAAGCAATGGGACATTCCGAATCACTTCAACATACCCACGGCAGAGGCGCTGCAGAAGTGGATTGAAGGAGAGGCTGCCAATGGCAATCATCAATCCAAACAGTGTCGCCAAGACAATGCCAATCAGTGCCACTCGCAAGGTGTTGATTACACCCACAACATAGGCACGCCAATAGGTGCTGTCGGCGTCATATGCAATGAGCCGCTCAGCAATGTCAAAACCCGCGGGGCCGGACAAGAAACCGAAGCCAAATTCAACCCCTCGGCGAGCCATGTTATCCGAGAGGTTTTGCACTAGCACACCCAACCCGGCCAGGAGAACCAAGCCGAGGACAACCTGCCAGATTAGGGCTCGAACGCGCTTATTGCTGAGCAAAAAAATCCCCCCGCCCATCGATCGAGCAGGGGGCCTCGCTTAGAAATGATTAACGAATGGGTGGCGCGTATTGCAGGCCGCCCTTGGTCCAGAGATCATTCTGGCCACGGGAGAGCTTCAGCGGTGTCTTTGCGCCAACGTTGCGCTCAAACACCTCTCCATAGTTGCCCACCTGCTTAATCACGCGATACGCCCAAGCGGCGTCGACGCCTATCGACTTACCGAAATCATTATTGCCCTGACCGAGCAAACGCTGAATCTCGGGGATGGTCTCTGACCGCTTCGCGTCCACATTGGCAGAGGTAATCTCAAGCTCCTCGGCAGTGATCATGGCGAAATGAACCCAAGTCACAAGCTTCGCCCAGTCGTCATCTCCACGTCTTACCAGGGGCCCAAGTGGCTCCTTGCTGATGATCTCCGGCAGGATCATGTGATCGTCGGGCACCTTCATGTCATTGGCACGAATCGCGGCGAGTTGTGAGGCGTCGGAGGTAAAGACCGCACACCGGCCTTCGTTGTATGCGGCAATCAACGCCTTGAGATCTTCATAGACAACCGGCTTGTACTGCATTTTCTGTTGACGGAAATAATCGGCAAGGTTTTTCTCGGTCGTGGTGCCACTCTGAACACAGACCGTGGCGCCCTTGAGTTGCTTGGCAGACTTGACCTTCAACTTCTTCGGGATCAGGAAGCCCTGGCCATCATAAAAAGTCGTCACACCGAAGGTGGTGCCAAGTTGCGTATCCCGGCTCATTGTCCAGGTGGTGTTGCGAGAGAGAAGGTCAATCTCACCCGACTGAAGTGCGGTGAAACGTTGAGCGGCACTCAGAGGCACATAGCGCACCTTGTTGGCATCGCCCAGGGCCGCTGCTGCAACCGCACGGCAGAAGTCAACATCGAAGCCAGTCCACTTGCCTGAGCTATCTGCGATACCAAAGCCGCCGAGACCGGTGTTCACACCACAGGAGACTTCACCCTTTTTCTTGATGGCTTCGAGCGTTTTGGATGCCATGGCGGGGGAAACCATTAGGCCTAGAGCAATTGCGGCCCCAGCGAGTTTAAGACGATTCATTGCATGCTCCCTTGAGAGAGAAATTGAACAAGAGGGTTGAGTGTGCATGACCCCAATCGGCTTGAGTAGCACGCGGGGGGCATGTAAGGGAAAATCCTAGGGGGTCTTCGGCTGGGCATCGCCCTCATTCGGTGCGCCCTGGCGGGCCTGCATCTCCCAGAGTTCGGCATAGCGTCCCCCAAACCGCAACAACTCCGCGTGGCGACCCCGTTCCACAAGTCGGCCCGATTCAAGAACCAGGATTTGGTCGGCATCGACAATGGTCGAGAGCCGATGTGCAATCACCAGACTGGTGCGGCCTTGGGCCACCTCCCGGATCTCCTGTTGAATCATTCTCTCGGACTCTGAATCGAGCGACGAAGTGGCCTCATCGAAAACCATGATCTGAGGCCGTTTGAGAAGGGCGCGGGCAATGGCCACCCGCTGCTTTTCGCCACCACTGAGTTTCAGACCACGTTCACCCACAACCGTTGCGAGGCCATCGGGAAGCTTGCCCAGCAACTCCGTGAGATGAGCGGCGCGCGCGGCCTCAAGCACCTCCTCACTCGAAGCATCGGGGCGGCCGTAACGAATGTTGTATTCCAGGGTGTCATTGAATAAGACCGTGTCTTGGGGAACGATTCCAATGGCGCGTCGAAGAGATGCCTGTTGAACATGGCGGATATCCTGCCCGTCAATCTCGATCCGACCCATCGTGGGATCGTAGAAGCGGTAGAGAAGTCTGGACAACGTTGATTTTCCCGCCCCAGAGGATCCCACCACCGCCGTCATCTGGCCGGCTAGCATCTGAAAGGAGAGGCCTTGGAAAATGGGGCGACGCGCGTCATACGCGAATGAGACCGCTTCGAAGGAGATGCGTCCACTCTGAACCAAAAGCGCAGGTGCACTCGGCAGATCCTCTATTTCGCGATGCTCATGCAAGAGCCCAAAGAGGCGCTCCATATCAATGACGCTCTGCTTAATCTCTCGGTAGAGAACTCCCAGAAAATTGAGTGGGATATAGAGCTGAATCATGAAGGCGTTAACCAGCACAAGGTCTCCCAGTGTCATGTTTCCCGCCTCAACACCTCGCACCGCATGCCAAACCATGGCGGTGACAGCAGCGGCAATAATGAATGCCTGACCCACATTGAGAATCGAGAGCGATGTCTGGCTCTTAATGGCCGCCTCTTGCCAGTTACCCAAGCTCGCGTCGTAGCGCCGGGCCTCGAAGTCCTCATTGTTGAAGTACTTGACCGTCTCATAATTAATCAGGGAATCGACCGCCTTCGCATTGGCCCGCGTATCGAGTTCGTTCATCTGTCTTCTGAAGTGAGTTCGCCACTCGGTGACAGAGACGGTAAAGACGATGTAGGCCGTCAAGGCCGAGAGCGTGATCCACGCAAAGACGGGTGGGTAGTGCCATGCCAGCCAAGCTGTTACCAAGAGCACCTCCACCAGCGTGGGCACGATGCTATAGAGGGTGAAATTGACCAGGGTTCCCACTCCCCGCGTGCCCCGCTCCATGTCTCGAGTCAGCCCACCGGTCTGGCGCTCGAGATGAAAACGAAGTGAGAGTCGATGGAGGTGTTGGAAGACCTTGAGAGAGATATCTCGCACAGCCCCTTGGGTGACGCGTGCGAAGACCACCTCTCTGAGTTCCGTGAATCCAGTCGAGGCCAGTCGCATCAGTCCGTAGCCCAGAATTAAGGCAACGGGGACGGCCAAAGCCACACCGCCCGGTGCGGTCAGGTGATCCACAATCTCTTTGAGAACCACCGGCACACCGACTGTGGCCACCTTGGCCAACAACATGGCGCTGACGGCAACAACAATGCGCCAGCGATACGCAAAGAGATAAGGCAATAGGCTGCGGATGACCGCCCAACTTCCTTTCGGAGCGCCTGCAGGGGACGGGAAACGGGCCGCGGTGGCGGCGTCAAATGGGGCGGTGCTGGAGTGGGCGTGACGCATCGGGGGATTCTAGTGGAGCAGGAACCGTCGTGATCCAGCCCTCCAGAGGGTCAAGACCCGGTGGCAGCCCCCAATTTCTCTGATCAAAGGCCCATGCCGCCTGCATTGCACAGAGCGTTGCATCCAGCCAATCCCCCGATCCATCCTCAATCATTCGTCGACGAAGCGAGGCCGTCGCCGAGAGCGAAAGGTCAAACAACGAACCCGCCTCAAGCGCTGACAGGATGGTCTGCCTCGCCTGACGGCGATCCAGCGTCTGTTTGGATGCCTCATCGCTCTTATAAGAGGCACGGGTCGCCTTTCGGGCCCAGAACCCGGGATATGCCTCGAGTGCAACTCGGTGATTGCCAATCGTGGCCTCAAATGGAGTCTGCTCAGCAGAGGCCGCTGGGTGGTGATGGGCTGGAAACCAGAGTCCTGCGGAGTGCATGCGCCCGATTCCCGCCTGCATCATCCAGGCCACAGGCGGATTGGTCCATCGCATCGCAGGGCTCGATCCCGCGGGCCGATCGGTCGATCGCCAGGCAAACTTGCTCCCTGAGGGCCGTGCATCGCACCACTTTCGGAATATCTCTCTTAAGTCTTGGCGTGACTGACTGCAGAAGAACTCGATGAAGGAGGGCCACTGCAATGGCCACCCCATCCGCTCAATCAGTTCACGCGGCTGACCAAACGGCAGATCAAACCCTCCAACCCACGGCCCATCACGCAGCAGGAAAGACTCAAATGCACCGAGGCTCTCCAGGGCGGCGAAGTCCAGGAGCTCAAGTTTCCTCTGTGAGGAGACCGTGGCGGCATCTCTGATCTCAGGGGATTCGGCCGAACCGGACCAACCACTGGACTCAATCCAGGCAGCGGCCACTGTAATTGGCTTTCGCGCCGAGGGGGACGAAGAGAAGTCAACGCCAAATATGAGCATTACCAGCTCCGGTGCCCACCTGGGTCAGCCAACCGTACAAAGAGTCGAAGCAGAAGAATTGCTGGCGTCAATGCGATAGCGCGAAGACGTTTGATCAGCCCTCGCCGAATCCTCTCGGCCCAGCGGGGTTGGTCGTAGGCATCCCAAACAGTCTCACCGAAGGCCGTGAGTGGCACGGATCGCCCCTGCCCACTCGCTGCGTCTAGGCTCTTTCGAAGGGCTTGAACGAGCTCAACATTCGTGGAGCTGAGATTGGCCTCCAATGAGAGCAAAAGGGAGACTGGGTCCATGTTCGATGAGCCAATACAGACCCAATCATCGATCAGCCAGGCCTTGGCATGGAGGTAACTCTCCCGATAAGCCACCATCTCAATCCCTGCCTGGGTTAACTCATCCATCAGGGAAGCCTCGGCCCAACGGGCCCACCAAAACTCAAGTTGACCCTGCACCAAGACCCGAACTCGGACGCCCCGACGTGCTGCTTCACAGAGAAGATTGCGGGTCTGTCGTCGCGGCAGAAAGTAGGCCATCGCGATCAGAATCTCATGCCGCGCATGAGCGAGTTGAAAATCAATCGCCCTCTCGATTCCGCGTCGATAACGGAGATTGTCGCGCCAGAGCATTCGACTGGCATGAACCCCTGGCGCCATGACTCGCCTTGCCCGTCGCCTGGCGTTCCGCAGTCCTCGCCATGTGGCCCGCCATTGGGCCTGAAAGGCATCCACTCCCGAACGCGACGTCATCAGCTCGGAGAGGCGAAGACGCAGCCAGAGCCGCGACATCCGCGCCTCCACCTCTTGGGCCAAGGGGAGCTCCTCGGAGCGAACCGCCAAGTCATATCGGGGCGCCTGAAGTCTGCCTCGAATGGGGTCCCACCAGTCGCTCAGAAGGTTGATTCCACCCACATAGGCAATCCGATGGTCAATCACAACCAGTTTTCTGTGGAGTCGACGCCAAGATCGAGGGCCAAGAAACCAGCTCCTCTTGGCGTAGACCAATGGGGCGAGTCCCCGCTCGAGGAAAAATTCAGACAGCGATCGAAGGCCCGACGCACTCCCGTATCCATCGAAAACAAGTCGCACCTCGAGGCCACGGCCTCGGGCCCGGGCAAGCGCATCGAGAACCGACCTTACCTCGGGGTCATCGTGCAGCAGATAGGTCTCAAGAGAGATGGACTCCTTGGCCTGATCAATGTCGCCAATTAGGGATGGGAAGAATTCCCGAGAACCCTCAAGTAGACGACTTCGAATCGGCACGGCGAAGGCCTGCAATCAGCGGCAGATGATCCGAGAGTCTCGCCCATCGAGGCCCGGCGGGCGCCCGGCGAAGACTTGTGAGTTCGAAGCCCCGGTAAAAGATTCGATCCATGCTGGCAATTGGCATGATGCTGGGGAATGTGCGCAAGGGTCGGCCGCGGCCCTGGGGGAGCGCCTCACGCAGACGCAGTCGTGTCCATAAATCTGGAGCGAGTCTCAATTGCCAGTCATTAAAATCGCCCGCCACCAGCAAGGGGGCATGGCTGGGCGTGGCCGCCTTTATCCAATCCATCAGGCGATTGAGTTGACGTGCACGCCCGGCCGCCAAGAGTCCGAAATGCACCACATAGAGATGCAGGACATCATCGCCAAGGTCCAGAAGCACGTGAAGGGTGGAGCGCTTTTCCAGGGCGTGGTCTGAGAAGTCCTGGGTCTCCTGATGCAGGATCGGCAGACGTGCGAGCACAGCATTCCCGTGGTGCCCATGCAGATAACGGGCAGCCGCGCCGTAGGCCACATTAAAACCAGGTGGAGCGAGTAATTCTGTCTGTGCTTGGGCCGGCCAATCACGGTGCCTGGCAGCGAGCCGATCGTTTCGGCCCTGAACCTCCTGCAGGCAAATGATGTCGGCCGATAGGTCCTCAATCGCCTCACTCAGATCATGGACGACGAGACGAGACCGCAGCGAGAGGCCCGACCGTGTTCGCCCCTTGTGAATGTTGTAACTCACAAGTGTCAATTCCGACGGAGTGATGCGCGAAAGGGGGCTTGAGGCATTCGAGCGTCTTCGACGCAATTCACGGATAGCCAAGACGTTGGTCCAGGAGAAACAACGTTCCTCCGCCTCCTCGGCCGCCATCCATTGGTAACGAATGTGCTCCCGCGGAGAGAGGCAAACGGGGGAAGCGTCCGACACCTTCGCAAAGAACAGGTGCTCGGTGTTGTGAGTCACTCCCTCGGGATAACGGAAGCGCCAGTGGGGAAAGATGGAGTATCGCTGACTGATGTTGGTCTGCTCGATCTGCTCGAGACTCAGCAGAAGGCCGGTCTCCTCATGGACCTCCCGTCGGGCCGCATCGATCGGTTGCTCGTCCAGGCGATCGAGGCTGCCAGTTACAGACTGCCAGAAGCCGGGGTGATCGGCACGTTCCAACAATAGAATCCGCCCCGCATCGTCATGGAGCACCACAAGAACCGATACGGGGATCTTGTCACCCATACCTAAATCTGAAGCTGTCCCCTGGCCTGAAAAATTGCCATTACCAATACTGCACAGAGCAAAACCCAGAGATAAACCGTAACCGCCGAACGCTGCAAGACCAGGGCACTCTCTTGGGACTCAGGATCCGAGAGCAGAGCGATGCGCCTGGCCTGAAAGGCAAGAACAGCAGCCACCGAGGCCCAGACCGCAGAGGCGGGCATCCAGTTATAGAGCGCCGCCAATGGCGCCAGCAAGGAGGCGACATAAATGCTGATGGCAGAGGATCGAATCCAACGAGCGGGTGGGGTTGGCATCGACTCCGGAAGGTAGCCCGTCATGGCAAGCCCCAATGCGAGACCCAATGCCAATCCCGTCTGATGAAGGGTCTGGCTTATTAAGGCGTCGATTGCCAGAACAATGAGCAGGGGCCAGGTCAATTGCACGAGTCCCCTCGCGAGTCGAGGCAGTCGGCAGAAGGTGGACCAACGGTCTGAGGCATAGCGCAGCACCAACCATGAGACCAAGGCCGCTGGCAGGGCCAGCAATGCAGCCAGCAGAGGCTCAAGCCAAGGCATTGAGGGCTGGTTCAGCCATGCCGATGCGACACCAGCGAGCACCGCCGCAGAGATGAATGCATGGCGGCCGATGGGCCCCAGGGCCCAAGGAATCATGCGCTGACTTTTGGCGTCTCGCGCAGACGGATGTGCAGCTCACGCAGCTGCTTGTCATCCGCCTCCGATGGCGCCTGGGTAAGCAAGCACTGGGCTCGCTGGGTCTTGGGGAATGCGATCACATCCCGAATGGAATCGGCACCGGTCATCAGGGTGACGAGTCGATCGAGACCAAAGGCCAGGCCTCCATGTGGGGGCGCTCCGTAACAAAGGGCATCGAGCAGAAATCCGAATTTCTGCTGCGCTTCTTCGGGGCCAATCTGCAGGGCACGGAAGACTTTGCTCTGCACTTCCTCCTTGTGAATACGAACCGACCCACCACCCAACTCCCAGCCGTTGAGCACCATGTCATAGGCCTTGGCAAGGCACTCGCCGGGACTCGAGTCCATTAGATTCTCGTGGCCATCTTTGGGCGCCGTGAAAGGATGGTGGACTGCACTCCATCGTCGAGCCTCTTCATCGAATTCGAACATGGGGAAGTCAACGACCCAGAGTGGCTTCCACCCCGCAGAAAACAGCCCCAGGGACTTGCCGGTATCAGCGAGCCCCAGTTTGAGACGAAGGGCACCAATGGCGTCGTTGACGACCTTGGCCTTGTCTGCGCCAAAAAAGAGAATGTCGCCCGCCTGCGCTCCCGTCCGAGTGAGAATCTCCTCAATGGCCGCATCGTGAAGATTCTTCACAATCGGTGACTGGAGTCCATCTCGGCCCTGAGAGAGGTCATTGACCTTGATCCATGCCAGGCCTTTTGCACCATAAATCTTCACAAACTCCGTTAGGCCATCAATCTCTCCGCGGCTGATCGCACCGCCACCGGGGACCCGCAGAGCCACGACACGTCCATTCTGCATTTGTGCGGGCTCTGAAAATACCTTGAAGTCAACATCTCGCATGGCATCGGTGAGTTCTGTGAATTCCAGAGACACGCGCAAGTCAGGTTTGTCAGAGCCAAATCGATGCATGGCCTCTTGATAAGTCATCACCGGAAACGGTGAGGGCAGCTCCACACTCATAGAGTCGGCAAAAACCCCCCGAATCATTCCCTCGAAGAGCTCGCGGATCTGTTGCTCGGTCATGAATGAGGTCTCGCAATCGATCTGAGTGAACTCAGGCTGCCGATCGGCACGCAGGTCCTCATCTCGAAAGCACTTGGTGATCTGGTAGTAGCGATCAAACCCAGCAACCATTAAGAGTTGCTTGAATAGTTGAGGGGACTGCGGCAGAGCAAAGAAAGACCCGGGGTGAACTCGCGAGGGCACGAGGTAGTCGCGGGCGCCCTCCGGCGTCGACTTGGTAAGCATTGGAGTCTCAATGTCCACAAAGCCATTGGCATCGAGGAAACGCCGAACCGCCATCGAGACTCGATAGCGCAACATCAAGTTGCGCTGCATGGTGGGGCGCCTCAAATCGAGCACACGGTGGGTAAGCCTTGTCGTCTCCGATAGATGCTCATCCTCGAGTTGAAATGGCGGCGTGACCGAGGGGTTTAGAACCTCCAGCTCAGTGCACAGGACTTCGATCTCGCCACTGACCATATTCGGATTGGTTGTGCCGTCGGGGCGGCGACGGACGCGGCCTGTCACCCGAAGACAAAACTCATTGCGAATCGATTCAGCGAGCGCGAACATCTCGGGTCGATCGGGGTCACAGACCACCTGAGCGAGGCCCTCGCGGTCCCGAAGATCAATAAAAATAACGCCGCCATGGTCTCGGCGACGATGCACCCAGCCGCAAAGGGTAATCGTTTGATCAAGCTGAGAGGTGCTGAGGTGACCGCAATAATGAGTGCGCATAGACAGGTCTTAAGAGCGTGGAGCGGTTGAAGCCGACTGAGCGGAAGGGGGCACGGTGCCCATCGAGACCACATACTTCAGGGCCAGATCGACTGGGATCGTGAGTGGGATGACGTCGGCCCGCGGCATCATGAGGAAAAAACCGGAGGTTGGGTTCGGTGTGGTGGGCACATAGACGCTCACCGAGTCCGCGGGCAAGTGCCCCGCCAGCTCCGGGCTTGGGCTTCCGGTAACAAAGGCAATCGTCCAACTTCCCATGCGCGGATACTGAACCAGCACGGCTTGGCGAAATGCTTGGCCATTGGGGGCAAGTATGGTGTCGCTGACCTGCTTGACCGATGAGTAAATGGACCGAACGAGGGGGATTCGCGAGAGCAACTGCTCCCAAAGTATCACCACGCGCCTGCCCAATAAATTGGCTGCAAAGACCCCCGTTAAAAAGATTCCCACCCCAACGACCAAGAGACCAAATCCAGGGATATCGAATCCGAACAGGGCGCGCGCGCGGAGCCCCATCGGCAGAATGTTGTCCAATGACTCAACAATAAAGGTGAGCACCCATAGCGTGATGCCAACGGGCAACCAGACCAACAGCCCAGTGATGAAGTAGCGCTTGAACATTCCGCGTGACCCGCGTTGAAATAGTGGATTGAGCAAAAAAAACGCCGCTCGACGGCGGCGTCTCCTCCGGACTAGAGATTTTAATGGTTTTCGAGCCGCATCGACCCGTGGGCGTGGTTAGAAGGGAATGTCATCGTCGAGGTCCTCAAATCCCTTGGCCTTGCCTGCGCTTCGCGGGGCAGATGACCCGGATGACCCCTGCGAGGGGAAATCGTCCGGCGGGGCAGAGGCCGACAAACCAGTGGAGGAACCGCCACCCTCTCGGCCGCCGAGAAGTTGCATCTGCTCCGCAACGATTTCAGTCGTGGTTTTCTCTTGGCCGGATTGGTCCTGCCACTTTCGTGTTCTCAGGCGCCCCTCCACAAACACGGGGCGGCCCTTCTTCAGGTATTCCCCCGCAATTTCGGCCAACCTACCAAAGAAGACCACTCGATGCCATTCCGTGTCTTCCTTCATGTCGCCACTGACCTTGTCTTTGTAACGCGATGTGGTCGCGATCGAGACATTGGCGATGGCGCCGCCGTCGGGAGAATAGCGGACCTCAGGATCGCGCCCGAGATTTCCTAGAAGAATGACTTTATTTACCGATGCCATGAGGCAAGACTCCTTAAAAGATCAAAAAGGGCCTCCACCCTAAGTGGGGCCTTGCATCGTCACTACTAGACGGTCGAGCGAGGATCGACGGGCGCGGCACGACTACCGATTTCGACCTGACCCTTGGCCACAAACATCCAGCATATCAAGACGAGGGAACAACCCCAGAAGACTCCCTCCAATCCAAACCACCGGGCTGCAACGCCACCAAGAAGCCCACCAAGAAAAAGGCCCAAGGACTGACTCGTGGTGTAGAGCCCCAAAGCCAAACCACGCTCTGAGACAGGGGCAATCCGTGAGACCCAGGAGGGAAGCAGCGCCTCCAAGAGGTTGAATCCGACCAAAAACAGCCAGAGTGCGAAGAACCAGTGGGGAAGGGATACGGCCGAAACAAAAGCCATCACCGAGGCCAAGAGAATCGCCAGTCCCATCAGAAAGACCCGCCTAAAAATACCTCGCCTCTCGGCCCAAAACACGAGGGGCACCATGGCGGCGAACGCAAGCAACAGCATGGGTAAATAGACAACCCAGTGGTCCGACACTGCAAGCCCCGCCTCCATGAGGCCGGTTGGAATGGCTACAAACATGGCTGTCTGCAAGACCATCATGGAAAAAATGCCGAAATTCAATCGCATCAATTGATCGTGGCGAAGCAGGCCCCTCCAGCCCAGCGGGCTGCCAGTTTGCTCTTGGGTCTGGTCACTCGACTCTCGCATGGACCAGACAACCACGGCCGCTAGGCACGCCAAAGATGCTGTCAAGCCGAAGAGCCCGGGGAGTCCATAGCGTCCGAAAACAAGTGGCGCCACCAACAGGGAGAGCGCGAAAGACAGACCGATGGACGCACCCACCATTGCCATGGCCCGCGCTCGGACCTCGGGCCGCGTGCGATCGGCCAGAAAGGCGCTGACCGCCGCTGAGACGGCGCCAGCCCCCTGCAACGCCCGGGCGATGACCAATTGCTCGACGGAGGGTGCAAGCGCAGCCCAGACACTGCCCAGCGCGAAGACGATCAATCCAAACACAATCACGGGCCTGCGACCCCATCGATCGGAGGCAAGACCAAAAGGAATCTGCAACAAGGCTTGTGTGAGGCCGTAGACCCCCAGGGCCACGCCCACCCAGACCACGTTTTCACCACCTTCCAGATCCCGGGCCCCTACGGAGAGCACTGGGAGCATCAGAAATAGGCCGAGCATTCGCAGGCCGATGACCCCTGCAAGAGAGACGCTCGCGCGTCGCTCATCACTCGTAAAAGCAATAGGAGAAGGCGCAGACGAGGACATCGTTCGCTATAGTAGTCGATTGATCTTTTCTCGATGCCATGCTCCCTGCCGGTCAAATAAGAGTTCGCGGCGCGCGAACCCACAACCTCAAAAGCATTGACCTCGACATCCCGAGACAGACGCTCGTCGTCATCACAGGGCTATCGGGCTCGGGAAAGTCATCACTCGCCTTTGACACCCTCTATGCGGAGGGCCAACGCCGCTACGTGGAGTCACTCTCGGCCTATGCACGGCAATTCCTGCATCTCATGGCCAAACCTGATGTCGACTTGATTGAGGGCCTCTCGCCTGCCATCGCAATTGAGCAGAAGGCCAATAACCACAATCCCCGTTCCACCGTGGGAACAATCACCGAAGTCTCAGACTATCTGAGGCTTCTCTTTGCCCGTGCCGGCATCCCGCATTGCCCATCTCATCCGACGGAATCGCTCGAGGCCCAGAATGTGAGCCAGATGGTGGACGAGTGCCTCTCGATGCCCAAAGGCACCAGAATTTCTCTGCTCGCGCCCGTAGTTCAGGACGAGACAGGCGACCACCAAGCGCTCATAGAAGGACTTCGCGCCCAAGGGTTTGTTCGCCTGCGAGTGGCCCGCCCGGGCACGGCCATGCAAGAGCTAGATATCGATAGTCCATTGCCGATTCCAGCCAACGAGAACAAATCAATCTGGGTCGTCACCGATCGACTCAAAATTAAAGATGGGATTGGGCAGCGATTGGCGGAATCCCTAGAACTCTCTCTTCGACTCGGTCAGGGCAACTGCCTGATCAGTACCGAGGACGAATCCGGCCAGCACATTCAATCGCGACGGCTGTCGACTCACCTGAGTTGTGGAGTCTGTGGCCAAGTGGCCCCGGCACTCGAGCCCAACCTCTTCTCCTTCAACTCGCCCAATGGGGCCTGTCCGAGTTGCGACGGCCTCGGAGAGGAATGCGTATTCGAGGCCGATCTGGTGGTTCAGTTTCCCCATCTGTCGCTGTCTTCGGGCGCCATCCCGGGCTGGGATGAACGCAATAACTTTGCATGGTCTCTGCTTCAGAGCCTTGCCAAACACTATGGCTTTGACTTGGACCAACCCTTTGAAGGACTGAGCGCCGAGGTTCAGACGGCTCTACTCCATGGGTCCGGTGAAGCCTCGATCGCGTTGGCCTACCCGCTCGACCGAGGCCGCCAGGTGTTCAAGCAGCAGCCATTCGAAGGAATACTGGCCAACCTTAAGCGTCGATGGGAAGAAACCGACTCGCCCGCCGTGAGGGAAGAGTTGGGCAAGTACAGGCGCTTGAGACCCTGCCAAGCCTGCAATGGAAGTCGATTGCGACCCGAGGCGAGGGCCGTTCGACTCGGGCAGGGCGAGCGGTCAATTGGGCTTTCGGAGTTGGTCGCCTTGCCGCTCGGAAGGGTTGCATCCCACTTGGATGCCTTGGAACTCACCGGTCAGCGGGCGTCGATTGCCCAACGAATTCTCGAGGAGATTCGCAGCCGCCTGCTTTTCCTGAATAACGTGGGCCTCTCTTACCTGAGCCTGAATCGTTCTGCGGTGACGCTCTCGGGAGGCGAATCCCAGAGAATTCGGCTCGCGAGTCAGATTGGGGCCCAGCTCTCGGGCGTGATGTACGTCCTGGATGAGCCCTCAATAGGCCTGCATCAACGAGACAACGATCGCCTACTCGAGACATTGAGGAAGCTTCGAGATCTCGGCAACACTGTCATCGTGGTCGAGCATGACGAGGATGCGATTCGAACCGCAGACCACATCATCGACATGGGCCCCGGCGCGGGAAGCCTGGGTGGCGAGGTGGTCGCCCATGGCCCACTGGACCTCATTCTTCAGAGCGACGGCCTCACTGGTCAGTACCTCTCCGGTCGGCGCCGCATCGAACGTCCCAAACGCCGCCACGCATCCGACGGTCGTCGGCTTCGCATTCAAGGCGCATCGGGGAACAACCTACGGGCCGTTGATGTTGATTTTCCGGTGGGCCTATTTTCCTGCGTGACGGGCGTTTCAGGGAGCGGCAAATCGACACTGGTCAACGAGACCTTGGCTCGAATCGTCGCAAAACATCTCTACGGAAGTCGAGAAGAACCTGCGCCTTATGCAGCCATCGAGGGACTTGAACACATTGACCGCCTGATCTGCGTGGATCAGAGCCCGATTGGCCGAACTCCACGCAGCAATCCGGCCACATACACCGGCCTCTTTACGCCGATTCGCGATCTCTTTGCCGGCTCTCCAATGGCCCGGGAGCGCGGCTACGATGCTGGTCGCTTCTCATTCAATGTGAAAGGTGGGCGATGCGAAGCCTGCCAAGGCGACGGCCTGGTGAAAGTTGAGATGCACTTTCTCCCCGATCTCTATGTGCCCTGCGACCAATGCAAGGGCTTGCGTTACAACCGAGAGACCCTCGATGTGCGTTACCGAGGAAAGACGATTGCTGAAGTGCTCGACCTCACCATTGATGATGCCTCGGCATTCTTTGCCGCCATTCCCACCGTTGCAAGAAAACTCGATACGCTCAAGGAGGTGGGCCTGGGCTATCTTCGACTGGGCCAGAGCGCCACAACCCTCTCGGGCGGTGAGGCGCAGCGGGTCAAACTTGCGTGCGAGTTGAGCAAGCGCGACACCGGGAAAACGCTCTACATCCTGGATGAGCCCACCACCGGACTTCATTTTCACGACACCGCGATGCTACTCAAGCTCCTGCACCACCTGCGAGATGCCGGTAACACCATCGTCGTCATCGAGCACAACCTCGATGTGATTCAGGCCGCCGACTGGATCATCGATATGGGTCCGGATGGTGGAGAGGGGGGCGGAGAGGTTGTTGCCAGCGGCACGCCGGAGTCCATCGCAAGAAGTCCAGAGAGTCTTACCGGCCGCTATCTTCTGCCAATACTCGAGAATTCTTAGGGCAGAACTGTCAGCCGGGCAATCACTTGCCAGTCGCCGCCTGGCTGGGCACGAACCGCGAGCATTTCCCCCATGCCAACGCCCTGACCACTCAATGCGCCGATGGTGACCTGGTGGGTGACCCAGATCTCCAAACCACGGCCCGGCATCTCACCAGCCCGTTTCAAACCAAGTATCTGACGCTGTCGATTTCCGTGGCCCTGAAAGAATGAATTCAGGTCAGGATGAGGCTCAACCCTTGATCGCCCAAAGGCCTCCGCGGCGGTGTCCAAACAACGACACCACTGGCTCGAGCGAACTCGCGAGAAGACGATGCCGTGACGTGCAAACCAAGCACCCATCGCACGCGCCTGTTGCTGCCCCTCCAGGGAGAGGTTGCGCTGTGTTGCGCAGTCCTCGAGACGAAACCCCGGGGGGTCTCCAATCCCCGGGACAGTCTGGGCGTGCCGAACGAGCACCAGAGTGCTTGGTTGGGCAAGTGCATTTAGAAACACCCGTTCGGCGGCGCCAACATCAGAGGTCCTTGGCGGTTCGGGCGCTGCCAATGCGACGCCAAGTCCAGGGCCATTGAGGACCGAAAGACAGGCGATCAATGAAATGAGTCGGATGGCCCCTAGGAATCGCTCGATGCCAATTTGGTAGCCTTTGAACATCAGCAAATAGAAAGCCTCCATTCAATGAGTCTCATTACCGCAAATCTCCACCGGGCCACCGGTGCCATCACTACACTGAGTAATGGGCGCCACACGTGGACCTCTGATGTGCCCAAAACCCATGGATCACTCGATGCGGCGCCCGATCCTCACGATCTGCTGGATTCCGCCCTGGCCGCCTGCACTGTGTTGACCTTGGAACTCTATGCCCGACGCAAGGGAGATTGGGCCAATTCTCGTTTTAGTTGTGCGGTTGAGCGTGTCTCAGAGACTCGGGGAGAGGATGGCCAAGTTCACTATCGGCTGCGCAGGGAGGTCAGTGCCGATGGCCCACTCACTGAAGATCAAAAGATCAAACTTCTCGAGATCGCGAACAAATGCCCCATCCATCGGTTGATGGCCGGACAAATCGAGGTCGATACTGCAATTAGCGCGGCAGATTAGACGAGCCCATTAGAAAAGTATCGATCGAACGGGCCGCTTGCCTCCCCTCGCGTATCGCCCAGACCACCAGAGACTGCCCCCTTCGCATATCGCCCGCAGCGAAAACCTTGGGCACATTCGTAAAGTAGGAACGGTCTCCCTCGGTCCCTGATTTGGCGTTGCCACGGTTATCGAGATCAACGCCAAAGGCCTGAACAACCGACCCCACCGGTGAGACAAATCCCATGGCCAGAAGCACAAGGTCGGCGGGCAGTGTGCGCTCGGTCCCCGGAACCTCCTCCATCTTTCCATCTTTCCATTGAACGTTGCACGCCTTCAAACCAGTGAGGCGGCCTGACTCACCCACGAACTCCTTGGTCGCTATCGCAAACTCTCTGTCACAACCCTCTTCATGGCTCGATGAGGTCCGCAACTTGTAGGGCCAATAGGGCCAAGTCAAGGACCGGTCCTCTTGCTCGGGTGGCATCGGCATGAGTTCAAACTGAGTGACACTCTTGGCACCATGGCGGTTGCTGGTCCCCACACAGTCCGATCCCGTATCACCACCGCCGATCACGATGACGTGCTTGCCATCGGCCCGAATTTGATTGGGGAATGGGTCCCCCGCATTGACTTTGTTCTGCATTGGCAGAAACTCCATCGCAAAGCACACCCCCTTGAGTTCCCGGCCGGGCACCGGCAAATCGCGGGGCTGCTCGGCCCCGCCAGTCAACAAAACCGCATCGAACTCGGCCAGAAGGTCTTTGGGCGCAATGGAGTTGCTCGCCCAGTTGGTTACCTTCGTATCCTTGGGAAGATCAGCAACAAGCACAGAAGTCTTAAAGACAACGCCCTCGGCCTGCATCTGCTCAACACGCCGGTCAATGTGGCTCTTCTCCATCTTGAAATCGGGAATGCCGTAGCGCAAGAGCCCGCCAACCCGATCGTTCTTCTCAAAAACCGTCACGGCGTGCCCCGCTCGGGCCAGTTGTTGCGCCGCAGCCATCCCGGCTGGTCCTGACCCCACCACGGCGACTTGCTTGCCAGTCTTCTTATCGGCAGGCATCGGCTTGACCCATCCCTCTTTCCAACCTCGATCGATGATGCCGTGCTCGATGGACTTGATGCCGACTGCATCGCTGTTGATGTTAAGCGTGCAAGCCGCCTCACACGGTGCTGGGCAGACCCGCCCTGTGAACTCGGGAAAATTATTGGTCGAGTGGAGGACATCGAGCGCGGCGCGCCACTGACTCTGAAAGACCAAATCATTGAAGTCGGGAATGATGTTATTGACTGGGCAGCCGTTGTTGCAGAAGGGGATGCCGCAATCCATGCAGCGCGCTGCCTGCTGATGGGCTTGGTCCTCAGAGAGGCCAATGACAAACTCTTTGTAATGTTTGACTCGGCTATTGGGCTCCTGGTAGCCCTCCTTGACCCGGCCGAGTTCCATGAATCCTGTGACTTTTCCCATCATTCAATCTTTCTTTGAGTAACTGCAAACGCCCTTATTTCGATCAACATTCCGCCTAAACGGTGGCCGTCTCTTTCGAGGTCTTTGACTGGTTGCGTGCGTGAATTTCAGCCAAAGCCCGCCGGTACTCGGCAGGGAACACCTTGACAAACCTTGTTCGGGATTGGGCCCAGTGGTCGAGCACCTCTCTGGCCCTTGCGCTTCCTGTCCATCGGAGGTGTTCTTCAATCAGACGACGGAGTTGTTGTTCATCGGTGGTTGCGCGATGCCAGATGGCTGGATCCATCGTCTTTCGCTGCTCGGCATCACTCAGGACAGGCTCTAGCGTCACCATCGACATATTGCAACGACTTGCGAAATCGCCCATGGGGTCATAGACGTAGGCAACACCACCCGACATTCCTGCGGCAAAGTTTCTGCCCGTCTGACCCAACACCACCACCGTTCCTCCAGTCATGTACTCACAGCCGTGGTCTCCTGTTCCCTCGACCACCGCCGTGGCGCCCGAGAGCCGCACTCCAAAGCGCTCTCCGGCTACCCCGCGAAAGAAGGCTTCGCCCGAGGTCGCGCCATAGAGCACCGTGTTGCCCACGACGATGTTTTCGTGGGCATCCCCGCGAAACTCAATCGAAGGTCGCACCACAATCCGCCCGCCAGAGAGGCCCTTGCCGGTGTAATCATTTGCATCGCCGATTAGATAGAGAGTGATCCCCTTGGCCAGAAATGCGCCGAATGATTGGCCACCGACACCCTCTAATTGGATGTGCAAGGTGTCGTCCGGTAGTCCGTCGGGGTGGCGCTTGATTAACTCGCCCGAGAGCATCGCCCCGACGGTGCGATTGACATTCCGTGCCACCTCAATGAAGTGAACCTTCTCCCCCTTCTCAAGTGCTGGTTTGGACTTCTGAATCAGAATCTGATCGAGTGCCTTGTCAAGCCCGTGGTCTTGTCCCTCGGTGTGACGCAGCGCATCTGGGTTGGCCATGAATGGCTTCATAAAGAGCCGGCTGAAATCGAGACCGCGGGCCTTCCAATGTGCAATGCCCTGACGCATGTCGAGCAAATCGACCCGGCCAACCAAATCTTCAAACCGAGCGATTCCAAGTTGCGCCATGATCTGACGCACTTCCTCAGCGACGAAAAAGAAGTAATTCACTACGTGCTCGGGCTTGCCCTGAAAGCGCTTTCTGAGCACTGGGTCCTGCGTGGCCACTCCCACTGGACAGGTATTGAGATGGCACTTGCGCATCATGATGCATCCCTCAACCACCAAGGGGGCTGTGGCAAAACCCATCTCATCGGCTCCAAGAAGAGCAGCAATAACGACGTCTCGTCCCGTCTTCATCTGCCCATCGGCCTGCACACGAATGCGGCTGCGCAGGCCATTCATTACCAAGGTCTGCTGGGTCTCGGCCAAGCCGATCTCCCATGGCGAGCCGGCATGCTTGATCGAAGAGAGCGGGGAAGCCCCCGTGCCACCATCATGGCCCGCGATCACCACATGATCGGCCTTTGCCTTTGAAACGCCTGCGGCCACGGTTCCGACGCCCACCTCCGATACCAGCTTGACCGAAATGTCGGCATGCGGTGCGACGTTTTTCAGGTCGTGAATGAGTTGGGCGAGGTCTTCGATTGAATAAATATCGTGATGGGGCGGCGGCGAGATAAGACCAACGCCAGGAACCGAATGCCGAAGTGTTCCGATGTAGTCGGACACCTTGCCCCCTGGCAACTGACCACCCTCGCCGGGTTTCGCACCCTGTGCCATCTTGATCTGGACCTGATCGGCAGAGACGAGGTACTCGGTGGTGACACCGAATCGACCCGAGGCCACCTGCTTGATCTTCGAACGAAGGCTGTCGCCGTCTTCAAGGCTGTAATCGGACTCAATCTGCGCTGCGCCGATCATGTCAGAGAGCTTGGTGCCGGCGGCGATTCGTATACCCTTGAGCTCATCGCGATACCGTCGCTTGTCCTCGCCCCCCTCCCCGGTGTTTGATTTGCCCCCAATCCGGTTCATGGCGACCGCCAGAGTCGCATGGGCCTCGGTCGATATCGAGCCCAATGACATCGCCCCCGTGGCGAAACGTTTGACAATCTCAGTGACCGGTTCCACCTCCTCAATGGCGATGGCGCTTGTAGGGTCAACACGAAATTCAAAGAGCCCGCGCAGGGTCATGTGCCTGCGGCTCTGGTCGTTGATGATCTGCGCGTACTCCTTGTAGGAGTTGAACTGATTGGCCCGCGTTGCATGTTGCAGCTTCGCAATGGCATCTGGTGTCCACATGTGTTGTTCGCCGCGAGTCCGCCAGGCGTACTCACCTCCGGCATCGAGCATCTCGGCCAAGACAGGGTCCTGCCCGAATGCCTGACGGTGGGTCCGAATGGCCTCCTCTGCCATCTCGAATATTCCGATGCCCTCTACTGCGCTGGGCGTTCCAGTGAAGTAGCGATCGATGGTGGCCGAGTTGATGCCGATGGCCTCGAAAATCTGAGCACCGCAGTAAGACATGTAGGTGGAAATTCCCATCTTGGACATGATCTTGGCCAGTCCCTTGCCAATGGCTTTCACATAATTTGCAATCGCCTTGTCTGCGCTGAGCGCTCCCGGCAGGGACTTGTGCAGCGAGACGATCGTCTCCATTGCGAGGTAGGGGTGCACTGCCTCTGCGCCATAGCCAGCGAGAACTGCAAAGTGGTGGACCTCTCGGGCTGCACCCGTCTCCACAACAAGGCCTGCAGAAGTCCTCTTCCCCGCCTGAACAAGGTGCTGATGAACTGCAGAGAGTGCCAAGAGGGATGGAATGGCAACCCGCTCGATCGAGACTCCTTTGTCGCTCAGTATCAGGATGTTGGCGCCCGAATCAATGGCATCGGCCGCCTCTGCACAGAGCGTGGAGAGCCTTGCCTCAACACCTTCCTTGCCCCAGTCGACGGGATACGTGATATCGATCACCGTGCTGCGAAACTTTCCTCTGGTGTGCTTCTCGATATCCCGCAAGCGCTGCATTCCTGCAAAGTCGAGGACCGGCTGATCGACCTCAAGGCGCAGCGGTGGGTTGACCTGGTTGATGTCCAGGAGATTTGGCTTGGGCCCAATGAACGAATTCAAGGACATCACAATGGCTTCACGAATCGGATCAATGGGCGGGTTTGTGACTTGGGCGAAGAGTTGCTTGAAGTAGTTGAACAGCGGCTTGTTGCGATCGGATAAAACCGCCAGGGGCGAGTCGTTGCCCATGGAGCCCACAGCCTCCTCTCCTGCCTGTGCCATGGGGGCCAGCAGAAATTTGAGGTCTTCCTGGGTATAGCCAAACGCCTGCTGACGGTCCAGCAGCGCCAGAGCATTGGGGCTTGGCCGATTCTCGGCCATTGGGTCAAGCCCATTGAGCTCAACGCGCACATTGTCAATCCATTGCTTATACGGTCGAATCTTGGAGAGCGAGGCTTTGAGTTCCTCGTCGTGAATCATTCGACCCTGCTCAAGATCGATGAGAAACATTTTTCCTGGCTGGAGACGCCACTTCCGAACAATCTTGCTCTCGGGGATTGGCAGCACACCCGACTCGGATGCCATCACCACAAGATCGTCATCTGTAATGCAGTAACGCGAAGGGCGCAGACCATTTCGATCGAGGGTGGCCCCAATCTGGCGGCCATCGGTGAAGACAATGGATGCGGGGCCATCCCATGGTTCCATCATCGCGGCGTGGTACTCGTAGAAGGCCCGCCGACCTTCATCCATGGTGGTGTGCTGCTCCCACGGTTCGGGGATCATCATCATCACGGCGTGGGCCAGGGGGTAACCGGCCGCGACAAGAAGCTCTAAGCAGTTGTCGAAGGTGGCGGTGTCGGACTGGCCAGGAAAACTAATTGGGTAGAGTTTCTGCAGATCGGCGCCGAGCACAGGTGAGTTCATCACCCCCTCGCGCGCGCGCATCCAGTTGTAGTTCCCCTTGACCGTATTGATCTCCCCGTTGTGGGCCACCATTCGATAGGGATGCGCAAGGGGCCACTCGGGGAAGGTATTGGTTGAAAAGCGTTGATGCACCAGGGCCAGGGCCGAGACACAACGTGGATCCGCCAAGTCCTTGTAGTAGATGCCCACCTGATCAGCCAGCAACAGCCCCTTGTAAACCAGGGTTCGGCTCGACATGGATGGCACGTAGTATTCCTTGCCATGCTGAAGGCGCAGAGATTGAATCGCGCTTGAGGCGGTTTTGCGTATGACGTAGAGCTTGCGCTCAAGTGCGTCCTGCACAACCACATCGGCACCTCGGCCAATGAAGAGTTGCCGGATCAATGGCTCTTTGGCACGAACCCGGGGCGACATTGGCATCGATGAGTCGGTTGGGACGTCGCGCCAGCCGAGAACAACCTGGCCCTCCGCAACCACGGCCCGCTCCAGGGCCCTCTCACAGGCGATGCGAGAGGCATGCTCCTTGGGAAGAAAGACCATTCCCACGCCATACTCGCCGGGGGGCGGTAGCAAGACACCCTGCCGAGCCATGTCTTGCCGCAGGTAATCGTCGGGAATTTGAATCAGAATCCCCGCCCCATCGCCCATCAATGCGTCGGCCCCCACTGCACCCCGATGGTCGAGGTTTTTCAAAATCAGGAGCCCCTGCTCGACAATTTCGTGGGACTTGTGTCCGCGGATGTGGGCGACGAATCCGACACCGCAGGCGTCGTGTTCGTAGGAGGGGTCGTAGAGGCCTTGGGGGTGGGGGTGGGTCATTTCTTTGTCCGACGCAAAAGTGAGCTATGGATTATCCAAAGTCATGCTCCGCTTGGCAAAGGAAATTCCCTCTAATGTCGCTTTAGAGATAGATTTAAATTAGGGTCAGATCCATATTTAAATTAATTGATACCCGATTCCTGTTTATTTGGGGACATACCATTTCCCCCCTTGGGTCGGCCTCTGGGCCGGCTGGCCCAGGCATTCCTCTCCTCCGGTGGCAGGCGAGCCCAGTCCAGCTCAGTGAGCAGAGGACACCCACTCGCAAGCCCCTTCTCCATTCCCTGGACCAGGGACGCCTCCAATGGCTCTTGAAGGATTCGAGCGAATGCAGCCTCCCGCTCAAACGGGGTGTTTCCAAGAGACCAGTAACCGGCAATGGTCTGAATCGGCGACATCGGTGGAGCTGCTCGTTTCCCCGCCAAGACCCCTGCCGAGGACCAAGGCCAATCCAAGGGGTCTGCGCAGAGCCCCGCCCGAACGGGCTGCCAAGCAAACCATCTCATGGCAGATAACCCATGCGCTTGCGCAGATATCCAATAGCTTCGGTAACGCCCTTCCCATGGGGTGCCCGAACGTCGCCAACGGCGATTAAATAAAGGCACATATCGACGTCCAACTTGCTGAATGGTCTCCGCCATCGCGCGGCTGCGTTGAGGCGTTACGAGCCAGTGGGCTTCTCGAGCCACCACCGACCAAGCATGAACCCACAGGCCGTTGCCCATGGCCGACTCCAGAAAGACGTTGATGTAAGCCTCTCTGTCCTGGGCGTCAATGCAGAAGGGCTCGTCGGCATGGCCTCGCTGGGCCAGGTGATAGGTGCGCCCCGAAACGATCTGGCGAGGTCGCCTTGCCATTTGGTGGCGGCCCTAAGCCGTCATGGCCTGCAGGCTTGCGCTGACTGCGCCGTCGTCTACCGGCCTGAACTCGGCCTGACCAATGCCTGTGAGCAGGATGTAACGAATACGCCCCGCGGCCGCCTTCTTGTCGTGCCGCATCCAATCAAGGTAAGTCTGGGCGGACCACTTCGGTGGCTGCGTAGGCAGGCCTGCCCGCTTCACCAACTCAAGGACTCGGGAGGCATCGTCTGCTTGCACTTGGCCCAGGTCCTGCGAGAGCCGGGTGGCCATGACCATCCCGCAACCAACAGCCTCTCCATGAAGCCAAGTCCCAAATCCAAGACCCGCCTCAATGGCGTGCCCAAACGTGTGGCCGAAATTAAGCAACGCCCGACGACCCGAAGATTCACGTTCATCCTCAGCAACCACCATGGCCTTGAGTTGGCAGGACCTTTCAATGGCATAGGCGAGACTGGCGGGATCTCTGGCCACAAGGGCGTCCATTGATTCTTCGAGCCAGTTAAAAAACCCTTCATCGAGGCTTGCACCGTACTTAATGATTTCGGCGAGACCCGCACTGAACTCCCTTCCCGGAAGGCTCGATAAGACCGACATATCGATCACCACCGCCTTGGGTTGGTAGAAGGCCCCAATCATATTTTTTCCAAGGGGGTGATTCACACCTGTCTTGCCACCAACAGAGGAGTCGACCTGGGCCAATAAAGTGGTTGGGGCCTGAACAAAACCCACCCCCCGTTGATAGCAAGAGGCGGCAAAGCCCGCCATGTCGCCCACGACACCTCCTCCCAGCGCAAGGACAGTGCTAGAGCGATCCACCTGGGCCTGCATCATTGAATCCAAAATGGTCCCGAGATGGGCCATGTCCTTGAAGGCTTCACCGTCGGGCAAGACCACCTCAATGACCTCCTTGGCCAAGGCCTTGAGCGCGCTGACCACCGAGGCCAGGTAGAGGTGGGCAACCGTAGTGTTGGTGACCACCACCACCTGCCGAGAATCGATGCAAGCGCTCCACACACTGGGCAGATCAAGCAGGCCCTCCCCAATCGATATCGGATAACCACGACCGTCGCTCAGTCCAACCTCAACGGTGGCGTGAATTCGAGGCCCCGACTGACTGGCGTCGGTCGGGGGGAACGAGCGGGGCGTCTTCATAGGTCGTATTGTGCCCAATCAGCGTGTGGGGTTGGCGGAGTCAGTGGCCTGAGCGGGGATCAATCCCGCCCGAACGAGTTGCTCCTCCACAGCGGTCACCACCTGTCCAAGCGAACCTCTGGTGCTCGACACGACACAATCGGCCATGGCACGGTAGACCGGATCTCTGAGCGCATAGAGTTCGTCGACCTTCGCGCGCGGATCCGATGATTGCATCAGTAGCGGCCTGGACTGGTCCGAGCGCAACCGAGTCCAAAGAAGCCTCGGTTCAGCCTCGAGATAGACCACGTAGCCCTTTGAGAGCTGCTCACGATTGGCCGGGTCCATGGGCGCGCCTCCGCCAGTCGTGACCACTCGACCTGAGACGGACATCACATCGGCAATCACCTTGGACTCTCGCCTGCGAAACCCCTCCTCCCCCTCCACTTCGAAAATGACTGGGATGGTGGTGCCCGAGCGGGCCTCGATCTCGTGATCGGTGTCGACAAGAGGGCGACCCACGCGGGCGGCGAGCCGCTTGCCAATCGTGGTCTTGCCCGCGCCCATCAGCCCAATGAAGACAATATTTTTCATTGCTTGCGAGGACATGGCTTGAGTCTATCAGGCGATACACTTAGGTTTCATGCGCTTGCTGATCAAAATACTTCTCACAGCCTCCTTTGGGCTTGTATCGCTCATCGCCCTGGCAGCACTGGTTGTTTCACTGGCCAGCCCGCGACTCCCCGAGGTTCTGGCGCTCTCCGATTACCGACCCAAGCTTCCCCTGCGAGTGATGACTGCCGACGGGGTGCTCATCGGTGAGTTCGGTGAGGAGCGACGCAGTGTCGTCCGCTATAACGAAGTTCCCAAATCCCTAATCAATGCCATCCTGGCCGCAGAGGACGATCGGTTCTTCGAGCACAGCGGCATCGACATGATGGGCATTCTTCGCTCGGCCGGCGCAAACCTCGCCTCGGTCCGCAAGGCGCAAGGGGGCAGCACCATCACCATGCAGGTGGCGCGAAACTTCTACCTCTCATCGGACAAGACGTTTCTGCGAAAAATCTTCGAAGTGCTGCTCGCTTTGGACATCGAGCGCAAGCTCACCAAGCAGCAAATTCTCGAGCTCTATATCAACCAAATCTACCTCGGCCGCCGTGCCTATGGGTTTGCCTCCGCCGCACAGATTTATTTTGGCAAGCCCATCCAGAAGCTGACGATTGCGGAGTCCGCAATGCTTGCCGGCCTGCCTAAGGCGCCTTCGGCCTTCAACCCCGTGGTCAATCCTCGACGTGCCAAGGCACGCCAGGAGTACATCCTGGGCCGAATGGTCAAGCTCGAAATGATCAGCAATGGCCAGTTCGTGACGGCATTGAAGGAACAACTCCGAGTGGTTGGGCGAAGCGATGACTATGCAATCAATGCCGCCTACCTTGCAGAGATGGTGCGCCAACAGCTCTACAGTCAATTCCAAGAGGACGCCTACAACCGGGGCCTCACCGTCTTCACCACCATTCGTGCCGACGAGCAACGAGCGGCCCACCTGGCTCTGCGCACAGCACTCATTGACTTCGATCGCCGTCAAGGCTGGCGAGGACCTGAGGCACGGGTTGAGCTGCCCAGCGGTGGCTCTGCGGAAGATTTGGAGGATGCTGTAGAGGACGCTTTGGCCGATCGTCCGGACAGCGACGGACTCTTTGCGGCAGTCGTCACCAGCACGCTCAATAATGAGGTTCGCGTGATGCGTCCGAGAGGTCGAGAGTTCACAGTCTCCGGGGATGGCCTCAAGTTTGCGGCCAAGGGGCTCGATCCCAAGTCGCCCGACGGTCTGCAGATTCGCAGAGGCGCTGTGGTCCGGCTCTCCCTGATGAGCAGTGGTGAGTGGGAGATCACCCAGACACCACTGGTTGAGGGGGCCTTCGTGGCCCTGCACAACGAGACGGGCGCAGTCCGGGCCCTTGTTGGGGGGTTCGACTTCCGACGCAGCAAGTTCAATCACGTCACCCAGGCTTACCGCCAGCCCGGTTCCACGATCAAGCCATTCATTTACGCAGCCGCCCTCGAGCGGGGCTATTCGGGCAGTTCCATGATCAACGATGCCCCGGTGAGTTTTGACGCCGCCATCACGGGGGGCGTGGAATGGAAGCCCCGCAACTATGACGAGGTCTACGACGGCCCAATTAGCCTGCGACAGGCGCTGGCTCGCTCGAAGAATATGGTCTCGATCCGATTGCTCAGCGCCATTGGTCCCCGTTACGGCCAGAGCTACCTGAGTCGGTTTGGGTTCGAATCGGCCAAGAACCCCCCCTACCTAACCCTTGCCCTTGGGGCCGGGGCGGTCACTCCCATGCAGATGGCAGCGGGCTATGCAGCAATCGCCAACGGGGGGTTTCGCGTCACTCCCTACTTTATCGACCGCGTTCTTGATGAACATGGCGGCTTGATTAGCCAGACCGAGCCTGCCCGTGCCCGTGGGGATGCACCCCGAATCATGGATGAGCGCTACGCGTTCCTCATCCACAACCTCCTCCAGGAGGTCATTCGCTCAGGCACAGGCAGAAAGGCTTTGTCACTCGGTCGCGCAGACCTTGCAGGAAAAACAGGCACCACCAATGATGCACAGGACGCATGGTTTGCCGGATACCAGTCTCAATTGTCCGCGGTCTCCTGGGTTGGCTACGACCAGCCAAGATCACTTGGCGAGAGAGAGACCGGTGGCGGCCTGGCACTCCCCGTCTGGATCTCCTTTATGTCAGAGGCACTGAAAAAGGTTCCGGTTACACAACGGCAGGCGCCTCCCGGAATTGTTCGCCTTGGCAATGAGTTCTACACCTCAGCGAACCTGCCGGGTGTGGGGGTCGACACCCTCGATATCCCCCCAGGGCTCAACGAAGCCGCGGCCACCAAGCCCTAGCAAAGTCCAGCCCGCTCTAGAACTTGGCCAAGGCCTTCGCATGGCTTTCGTAGATGGCCTCAAAACCGCCCTGTCCACGGGTGTCGAGCCATTGCTCATCGCGCCAGACAAAGTGGTAGGCCCCATGAATCGAAGCAAGCCATAGTTGTTGGGTAGGCGCCTGCGCATTGACAATAATCTTTTGGCCATCCTCGAATTCGGTCTCGAGAACTTGGCCTTTCCGATGACACTCAAGAACCCGATCAAAATCGGTGTTCCAAGCGTCCACACGATCTTCAATCCACGCAAACGCGCTTTCGATTTTCTCGAGATAGTCGGTTTCGGTCATACTCTTTTCCATGCAAACAAATCATCGCAAGCGTACAGGCTTCACGCGTCTGGCAAACGCTAAAAGCTGGAAGACCTTCGCCCTTGTGTGCCTGATTGGTCTTGGGCCGATGCCATTGCTCGGATGCGGTCAGAAGGGCCCCTTGGTATTGCCCAGTCCGCAATTTCCAGACCCGGGTCCTGAGCAGCCCAGTCCAAAGCCGCTGCCCTAACCTCTGATCCTCCAAGCTGATATGCCCACCGAGAATCTGAGTGTCTTGCCGCAGCCTTTTGCTCGTGATGGAGGCGAACTCTGCTGCGAGGGCGTGCCACTCTCCATGCTCTGCAGAGAACACGGCACGCCACTCTATGTCTATTCCTCACGGGCCATCATTGAGTCGTTTCAATCGCTTCAAACAAGCGCCCCCTTCCCGCTCCAACGCAGAGTCTGTTTCGCTGTTAAAGCCAACCCAAACCTGGGGATACTCAGCCTTCTTGTGAAGCTTGGGGCAGGCTTCGATATCGTATCGAGTGGAGAGTTGCAACGGGTCATTCGCGCGGGAGGGCGCCCCGAAGACTGCGTCTTCTCTGGCGTGGGCAAGTCTGCGCAGGAACTTGGCCAGGCGGTTCAATCGGGCGTTGGCTGCATCAATGTCGAGAGCCAGTCTGAGTTGTTACAGCTCTCTCGGGTGGCGACCTCACTGGGGCGGGTTGCGCCAATCTCTATGCGAATCAACCCCGATATCGACGCCAAGACACACCCCTATATCTCTACGGGATTGAAGGAGAACAAATTCGGCTTGAGCATCGATGATGCCCATGCCGCCTATCGGCAGGCAAGGAGCCTTCCCGGAATCCGAATCGTGGGCGTGGATTGTCACATTGGCTCCCAGATCACTCAGCTCGAGCCATTTGTTCAAGCCACGCAACGGGTATTGATGTTCGTCGATGCCTTAGAGCGAGACGGCATCGAACTCGAGCACATCGATCTGGGTGGCGGGTTGGGTATCCGCTACCGTGACGAGACACCGCCAAGTGCGGCGGAGTTTATGTCCACAATCGGTGCCTGTGTCGAAGGGTGGTTAAAAGGCCGAGTCAACAAGAGTCGCCCCCTATTGATGTTTGAGTTCGGTCGGGCCATCGTAGGTGCGGCGGGGCTTTTACTAACACGCGTCGAGGTTCTCAAGCCTGGGGAAGCAAAGAACTTTGCAGTCGTTGATGCAGCGATGAATGATTTAATGCGTCCGAGCCTCTATGAGGCCTGGCATGAAGTCATTTCTCTTACTGAAAAGAGGCCCCCACCAGGGGCGGGCGAGGCCTTGTGTTGGGACTTGGTGGGCCCGGTCTGTGAGAGCGGTGACTGGCTGGCGAGAAACCGCTGTTTGCCCCTCTTGGCCGAGGGTGACTTCTTGGCACTGGCCTCTGCGGGCGCCTATGGCAGCTCAATGGCCTCTAATTACAACAGCAGACCACGTCCAGCGGAGGTTGTGGTGCATCCCGATCAGACGGTGGAGCTCATTCGGCACCGGGAGCAACTCGATTCAATGCTCAATGACGAGCGAGTCTCTTCTTTCTCGCCTGTCTACTCAGGAGCCAAATAAGACAGAGAATGAGGGCGGCCATGGCGGGCGCCTCGAAGTCATTCTTTCCCGCCTTATGAAGCGCATAGTGGATGAGTCCCAACCAGGCCGCTGGCCAGACCATCCAATGCAGTCGCTTCCAGTTCTGACCAAGTTTCAGCTGACTCCACCGATTTGAGGTAAGCGCAAGGGCCAGCAGGGCGAGGAACGACAGGGTTCCCATGGTTACGAACGGCCGAGTAAAGAGATCCCGCATGAATGCGGCCAACAAGAGATCATGCTCAAATTGAGCGAAGGCCAAGAGGTGGAGTGCTGCGTAGGAAAAGCACCAGAGCCCCAACATTCTTCTGAGCCGCAAAAGGCCCAAGCCGAAGAATTGCTCCAGCAGCGGCAGACTCAAAATGACCATTAGCAGGGCAATGATCCATTGTCCCATCGCTCGAAGAAGCAGTTCCTGTGGGTTGGTCCCCAAACCAACGGTGGCCAGCCGAATCGACCAATCGACCAGCGGGCCTGCGGCCCAACACCAGAGGGTTGCTGCAAACAGGCGATCGCGCAAGGCCTGCCGCACTAAAAGTTTCGCCGCAGGTCCATTCCGCGATAGAGGGACTCCACCGCTTCAGCATAGCCATTGAAAGGCAGCGTGGGCCTTCTTGCTGCAAATAGGCTGTCCTCTCCGATGCGACGCTCAGTGGCTTGAGACCAGCGGCGATGGGCAACCGATGGGTTCACATTGGAGTAGAACCCATACTCGTGGGGGGCCGACAGGTGCCAGCTGCAGACCGGCTGGGTCTCTGTGAGTCGAATTCGAACAATCGACTTGGCACTCTTGAACCCATACTTCCAAGGCACCACAAAGCGGACCGGGCCGCCATTCTGAGCGGGAAGCGGCTTGCCGTACATGCCCAGTGTCAGGAGCGTTAGCGAATGCATGGCCTCGTCCATTCGAAGCCCCTCTCGATAGGGCCACTCTAAAACGCGAGACGAGAGTCCCGGCATCATCTGGGCATCGTTGAGCGTCGTGAACTCAACATACTTCGCCGAACCCAAGGGCTGGGCTCTCGAAATCAGATGGGAGAGGCTGTAGCCCGCCCATGGAATGACCATGGACCAGCCCTCGACACATCGCATGCGATAGACGCGCTCCTCAAGGGTTGCCAGCTGAAATAAGTCATCGACAGAGTAGGTCTTGGGTTTGCCCACAAGCCCATCAACAGTGAGGGTCCAGGGTCGCAACTTGAGGCGCCCCGGCGCGTGGCGGACAGGGTCGGACTTCTGCGTCCCAAACTCATAGAAATTGTTGTAAGTCGTTGCATCACTCCAGTCGGTGGGGCGATCCATCAGCACATGCGAGGACTTTTGAGGGGGGGGAGAGAGGTCTGCCTCTGCTTTTTGCGAGGCGCCCTGGCTTTTGGAGGAGGCCAATGCAGGGGCAATCAGCCCTTGGCCCAGAGTGCCAAGACCTGCGAGAGCGCCAACGGTCCCCACCGCCGCCATCCGCCCCATAGAACGCCTTCTCTCCAGAACAAGGCTCTCTGGAGTGATCTCGCTCGAACGCATTCGAGGGGTCTTAGAGTTGTCCGTAGGAGTGTAGGCCGGAAAGAAACATGTTGACCCCGAGGAAAGCAAAGCCGGTGATCAACAGACCCACCAATGACCAGTAGGCGGCGAACTGCCCTCTTAGGCCCTTCATCAGGCGAAGGTGAAGCCACGCCGCGTAGTTTAGCCAGACGATCAGGGCCCAGGTCTCCTTGGGGTCCCACTGCCAATAGGTGCCCCAGGCTTCTGCGGCCCAAAGCGCGCCCAAGATGGTGGCTACAGTGAAAAAGGCAAAGCCAATGGCAATGGCTCGGTACATCACATCGTCTAAGATCTCGAGAGATGGCAGTGCCTCGGCGATTCGCGATCGCATCGCAATAACGCCGCCCACAAATACGGCGGAGATGCCGAAGTAAATGGCCCAGTAGTCGGGCAGACCCGATCGCCGAAAGACCAGTGGTTCTGCGCAAAGCAAGACACCCAAAACAAATAGCGGGGCCAGAGTCTTCCAGTTTCTAGTGCCGGCATTCACTTTAATGAGGTATGCAAAGGCCACCATGGCGGCGATGGAGAAGGTTCCATAGCCAACAAAGTTTGCTGGCACATGAATCTTCATCCACCAGGATTGCAATGCAGGGACCAGTGGCTGGATTTCGTGGGCCGACCGGGTGGCCATGTACCAGAGCAGAAATCCCACAGCGGCCACGATGATGATTGAGACAAAGGCCCCAAGGCTTCGCGTCTGGTATCGCTTCTCATAGAAGAGATAGAAGAGTGCAGTGATGAGGGCAAACAGAATAAAGACCTCGTAGAGGTTGCTCACCGGGATATGCCCAACATCGGGTGAAATCAGATAAGACTCGTACCAACGAACAAAGAGGCCGGTAAAGCCCATGACCGACGCGGCCCAAGTCAGGCTCGTTCCGGCCCAGAGGGCCGTGGGTCCTCGAAAAAGAAGACCTATCCAGTAAGCCACACTGGCGAAGGCAAATAGAGCACACATCCAGAGAATGGCGCTCTGGGAGGAGAGCAAGTACTTCAAAAGAAAGCTCTTCTCGGCCATGGCAATGTCCCCTGCGTAGGCGGAGATTCCAACCAGCGCGAGGGCCGCGGTGCCCACGGAAAACAAACGCAAGGCAGGCCACAACCAGCCCAAAAAGACCATGCCCGGCACGCAGGACCAGAGGATGACCTGCTCATAGATATCCATGAAGGGGCTGTAACGGTGCGTTGCAAAGCCAGCAGCGGCCAAGAGAATGAGGGCGAAGAGGGCGTCTGGCCAACGGAGTCGACCTCCACCGACGGCAACGATTCCCTGGGTTGCGGCCGGATCTGATGCCTGAGTTGCTGGGTTCGACAAAACAGTGGTGTTCATGATGGTTTCCTGGAAGGTGCCTGCTCTAAGACGCCTTTGAGTTCACTAAATTCCCGATCAAAGTCCATGGAGGCTCTGGGGCTTGAAGCTGCCATTCGCAGTCGCACGCCACCCCCTGCCGATTGCGCATCAGATGCCCAGACCCAGACTCGGCGCTCCTGAACATAGAGCATCCCGAAAATTCCCAAAACGAGCAACAGAGATCCCAGATAGACCGTGGCCTGTCCAGGTGAACGGGTGACTTGAAAGACCGAGGCCTTGACCTCGGTGAAGTCCCGCATGGTCACCAGCAAGGGAGCCTCGAGGAGAAGGGCGTCGCTGTAGGCCGTGAGGGCACGCTGGGCAAAGGCCTGTCGGTCCTCTGTTGAGACCAGGCGCGGCAGTCCATCTCGCTGGCGAGCCAATTGCCAAGTCTCCCAGAAGGCGCCGCTGAGCATTCGGACCACGACATCGGCCGCTCGCTCTCGCTCTGCTTCTGGGATGGATCGCTCCAAGACAGTGGCGAGGTTGTTGAGGCCACCCTCGGCCACGGAGTCCAAGGCCCGCTGCGCGCTGGCGGCCAACGCAGGGCGCATGGGCTCGGGCGCGGCCGCTCGAGCGAATGAGGCAGACGCCTGTCGGCGCAGTTCGGGGTCATTCATTGCCGCCCGAATCCTGAGAAACTCATCGAGGGATTCCTTGTCGTCGGCAGGGATACGCAAATATCGAAACTGCTCATCGGGAGAGGCGCGCACGCCGGTAAGAAATACTTTGCTCCCCTCGAGTTCGATGGGCAGCATGTAGCTGTGAAACTCCTTGGCCTGACCGGCCTCGTCCCGAAGTTTGTAATTGAAGCTTGCCCCAACGTTTTGCAAGAGTTTGGTCTTCTCGCGATTAACCGCTGGAGAGAGTACGGAGGCGACATGGTCCTTGAATACTTCGTTGATTGGCTCGCCCTCGCCAATGCTCTCGACATTAATGGCCTTAAAGCCACTGATCTCCAGCGCAAGCGTCTGTTGTGCACTTCGCAGCGGAACGGACTGACCAACATTCAAGTCGATCTCCAATGGCTTGCGCGTGGGTCCCACGATTGGATGGGCCTGGAGTTTTAAAGCAGAACCGCCATCATCGAAACTGGATTGGTAAATCGCAATGCCATCATGAATAAGGGGCTTGTTCACTTCGATAGTGGCGGTGCGAGTCTCCCCGGATTCCTTGTCACGCAGCACCACATCGCTAGCAAAGAGCTTGGGCATTCCGGTGTTGTAGTACTCAATTCGAAACTGCTTGAGCTCGAGCTCAAATGGAAGATCGAGAAGGAATGCGCCTGTTGGCTGGCTTAGAACCGCCAGGTCGGAGCGCTCACCCTCGGGGATCAAAAGATTGGCTCGAAAGCTTGGGGTGCTCTGCGGGAGCTTGCCGCTGGCTGGGATGGTGTCATGGGTTAGGCCACTGAGTTGGACTGGGGACTTGTCCCAGTACCAAGCCATCACCCGCGTTGGAATCTCGCTATCGAGAAGGCCCCCGAGGCAGACAATCACAATAGAGAGGTGGGCAGCGATATAGCCAAGGCGGCCCATCCCGCCTTTTTTCGCGACCAGAACCGGAGCCGATAGGTTTCCCGATGGGGTTGCCGATTGTGCCGCCGCAGGGTTCAGTCGACGGACCTGGAAACTCTTCGCACGCAGGGCAGCCTCTAGGCGATCGATGGTGGCGTTCGAGTCCTCGGGAAGCAGTCCCTCTTGCGCCGCCCGGTAACGAAATGCTGAGAAGGCGCTCTCACGAACGTTCTCCCGCCATGCGCGGGCCTCTCTGAGCATTTTGGGGGTATTGCGAACCACGCAGAGACTGGTGGAGACGAGCATGAGCACCATCACCAGCAGAAACCAAGGCGCGTTATAGACCCGAAAGAGGTCGAATCTGGAGAAGACCTCGGCCCAGAAGGCCCCGAATTGATTGACGTAATTGATCGGCGCGGCGTTCTGGCTGACGATGGTTCCGATCGCGCTCGCGATACAGACGATCGACAAGGCCGAGATCGCAAATCGCATGGAGCTCAGGAGTTCGACCACCTCCCGCAGCCATGCCGCACCGACCGCGAGTTCGAGCCCTCCTGTGCTCGAGCGTCCCTCGGAGAAGTTTTCCGAGGCGGTGCTGGACTGACCGGGTATTGGCTTAGCGGAGTCCAGCGATGTAGACAGAAAGGGCCTCGATTTCTTGGTCCGACAGCAAGGCAGAGATGGTCATCATCTGTTTGCTATTGGCTCGTTGCTTGGCGCGAAAGGCCACAAGTTGAGCCTTGGTGTAATCGGCGTGCTGGCCCGAGAGACGGGGATACTCCGCAGGAATCCCGGCGCCATTTGGAGCATGGCAACCAACGCAGGCCGGAATGCCCTTTGAGGGCATGCCACCACGATAGATGCTTTGACCGAGCGCCACGACCTCTTTATTTTGAGCAAAGGCTGGCTTGATTGCCTGCGCGGCATAAAAAGCCGAAACGTTGCGAATGTCCTCAGGGGTCAGGGTGGCGGCAAATCCGGCCATGATTGCGTTTTCACGCTCGGCCTTATTGGCACCGGGCTTGACGCGAAAATTGAGAAGTTGCTTCTCCAAGTAGGCGGCATGCTGACTCGCAAGAATGGGGTTCATTGGCGCTGCGCTGTTGCCATCGGCGGCATGGCATGCGGCACAGACCTGAGCAGCCACTGCCTGGCCCTTGGCAATATCTGCTTTGGGCACTGCCGCCGGGGTTGCAGCCCACGACGTAGCGCTGCCGATGCAGCCGAGCAAAACCAAAGCACGCGAAAGGGGGCGATGAAAAGAGACGGGCATGTCAAACTCCGTGGAGAGTAATCATTAGGGTAGAACCCTAGATTTTAAATGATCCCCCCTTCGACTGCTTTAAATCCCTCCCGTTCGCTCGACCGGCTTCTCGCTGAGATTCAGTTCCTACAGAGCGCCGCCCGATTCAGGGAATTGCCCGCTCCGGAGGTGCCCGAAATCGCCTTCGCGGGGCGCAGCAATGCGGGTAAGTCCACCGCACTCAATGTGCTGGTCAACCGCCGCCGACTCGCCTTCGCGAGCAAGACCCCCGGCCGGACTCGATTGATCAATTTGTTTGCGCTCACCGACCCCGAAGGCGAGGTCGGACGACTCGTCGACCTGCCTGGATATGGTTATGCCGCTGTGGATGCGACCACACAGCGTCTATGGAAGACAGAGCTCAGCAAGTATCTGGGCGAGCGCCGAAACCTGGCTGGCCTGATTCTGGTGACCGACATTCGTCACGCACTCGGTCCGCTGGATCAGCAGATGCTCGCCTGGTTTGCCCCCCGGGGGCTGCCCATTCATGTGCTTCTCACCAAGGCCGACAAGCTCAACCGGCAGGAGCAAAATAGAGCCATGTCGAAGGTTGCCGCTTTTCTGGATGCCCATCCAAGTCGCTCGCCGCAGATCCAGTGGAGTCACTCCTGCTTCTCCGGCCTCAAGCGAACCGGCAAGGAGCAAGTCTTGGACGTGATGGCCGCTTGGCTTGGACTGAGTCGGCCCGGCCTTGCGCAAATCCCATCGGACCCCCATGTGTCCGGCCCCACGATCTAGAGTGTCCCCTATGTCAACACGCTTACCTCCCCCATTCCCCCGCACTCGGCTTCGCCGCCAACGCCGAGACGGCTGGTCGCGCGACCTCGTCGCGGAGAATCGGCTCCAGGTGCAGGACCTGATCTATCCGCTGTTCGTTCTCGAGGGGACTGGACGGCGCGAGGCGGTCGTCTCAATGCCAGGTGTGGAGCGCATGAGCATCGATGAGTTGATCAAGACGGCCCGTGAGGCCCACGGCCTCGGCATTCCCCTGATTGCAATCTTCCCCGTGGTGGACGGCGCGTTCAAGAGCGCCGGGGGGGAGGAAGCCTTCAACCCCAATGGCCTGGTTCCGCGGGCAGTGGCTGCAGTAAAAAAGGCGTACCCAGATTTGGGGGTGATGACTGACATCGCACTCGACCCCTATACGAGCCATGGGCAGGACGGTCTTGTTGATTCGCAGGGCCGCCTTCTCAACGACGAGACCACCGAGGTCTTGGTCAAGCAGGCGCTCATGCACGCACAGGCCGGGTCTGATGTCGTTGCGCCCTCCGACATGATGGACGGCCGAATTGGGGCCATCCGAGACGCGCTGGAGTCGGCAGGCTTCATCCACACCCGGATCATGGCCTACGCAGCAAAGTACGCCTCCTGCTACTACGGTCCCTTTCGAGAGGCCGTCGGCTCGGCGGCCAACCTCGGACGCTCGAACAAAAAAACTTACCAGATGGACCCGGCCAACGGCGCAGAGGCGCTAAGAGAGGTCGGACTCGACATCCAAGAGGGGGCCGACATGGTGATGGTTAAACCGGGGTTGCCCTATCTCGATATTGTCTGGCGGGTGAAATCAGAGTTCGGGATGCCCACCTTCGCTTACCAAGTGAGCGGTGAATACGCGATGATTCAAGCGGCGAGCAAAAACGGTTGGCTCGATGGGGAAGCAGCCATGCTTGAAGCCCTGCTCTGTTTTAAGCGGGCGGGCGCAGACGGGGTACTGACTTACGCTGCGTTGGCGGTCGCGCAGTGGCTCAAAGAGAACCGATAGGCCGGGCGTTGTAAGACGCGAGCGGGCAGACGGACGCGGCGGTCACCCGGGAGGCGGTCACCCGGTCTGGCCCGGGCGCCCGCAGTCGATTCGGGTGTTAGTTTGCCTCGGTCGGGTCGGCCACCTCGGGACGATCGACCAGCTCCATGAGTGCCATGGGCGCGTTGTCACCCTGGCGGAAGCCCCATTTCAGAATTCGGCAATAGCCGCCTGGACGGCTCGCATAACGCGGGCCGATCTCGTCAAAAAGCTTGATCACCATGTCCCGATCCCGCAGGCGATTGAATGCAAGGCGCTTGTTGGCCAGGGTGGGCGACTTCCCGATGGTGATCAATGGCTCAACCACTTTCCTGAGCTCCTTGGCCTTCGGAAGGGTTGTACGAATGGCTTCATGACGAAGCAAGGCATTGGCCATGTTTCGGAACATGGCCGAACGGTGACTCGAGGTTCGGTTGAGCTTGCGCAATCCATGACGGTGACGCATCGCGGTTCTCCTTCTGTATTAGCGGTCAAGACCGGCCGGTGGCCAGTTCTCGAGTTTCATTCCCAACGTGAGGCCACGAGAGGCAAGAACCTCTTTGATCTCGTTGAGTGACTTGCGGCCCAGGTTCGGCGTTTTGAGTAATTCGTTTTCTGTGCGCTGAATCAGATCGCCAATGTAATAGATACTCTCGGCCTTCAAGCAGTTCGCAGAGCGCACCGTCAACTCCAAGTCGTCCACCGGGCGCATGAGCATGGGGTCGACCTGCGCCGAGCGAGCGGCCTCTGCAATGGGCTCTCCGCCCTCGAGTGCCGCGAAAACAGAGAGTTGCTCAACCAGAATCCGTGCCGATTGACGAACCGCATCCTCTGGCTCGAGCACGCCACTGGTCTCGACCTCGAGGACGAGGCGATCGAGATCGGTTCTCTGCTCAACCCGTGCGCTCTCAACGGCATAACTCACTCGACGAACCGGGGAAAAGGATGCATCGAGAACGATGCGGCCAATCGAACGGTTTGTCTCATCACCGACGTTGCGAAGCGTCCCGGGTACATACCCGCGACCCTTCTCAACGCGGGCCTGTAGTTCGAGTCGAACGTCATCGGAGAGGCGCGCAATCACATGCTCGGGATTGAGGATGGTGACGTCGTGGGGCAGATCGAAATCTGCCGCAGTGACAACACCTGGGCCTTGCTTTCGGAGGGACAGCAAGACATCGCCACGGCCCTCAAGACGAAAGACCACGCCCTTGAGATTAAGAAGGAGATCGACAACATCCTCTTCCATCCCCTCGATGGTGGAGTACTCATGGACAACCCCAGTAATTTGGACCTCGGTGGGCGCGTAGCCCTCCATAGACGAGAGCAAAACACGACGAAGCGCGTTGCCAAGCGTATGGCCAAACCCGCGCTCAAAGGGCTCCATGACGATCTTTGCCGTGTTGGTGCCTGTGGGTTCGACCTCAATGATGCGGGGCTTCAGAAATGCATTCAGCATGTCGTTCCTTCTCTATCGATCGATTCAATTAGCGGGAATAGAGCTCAACAATGAGGCTCTCGTTGATCTCTGCCGACAGGTCGGAGCGATCGGGTGTCTGTTTAAAAACACCCTCCATCTTTTTCGGGTCTACGGTGATCCATCCCGGAAAGCCGTTTTGCTCGGCCAGTTCGAGTGAAGCAATGATGCGTGCCTGGCCGCGGGATTTCTCCACGATCGAGACGACATCATTGGGCATCACTTGTGCCGATGGAATGTTGCAGGGCTTTCCGTTGAGGAGAATGGCCCGGTGACTGACGAGTTGGCGGGCCTCGGAACGGGTGGAGCCAAACCCCATGCGGAAGACCACGTTGTCGAGACGAGACTCTAGCAGTTTGAGAAGGCTCTCACCGGTGTTTCCTTTTCTCTTCGATGCCAGAGCAAAGTAACGGCGAAATTGGCGTTCAAGCATTCCATAGATGCGCTTGACCTTTTGCTTCTCGCGAAGCTGCTTGCCGTAGTCAGAGGTACGTGCACCCGAGGTGCGTCCGTGCTGACCGGGTTTGCTGTCTTGCTTACACTTGGACTCAAGCGAGCGACGTGCACTCTTTAAGCCGAGATCGGTGCCTTCCCGGCGCGATAACTTACAACGAGGACCAACATAACGTGCCACTTCGATTCCTTTTCGAAAGCCGTCCCTTTTTCAGGGGACGAAGTGTTCGGAGCATTCCGAACGGTGGACTTAAACAAGGCGAACCCATGCGGGCTCGCCACCCTTAAAACTTAGATTCGACGACGCTTCGGCGGACGGCAGCCGTTGTGAGGGACCGGCGTTACATCGGAGATTTGAGTCACGCGGATTCCCAATGAATTGAGGGCGCGCACGGTGGACTCGCGACCCGGGCCGGGGCCCTTGATGCGGACCTCGATATTCTTCACTCCACACTCGAGGGCAACTCGACCCGCGGCCTCTGCAGCCACCTGGGCGGCAAACGGGGTGCTCTTGCGACTGCCCTTGAAGCCCGCACCACCAGAAGTCGCCCAGGAGAGGGTGTTCCCCTGACGATCGGTGATGGTGATGATGGTGTTGTTGAAGGAGGCATGAATATGCGCAACCGCGTCGGTTACGTTCTTGCGAACCTTCTTACGAGTGCGCTGCCCAGATGCGGATCCAGCTTTTGCCATGTCTTGCTCCTAGCCTTATTTCTTCAGTGTAATGCTGCCCTTGCGAGGGCCTTTGCGAGTCCGTGCATTGGTGCGGGTGCGCTGCCCACGCACTGGAAGCCCCTTGCGATGGCGCATGCCGCGGTAGCAGCCAAGGTCCATCAAACGCTTGATGGACATCGAGACCTCTCGGCGAAGGTCGCCCTCGGTGGTGAACTTTCCGACCTCGGAGCGCAGCCGATCGAGTTCATCGTCGGTCAGGTCTTTGACCTTCTTCGACGGGGATACGCCCGCTGCTTCGCAGATCAGTCGAGCGCGGGGGCGTCCGATACCGAAAATGGCGGTGAGGCCAATCTCGGCATGTTGGTGGCTGGGAATGTTGATGCCTGCAATACGTGCCATGCGATGGTCTCCTTAACCTTGCCGCTGCTTGTGACGCGGGTCTGTGCAAATCACACGAACCACGCCATGGCGTTTAATGATCTTGCAGTTGCGGCAGATGCGCCTAACCGATGCGAGTACTTTCATGATCGACCCTCTTACTTTCCGTTCAATGACTTAAGCATTCTTTACTTCGCCCTAAATACAATTCGAGCCCTGGTGAGGTCGTAAGGCGTGAGCTCCACAGTGACTTTGTCTCCAGGAAGGATGCGGATGTAATGCATGCGCATCTTTCCTGAGATGTGGCCCAAGACCACATGGCCGTTTTCCAACTTGACGCGAAAGGTGGCATTGGGGAGGTTCTCCACAATTTCGCCCTGCATCTGAATCGCATCGTCTTTGGCCATCAGGACGCCATCCCGCCCTTGAAGTTGGCCTTTTTCAAGAGACTCTCGTACTGCTGCGACATGACGTAGGACTGCAGTTGCGCCATGAAGTCCATCGTGACCACCACAATAATCAACAGAGACGTACCACCAAAGTAGAAAGGCACGTTGTATTGCAGAACAAGGAATTCCGGGAGAAGACAGACCAAGGTGATGTAGATGGCCCCCACTAGAGTCAGACGCATAAGAATCTTGTCGATGTAGCGAGCCGTCTGATCTCCGGGACGAATTCCTGGGATGAGCGCGCCACTCTTCTTTAGATTGTCAGCCGTGTCCTTGCTGTTGAATACAAGGGCCGTGTAGAAGAAACAGAAGAAGACGATCGCACTCGCGTAAAGCGCGATATAAAGGGGTTGCCCGGGTGAAAGTGAGGCGGCCATGTCTGAGAGCCAGCGCATGTTGCCCTCGGGCCCGCCACTGAACCACGAGGTAAGGGTGGCCGGGAACAGGATGATGCTCGACGCGAAGATGGGGGGAATGACGCCGGCCATATTGAGCTTCAGTGGCAGATGCGAGGTTTGGCCCTGATAGATCTTATTGCCCACCTGGCGCTTGGCATAGTTCACCAAAATACGGCGCTGTCCACGCTCAACGAACACCACAAATGCTGTCACGGCAACCACCAACACCAGAATAAAGAGCATGATCAAAGCGCTCATGGACCCCGTGCGAACCAGTTCAAACAGTCCCGCCAGCGCTCCTGGTAGTCCGGCGACAATGCCGGCGAAAATGATGATCGAGATGCCATTGCCGAGGCCGCGCTCGGTGATTTGCTCGCCCAACCACATCAGGAACATGGTTCCAGTAACCAGTGAGACGACCGTGGTGAACCGGAACATCATGCTCGGATCAATCACAAGCCCAGGCTGGCTCTCAATCGCCACGGAGATGCCAATGGCCTGGACAATGGCCAGCACAACTGTGCCGTAGCGGGTGTACTGAGTGATCTTTCGGCGACCCGCTTCGCCCTCCTTCTTCAGAGCCTCGAGGGTGGGTGAGACCACACTCATGAGTTGCATGATGATCGAGGCAGAGATGTAGGGCATGATGCCCAGCGCGAAAATAGTGAAGCGGGAGAGCGCTCCGCCCGAGAACATATTGAAGAGGCCCAGAATGCCCCCCGCCTGGGACTGAAATAGTTTGGCCAACTCCTGGGGGTCGATGCCCGGCACGGGAATGTGTGCACCCAGTCGATAGACGACCAGGGCCAGCACCAGAAAAATCAGGCGCTTGCGAAGGTCGGCGAATTTATCGACTTTGGGCAGCATGGTTGGGCGTTTTGATTACGTGGATGAGGGGCGGAGGAAGTCCCAATGCCCCTTTAGGCGGCCTTGTTCTTGGGAGGTAGTTTGCGAACCTTTTCGACCGGGATGGGCAGGACGACCGTGCCGCCTGCCTTTTCGATTGCAGCCTTCGCTCCGGCCGTCACGCCCAGGCCCTTGAGGCTGACCTTGCGGCCAATACTGCCAGAGAGGATGACCTTTGCATGACGCGCCAATTCCGAAATCACCCCGGCTTGCTTGAGTGCGAGCAGATCGATTTCATCAATCGGCAGACGGTTGATCTCGGAGAGTCGGACCTCTTCGGTGAAGCGGCCAAACGGCGCGGTAAATCCGCGCTTGGGCAGGCGCCGATGCATCGGCATCTGCCCCCCCTCGAAGCCCACCTTGTGGAAACCGCCAGAGCGAGACTTCTGACCCTTGTGGCCGCGACCCGCTGTCTTGCCGAGGCCGGAACCGATACCGCGGCCCACCCTCTTCTTCGCGTGCTTCGCACCCTCGGCCGGCGCAATGGTGTTGAGACGCATTGACTCTTTCATGACTGACCTTCCACGATTTGAACCATGTAGGAAACCTTGTTGACCATGCCGCGGACGGCTGGCGTGTCCTCAAGAACCCGGGTCTGGCGAATCTTCTTCAGCCCCAAGCCGAGGACCGTTGCACGGTGATCGGAGCGCGTACCCACAGGGCTCTTGATGAGCTTGACAGTAATGGTGGATTTGGCCACTTGATACTCCTTAACTCAGGATCTGTTCAACGGAGAGGCCGCGCTTGTTGGCCACTTCGCTGGGTGTCTGCATGCGCTTGAGACCATTGATGGTCGCCCGCACCATGTTGTAGGGGTTGGTCGAGCCAATACTTTTGGCCACGACATCGGTGACGCCCATGACCTCAAAGATGGCGCGCATAGGACCGCCGGCGATGATTCCAGTGCCCTTGGCCGCAGGGGAAATGAGCACTGTAGAGGCGCCATGCTTACCGGTGACGGTGTGATGAAAGGTGCCGCCCTTGAGTGGCACACGCACCAACCGTCGACGGGCTTCATCCATCGCTTTTTGAACCGCCACGGGCACCTCACGGGACTTGCCCTTGCCCATGCCGATGCTTCCATCGCCATCGCCCACCACCGTGAGGGCAGCAAAACCAAGGATGCGACCCCCTTTGACGGTCTTGCTCACACGGTTCACGGCGATCATCTTTTCCCGCAGTCCGTCATCGCGGTCTTCGGTGGTTACTCTTGCTTGCATCTTTGCCATAAAGCTTTTCCCTGTTTAGCTTGGTTCGCTTAAAACTGCAGACCGCCCTCGCGGGCAGCATCGGCCAGTGCCTTCACTCGGCCGTGGTAACGGAAGCCGGCGCGGTCGAAGGCGACGGATGAAATTCCTGCGGCCTTTGCCTTCTCGGCCACCCGCTTGCCCACCAGCGCAGCAGCGGCAACATTCCCGCCCTTGCCCGTCTGACCCGCAAGGGCCGAGCGCACCTCCGCCTCAAGGGTGGAGGCACTGACCAAGACCTTGGCCGATGTGCTGTCGGTGATCGTCGCGTAGATGTGCAGATTGGTTCGGTGAACCGAGAGTCGAAGGACTCGGAGTTCGCGAATTTTTGCGCGGGCCTGTCGGGCCCGGCGCAGTCTGGATGTGGCTTTATCGGTTGTCATAGCAATGGGTCCCTCGATTACTTCTTCTTGGTTTCTTTGATGATCACAACCTCATCGACATAGCGAACACCCTTGCCCTTGTAGGGCTCGGGTGGACGGAAGGCGCGCACTTCTGCAGCTACCTGACCAACGCGTTGCTTATCGATTCCCTTGATGATGATTTCGGTCGGGGTAGGCGTCTCGGCCTTGATTCCCTCCGGCAGGGCGTAATCCACTGGGTGCGAGAAACCCAGGGAGAGATTGAGTGTCTTGCCCTGAGCCGCGGCCTTGTAGCCCACGCCCACCAGGCTGAGCTTCTTCTCAAACCCCTTTGAGACGCCTTGGACCATGTTTGCAACCAGCGCGCGAAGTGTTCCGCTCATGGCTTTTGCATGGCGACTCTCATCTGCAACCTTGAACGTCAACGCGCCGGATTCCTGCGCAATGGCCACTTCGCCGGTTAAGGGCTGTGCCAGTGAGCCAAGAGGCCCCTTGATCACAATCTTTTCGCCAGAGAGTTGTGCCTCGACACCAGAGGGCAGGGGAACGGGGTATTTGGCAATTCGTGACATGGTCTGTGTCTCCTTACGCAACGATGCCAATGACTTCACCACCCATGCCGGTGGCACGTGCCTTGCGATCGGTCATGAGTCCACGAGAAGTCGACACAATCGCAACACCCAATCCGTTCATGACGTTGGGGATGGCGCCGCAACCGCGGTAGACCCTCAGACCAGGACGCGACACACGCTCTATCCGCTCGATGACTGGGCGGCCGGCGTGGTACTTCAGGCTGATCTCGAGATCGGACTTGGCGCCTTGCTGTTTGACTTCGAAGCCATCGATGTAACCCTCGTCTTTCAGTAGGGTTGCAATGGCCACCTTCATCTTTGAGGAAGGCATATGTACCGAACGCTTTTCAACCCGCTGCGCGTTGCGAATGCGGGTGAACATGTCGGCGATGGGATCGTTCATGCTCATGCTTGAGACCCTTTTACGTTAGCTCTTTGGTGTTGTGTCAGTGAATTACCAGCTGGCCTTGGTGAGGCCGGGCACCTCGCCACGAAAGGCGGCCTCGCGAATCTTTGCGCGCGCCAGGCCAAACATCTTGAAGGTGCCTCGGGGGCGTCCCGTGACTTGGCAGCGATTGCGAATACGGACGGGGCTTGAGTTTCGGGGCAATTTCTGGATTGCCAAGCGAGCCTCGTAGCGCTCCTCTTCTGTCTTCGACTGGTCGTCGATAATGGCCTGAAGGGCCTTGCGCTTGGGCGCGAATTTTTCAACCAGCGCAATGCGCTTTTTTTCGCGGTTGATCATTGAGAGTTTTGCCATGCTCAGTCCTATTAGGATTTGAAAGGGAAGCGGAAGGCGGCAAGCAGGGCCTTGGCTTCGTCATCGGTCTTTGCTGTGGTGGTGACGCTGATATTCAGGCCACGCACGGCATCGACTTTGTCGTACTCAATTTCGGGGAAGATGATTTGTTCTTTGACGCCAATGTTGTAGTTGCCTCGGCCATCGAATGCCTTGCCGGATATTCCACGGAAGTCGCGGACTCGTGGCAAAGCAATGGTGACAAAGCGATCGAGGAACTCGAACATGCGCGTGCCACGTAGGGTGACCATGCAGCCGATCGGATAGGCCTCACGAATCTTAAAGGCAGCAATGGCTTTCCGCGCCTTGGTGACCACGGCTTTTTGACCGGCGATTTTGGTGAGATCGCCGACTGCGTTTTCAATAATTTTCTTTTCAGAAACCGCCTCGCCAAGGCCCATGTTGAGCGTGATCTTGGTTAGGCGGGGGACCTGCATGGCGCTCTTGTAGCCAAACTTGGCCATGAGCTCCGGGGCCACCTTTTCCTTGTAGAACTCCTGCATGCGTGACATGTTTATATCCTTCAGTGACGTGCCGGTTATGCCGCTGGGCTTGGAATGGGGGACTTGTTTGAGGCGAAGACGCGTTGTTTGTCGCCTCCATCGCCCAACTTGATTTGAACCCGGTCTGCCTTTTGGGTCTCGGGATTGAAGATGGCCACATTCGACTGGTCGATGGGCATGGCCTTGTCGACGATTCCACCCTGCAGTCCCTTCATGGGGTTGGGCCGCTGGTGCTTCTTCACAATGTTGATGCCCTCGACAACCAAGTGGCTGTCATTGACGCGACGAAGGACAACACCCCGTTTGCCCTTGTCTCGGCCTGTAATGACGATGACCTCATCGCCCTTTCGGATTTTGTTCATTGTCTCGCTACCTTTTGCAAATCAATCAGAGAACCTCGGGTGCGAGTGAGACGATTTTCATGAATCTCTCGGTTCGCAGTTCGCGGGTTACAGGTCCAAAAATTCGAGTGCCGATGGGCTCCAGTTTTGTATTGAGCAGCACAGCGGCATTGCCGTCGAATCGAATGAGCGAGCCATCGGGGCGGCGAACGCCCTTGGCCGTGCGAACGACGACGGCGTTGTAGATCTCGCCCTTTTTGACACGGCCACGTGGGGCGGCGTCTTTGATCGAGACCTTGATGATGTCACCCACACCGGCATAGCGGCGTTTGGAGCCCCCAAGCACCTTGATACACATTACTGAACGGGCGCCGGTATTGTCGGCGACGTCCAGACGCGATTGCATCTGAATCATGCTGATTCCTTCATTCAACGAGTCAACAGCGGAAGGTCCTGCTCCCAACTTTGCTAATTCGAATGGAACACATGCCAGAACCGCTTGGCTTGCATTCAACTCGGCGCCGCTTCGAACTCCAGCCGGCGCTTTTCAGCCAGTTTTGGGCCCGTGTTCAAAAAACGCGGGGAGAAAACTACGAAGCCGGTGATTTTATCCTACAAACAGCCTATTCTTTTCAATTCGCTCAAAAATGCATCCAAGCCCGGGGTGCTAGACCACCACCGCCTTGGCCACCAGCTTGGTGACGGTCCATGACTTGGTTTTTGAAATGGGGCGGGTCTCGGCGATTTCAACCGTGTCCCCCATTCCAATGCCGTCCTGCTCGACGTGGGCGTGGTATTTCTTAGAGCGCCCTATAAACTTCCCGTACATCGGGTGCTGAATGCGTCGCTCCACCAAGACCGTGACGGTTTTCTGCATCTTGTCACTGACAACGCGGCCCACGAGCGTACGAGTGAGTGAGGGCTGTTGGCTCATGCTGCTTTCCTCTGGCGAATAATGGTTTTCACCCTGGCAATCTCACGGCGAACGCGCGACATCTGGGCCGTGTTGCTGAGTTGCTGGGTGCCATGCTGCATGCGCAGGTTGAAATGCGCGCGCAGCAACGACTCGAGTTCTTGACCAAGCTCGGTGTCGGACTTGGTTCGAAGTTCTGACGATTTCATCTTGTTCTGCTCCTATCGGCCCACCTGACGAACGACAAAGGTCGTCGACAAGGGCAGTTTGGCGGCCGCAAGCCGAAAGGCCTCTCTCGCCAAGGTCTCATCGACGCCATCCATCTCGTAGAGAACTTTGCCCGGCTGTATCTCGGCCACGTAGTACTCGGGGTTGCCTTTTCCGTTGCCCATGCGAACCTCGGCCGGCTTTCGAGAAATTGGCTTGTCCGGAAAAATACGAATCCAGATGCGGCCACCTCGCTTGATGTGGCGTGTCATGGCGCGTCGGGCGGCCTCGATCTGGCGGGAAGTCAGGCGGCCGCGGGCTGTGGCCTTGAGCCCAAACTCACCGAATGAAACCGATGCCCCACGGGTCGCGAGGCCAGTATTTCGGCCTTTCTGTTCTTTGCGGTACTTGCGACGTGCTGGTTGCAGCATTTCTAGCCTCTGTTAAATACTTTAATTGGAGGGCTTCTCGGCAGCGGCCGCAGAAACCTTTCGCACACGTTTCACGGCGGGCTTGGGCGCATCGGCTGACTCGCCCTCGACCTTGAGTTTCTTTGCGGCAGGCGCTCGACGCGTCTTTTTTTCCTCTTTTGGCTCGGCCACGGGAGCGGCCTCTGCCACGGGAGCGTCGCCGCGCCCAAGGGTGTCGCCTTTGTAAACCCAGACCTTGACACCAATGATTCCGTAGGTGGTCGAGGCCTCGGCAAAGCCGTAGTCAATGTCTGCGCGGAGGGTATGGAGAGGCACGCGGCCTTCGCGATACCACTCGGTCCTGGCGATCTCCGCCCCATTGAGACGACCTGAACTCATGATCTTGATTCCCTGGGCACCGAGTCGCATGGCATTTTGCATCGCGCGCTTCATGGCACGGCGGAACATGATGCGCTTCTCGAGCTGCTGCGTAATCGACTCAGCAATGAGCTGCGCATCGACCTCGGGCTTACGAATCTCTTCGATATTCACATGAACGGGAACGCCCATCATGTTGGAGAGTTGTGTCTTGAGGGCCTCGATGTCCTCGCCTTTTTTGCCAATCACCACGCCTGGGCGGGCACTGAAGATGGTGATCTTCGCATTCTTGGCAGGGCGCTCAATAAGGACCCTTCCAACTGCAGCGCTCTTGAGGCGACGCTTGAGGAAGTCACGGACTTGGATGTCCTCGTTGAGCATCTTGCTGTAGTCGCGTGGACTGGCGTACCAACGGGATGCCCAGTTTCGTGAGACAACGAGGCGGAATCCTGTGGGATGTATTTTCTGACCCATATTCTCTTGGTCCTTAGTTTCCGACGGTAACGCTGATGTGACAGGTGGGCTTTTCGATGCGGACCCCCCGGCCTTTGGCTCGCGCCGAGAAGCGACGCATCTTGGTTCCGCGCTCAACAGTGATGGCAGTGACCTTCAACTCGTCGATGTCAGCGCCATCGTTGTGCTCGGCGTTTGCAATTGCCGACTCCAGAACCTTCTTGACGATGCCCGCAGCCTTCTTGGGCGTAAAGGTCAGCGTGTTGAGGGCCTGCTCGACGGGCTTGCCCCGAATGAGGTCGGCCACAAGTCGTCCCTTCTGGGCCGAGAGCCTGACTCCTCTGAGTTTTGCTGAAGTTTCCATTGGGATCCTTGTCTCTTCGGCTTGGCTTACTTCTTGGCCTTCTTGTCGGCCGCATGGCCTTTGAAGGTACGTGTGAGGGCAAATTCGCCGAGTTTATGGCCGACCATGTTGTCGCTTACGAAGACAGGCACATGCTGCTTGCCATTGTGAACAGCGATGGTGAGGCCAACAAACTCGGGAAGGATGGTCGATCGACGCGACCATGTCTTGATGGGTCGCTTGTCTTTGGACTCCACCGCGATCTCCACCTTCTTGAAGAGATGGTCATCGACGAAGGGCCCTTTTTTTGCGGAACGTGCCATGTCTGTCGCTTTCCTCTAGCCTTATTTGCGCTTGTGACGGCTGGTCACAATCATTGAGTTGGTGCGCTTGTTGCGGCGCGTCTTGTATCCCTTGGTGGGCGTGCCCCATGGGCTGACCGGCTCACGGGCCTCGCCGGTGCGACCCTCACCACCACCGTGTGGGTGATCCACCGGGTTCATGGCCACGCCACGGACAGTGGGGCGAATGCCTCGCCAACGAATGGCACCAGCCTTACCAAACTGACGAAGATTGTGCTCACCGTTGCTGACTTCGCCCATGGTGGCGCGGCACTCGATGTGCACCCGACGAATCTCGCCGGAACGCAAACGAACCTGGGCGTAGCTTCCCTCTCGGGCCAAAAGCTGTGCGCTGCCACCGGCCGAACGGGCAAGCTGGGCCCCTTTTCCTGGGAGCATCTCGATGCAGTGAATCGTGGATCCGACCGGAATGTTGCGAATCGGCAGGGTGTTTCCGGGTCGAATGGGCGCCTCAGAGCCGTTCATCAGCTCGGTACCCACTTCAATGCCCTTTGGCGCGATGATGTAGCGGCGCTCGCCGTCGGCATAGCAGAGCAGCGCGATATGGGCGCTGCGGTTGGGGTCGTACTCAATCCGTTCGACCTTGGCCGGAATGCCATCTTTGGTGCGACGAAAATCGATGATTCGGTAGTGCTGCTTATGACCGCCTCCACGATGACGCGTGGTGATGCGGCCATTGTTGTTGCGGCCTGCAGTTTTGGACTGCGACTCGGTCAGGGATTCAACAGGGCGGCCCTTGTAGAGGTGGGGGTGAACCACCTTGACCATTGCACGTTGGCCCGCCGAGGTGGGCTTGAGCTTAACGATAGGCATTACGCGGCCTCCCCAGCAAAGTTGATTTCCTGCCCTGCCGCCAAGCTGACATAGGCCTTTCGCGCATGGCTGCGGCGTCCGTTGAAGCGGCCGTAGCGAATGGGTTTGCCCTTGACGTTCAACACAGCAACGCTCTGAACCTGAACCTTAAAGAGCAGCTCAACTGCCGCTTTTATTTCGGGCTTGGTAGCATCCTGGAGGACGCGGAAGGCCACCTGGTTGTTCTGCTCACCAATCTGGGTGCTCTTTTCAGAGACGATGGGCGAGAGCAGTACTTTCATGAGTCGCTCTTGATTCATGCGAACATCTCCTCGAAACGAGCGAGTGCGGCGCGGGTCAGCAAGACCTTGTCGAAGTAGACCAGTGACAAGGGGTCGGCTGCCTCGGGCTCGACCACGGCAATGCTCTGAAGATTGCGGGCGGCCAAGTAGAGGGACTCATCGACATTGTCGGTCACGAGGAGCACAGAGGCCATTCCCATCTGCTTGAGTTTCTCAGCAACCAGCTTGGTCTTTGGGGCCTCGACCTCAAACTTCTCGACAACCGCAAGTCGGCCTTCGCGCGCCAACTGGGAGAGGATGGACCGAACTCCTGCTCGGTACATCTTCTTGTTGAGCTTGTGGCTGAAGTTTTCTTCGGGCGAGTTGGGGAAGACCTTGCCGCCTCCACGCCATAGCGGGCTGGATGCACGACCCACGCGGGCACGACCCGTGCCTTTTTGACGCCAAGGCTTCTTGGTGGATTTGTTGACTTCGCTGCGGTCCTTCTGGGCGCGGTTGCCACTACGGGCATTGGCCTGGTAAGCCACCACCACTTGATGAATCAATGGCTCGTTGTAATCACGATTGAAGACAACGTCATTGGCCTGCACTTTACCGGCGGCTTGGCCGGCATCGTTTAATAGAGTGAGTTCCATGGGGCGCCGTCCTTATGCCTTGGGTGCCACGCGAACCGCGGGACGGATCATGACTTGGCCGCCCTTGGAACCCGGCACGGCGCCTTTGATAAGAAGTAGCTGCCGAGCAACATCCACGCGAGCAACCTCGAGGTTTTGCGCCGTGCGGCGAGCCTGGCCATCGTGTCCCGGCATCTTCTTGCCAGGGAAGACACGGCCGGGATCCTGGGCCATTCCGATTGATCCCGGGACATTGTGTGACCGTGAATTACCGTGCGAGGCACGCTGGGAGGCGAAGTTGTGTCGTGCGATGGTTCCCGCGAACCCCTTGCCCTGGGTCGTTCCAGTGACATCAACCTTTTGACCAGCCGAGAAGATTTCTACACTGAGGACCTGGCCCGCGGTCAGTCCAGAGATCGCATCGGGGGCGACCGGAAACTCGCGCATGACCGACCCAGCCTGAACGCCCGCCTTGGCGTAGTGACCCGCTTGGGGTTTGGTCACGCGCGAAGCGCGTTTTTCACCGTAGGCGAGTTGAACGGCAGTGTAGCCGTCGGTCTCAACCGACTTGAGTTGGGTTACACGGTTGTTTGACACGTCAATGACGGTAACGGGAATGGTGTCCCCATCGTCCGTAAAAATACGGGTCATACCAACCTTGCGACCAAGAAGTCCAAGGCTCATTTTTTCTCCGATCCTGGCTACGATTGGCCAGGGCTAAGTAAACTTTTTTCTAAAACTTCCCGGTAATTCCGGAAAGCCTTCTATTTTATACAACAATCGATGGCCTTGACAAGATCCAGCGGCCCCCGGCTTCGAGGGGCCCAGCAGATCGAGCGGGTTACTGCAGCTTGATCTCGACGTCTACGCCGGCGGGGAGATCCAGCTTCATGAGGGCGTCGACCGTCTTGTCGGTGGGATCCACGATGTCCATCAGGCGCTGGTGTGTTCGCAGCTCAAACTGGTCACGCGAAGTCTTGTTGACATGCGGGCTGCGCAGGATGTCGAAACGACGAAAACGCGTGGGGAGGGGAACAGGGCCCCGAACCACCGCGCCGGTGCGCTTGGCGGTGTCGACGATCTCAAGGGCCGACTGGTCAATGAGCTTGTAGTCGAAGGCTTTGAGTCGTATACGAATCTTTTGCTGCATTTGCTTCTCCAAAAAGAGCGTCTAAAGAGCGGGCCCACACACTTGGGAACAGGGGGCGGGCGGGCCATGCCGCCCCCGATCGACTCTTGAGTTTCTTACTCGATGACTTTAGCGACGACGCCTGCGCCGACGGTTCTGCCGCCCTCGCGGATGGCAAAGCGCAGGCCCTGCTCCATGGCAATCGGGGCAATCAAGGTGACAACCATCTTCACATTGTCACCAGGCATGACCATCTCCGTGCCCGAGGGCAACTCCACCGAACCCGTCACATCGGTCGTGCGGAAGTAAAACTGCGGGCGGTAGTTGTTGAAAAACGGCGTGTGGCGCCCACCCTCTTCTTTAGAGAGCACATAAACCTCACACTCAAACTTGGTGTGCGGTGTGATCGAACCGGGCTTGGCCAGCACCTGACCACGCTCGACCTCCTCACGCTTGGTACCACGCAGCAACACACCCACGTTGTCACCAGCCTGGCCCTGATCGAGCAGCTTGCGAAACATCTCCACACCCGTGCAGGTCGTCTTGACCGTGGGCTTGATCCCCACAATCTCAATCTCCTCACCCACCTTCACAATCCCACGCTCCACACGGCCAGTCACCACCGTGCCACGGCCCGAGATCGAAAACACATCCTCAATAGGCATCAAAAACGCACCATCAATCGCACGCTCCGGCGTCGGAATGTACGAGTCAAGCGCCTCGGCCAGCCTCATGATCGCGCCCTCGCCCAGATCCCCCTTGTCGCCCTCGAGCGCCAACTTGGCCGAGCCCTTCACAATCGGGGTGTCATCACCAGGAAATTCATACTTCGAGAGCAACTCACGCACTTCCATCTCAACGAGCTCCAACAACTCCGCATCGTCGACCATGTCGCACTTGTTCAAAAACACAACGATGTAAGGCACACCCACCTGACGGGCCAACAAAATGTGCTCACGCGTCTGCGGCATCGGACCATCGGCAGCCGAACACACCAAAATCGCTCCATCCATCTGCGCAGCACCCGTGATCATGTTCTTCACATAGTCAGCATGCCCCGGACAGTCCACATGCGCATAGTGACGCGACTGCGTCTCATACTCCACATGCGCCGTGTTGATCGTAATGCCACGCGCCTTCTCCTCAGGCGCCGCATCAATCTGATCGTACCCCTTGGCCTCACCACCAAACTTCGACGACAACACCGTCGTAATCGCCGCCGTCAACGTCGTCTTCCCATGGTCCACATGACCAATCGTCCCAACATTCACATGCGGCTTCGTACGCTCAAACTTGCCCTTGGCCATGCCTTCAATCCTTTCTTCTAATGTTCTTTAATCGTGCGGTTGCTAATTCAGTGAGTCTATTGGTGCTTCTCTATCAGTGATTCTCTGGGACTGCTATTTGGTGCGGCTCGACATCACCGCTTCGGCCACGTTCTTCGGCGCCTCGGAGTAGTGCTTAAACTCCATGGTGTAGGTGGCTCGTCCCTGGGTCAGAGACCGCAGAGTGGTGGAGTAACCAAACATCTCAGCAAGAGGAACCTCTGCCTTGATCGTTTTTCCCCCGCCGGGCATGTCGTCCATCCCCTGAACCATTCCACGCCGTGAGGAGAGATCTCCCATCACCGTGCCCGCATAGTCCTCGGGTGTCTCTACTTCGACCGACATCATGGGCTCGAGCAAGACTGGGTTCGCCTTGCGCATGCCGTCTTTGAAACCCATGGAGGCAGCCAACTCGAAGGCAATCTGCGAGGAGTCCACATCGTGATAGGAGCCGTCGAACAGTGTGACCTTGATGTCGACCACGGGGAAGCCGGCGAGGACGCCTGCGTTCATGGTGTCTTGGCAGCCTTTGTCCACAGAGGGAATGAATTCCCTGGGCACAACACCGCCCTTAATGGCATCGACAAACTCATAGCCCTTGCCCTCGGTCTGGGGGTCGAGCTTGAGCCAGACGTGGCCATATTGACCTTTACCACCCGACTGCTTGACGTACTTGCCCTCGATCTCGACTGGCTTGCGAATCGTCTCTCGATAGGCCACCTGGGGCTTGCCAACTGTGGCTTCCACACCGAACTCACGCTTCATTCGATCGACAATAATTTCGAGGTGCAGCTCACCCATTCCAGAGATGATGGTCTGGCCCGACTCCTCGTCGGTTCGGACGCGGAATGAAGGGTCTTCCTTGGCCAGGCGGTTGAGCGCAATGCCCATCTTCTCCTGGTCGGCCTTGGTCTTGGGCTCGACAGCCTGCGAAATCACCGGCTCCGGAAATTCCATTCGCTCGAGAATGATCTCGGAATCGGGGTCGCAGAGGGTCTCGCCGGTGGTGACCTCTTTGAGGCCGACCGCGGCGGCGATGTCGCCGGCGAGAATCTCGGAAATCTCTTCGCGATTGTTTGCGTGCATCTGCAAGAGTCGACCAATCCGCTCCTTCTTTCCCTTAATTGGGTTCAGAACGGTGTCGCCCGACTTGAGCACGCCGGAATAAACACGAATGAATGTGAGCTGACCAACAAAGGGGTCACTCATCAGTTTGAAAGCCAAGGCGGAGAACTTCTCTTTGTCATCGGCCTTGCGGCTTGCGGGCGCGCCGTCGGGGTCTGTGCCCGATACGGGGGGAATATCGACAGGGCTGGGAAGGAATTGGATGACCGCATCGAGCATCCGCTGGACGCCCTTGTTCTTAAAGGCTGTGCCGCAGAGCATGGGCTGGATCTCACCCGCAATCGTGCGTGCACGAATGCCCTCGTGAACCTGCTCCTCGCTCAAGTCGCCATTCTCGAGATAGCCATTCATGAGGGTCTCGCTCGACTCGGCCGCGGCCTCCAACATCTTCTCGCGCCACTCTTTGGCGGTGGCCGCCAATTCGGAGGGGATGTCCATATAATCAAACTTGGTGCCTTGGCTGGCCTCGTCCCAGAGAATGGCCTTCATCTTGATGAGGTCGATGACCCCCTTGAAGTTCTCCTCCGCACCGATGGGAATCACAATCGGCACAGGATTCGCACGAAGCCGGGTCTTCATCTGGTCGACCACTTTGAAGAAGTTCGCGCCGGTGCGATCCATCTTGTTGACGAAGGCAAGGCGAGGCACCTTGTACTTATTGGCTTGCCGCCAGACGGTCTCAGACTGTGGCTGGACACCACCCACCGCACAGTAGACCATGCAGGCCCCGTCGAGAACACGCATGGACCGCTCGACTTCGATGGTGAAGTCGACGTGCCCCGGGGTATCGATAATGTTGATGCGATGCTCGGGCAGGCTCGAGTCCATGCCTTTCCAGAAACAGGTGGTCGCCGCAGAGGTGATGGTGATGCCACGCTCTTGCTCCTGCTCCATCCAGTCCATGGTGGCGGCGCCGTCGTGGACCTCGCCAATCTTGTGATTGACCCCGGTGTAGAAAAGAATTCGCTCGGTCGTGGTGGTCTTGCCTGCGTCAATGTGGGCACTAATACCAATGTTGCGGTAGCGGTCGATCGGAGTTTTTCGGGCCATGAAACGTCCTATCTAAATGGTGATTGGAAGCCGAGGGGTCGGTTTCGAATCAGAAACGGAAGTGGGAGAAGGCTTTGTTGGCCTCTGCCATGCGGTGGACTTCGTCACGCTTTTTCACCGCGCCACCGCGACCCTCAGCGGCCTCGAGCAACTCACCGGCCAGGCGAAGATTCATTGATTTCTCTCCGCGCTTCTTTGCAGCTTCGCGCAGCCAACGCATAGCGAGTGCGGAACGACGCGATGGGCGCACCTCGACTGGGACCTGATAGTTGGCGCCACCCACCCGTCGGCTCTTGACCTCGACCATCGGTTTGGCGTTGTTCAATGCCTGCTGAAAGATTTCAATGGGGTTCTTTTTGGCAACCTTCTCGATGTGATCGAGCGCGCCGTAGACAATGCGCTCAGCCACGGCCTTCTTGCCGTGAAGCATGACCACATTCATAAACTTGGAGACTTCTTCGCTGCCGAATTTCGGATCGGCAAGGATGATGCGCTTGGGCACCTCACGACGACGGGGCATGTTCTTTCCTTTATTGATTCAGTTGGGTTCGACCCAGCCCGCTTGGCCAATTCCTTGGCCGCAGGCCCTTACTCCATCGCGCACCATTGCACGATGGTCTGTACGACTTAAGACTTCTTGGGACGCTTAGCGCCGTATTTCGAGCGCGACTGCTTCCGATCCTTTACGCCTTGCAGATCCAAAGATCCACGGACGATGTGATAACGAACACCAGGCAAATCCTTTACACGGCCACCGCGAATCAGAACCACCGAGTGCTCCTGAAGGTTGTGGCCTTCGCCACCGATGTAACTAATGACCTCGAAGCCATTGGTGAGGCGAACCTTGGCCACCTTCCGAAGCGCTGAGTTCGGCTTCTTCGGTGTGGTGGTGTAGACGCGTGTGCAGACTCCCCTGCGCTGGGGGCAAGACTCGAGCGCTGGGCTCTTGCTCTTGATGGTCTCAGAGGTTCTCGGCTTGCGAACCAACTGGTTAATGGTGGGCATGAAATCGGTCCTTCGCTTTATTCTTAAAAATGGGGAAAAGCCCTCGAGTCTCGGTCTTTTCCCCTAGGCTGTCAAGCGGATTCTCCCGTTCCTGACTCGGTCGTGGCGTCCTCGTCGCCACTGGCTCCACCAGAGAACAAGGCTTCGGCCTCCAGTGCAGCCTGTTCGGCGAGGCTTTTGGCCTCGGCGGCTTCGGCCACCTCGCGCTCCTTGCGGGCCCGGTGGTAAGCCAATCCAGTTCCGGCGGGAATGAGTCGACCGACAATCACGTTCTCCTTGAGGCCCCGAAGGTCGTCTTGCTTGCCCATGATGGCCGCCTCGGTGAGGACTCGGGTGGTCTCCTGGAAGGAGGCCGCCGAGATAAAGGAGTCGGTGGATAGAGAGGCCTTGGTGATTCCCAAGAGCAGGTTGTCGTAGAGTGCCGCACGCTTGCCATCGGCCAGTGCGCGGTCGTTCTCCTCGAGCAACTCGGAGCGCTCGACCTGCTCACCGGGAATGAATTTCGTGTCGCCCGGATCGGTGACCTGCACCCGACGAAGCATCTGACGAACAATCACCTCGATGTGCTTGTCATTGATCTTCACACCCTGAAGTCGATAAACGTCCTGCACTTCATCGACGATGTAGCGGGCCAAGGCTTCAATTCCGAGCAGACGAAGGATGTCCTGTGGATCGGCCGGGCCATCGACGATCATCTCGCCCTTGTTGACGATCTGACCGTCGTGGACCAGAACACTCTTCTCTTTCGGAATGAGGAACTCCTGCGAGACACCATCCATGTCCGTGATGACCAGACGCTGCTTGCCCTTGGTGTCTTTTCCAAAAGAGACAGTTCCGGTGACGTCGGCCAGCATGCCCGCATCCTTGGGGGAACGGGCCTCGAAGAGCTCCGCAACGCGGGGCAATCCACCGGTGATGTCGCGGGTCTTCTGCGACTCCTGAGGAATTCGAGCCAGAACATCGCCCACGGCAACGTCTTGACCATCGCGCACCGTAATGAGGGCGCCCACTGGGAAACTGATGTTGACCGAGTGATCGGTTCCGGCGATCTTGACCTCTTCACCCGAGGCATCAATAAGGCGGACCTGAGGCCGCACGCCCTTGCTGGCCGCACTGCGTCGCTTGGCATCGATGACCACCAGGGTCGAGAGCCCAGTGACATCATCAATTTGCTTGGCGACAGTAACGCCCTCTTCGACATTCTCGAATCGGATCTTGCCCGCGTACTCGGTGATGATGGGTCGAGTCAGTGGGTCCCAGGTTGCGAGGATCGTGCCGGCCTTTGCCGCTGCGCCGTCAACGAAGGTCAGGGTTGCGCCATAAGGCACCTTGTGGCGCTCGCGCTCACGGCCATTGTCATCTGCAATCATGACCTCACCGGAACGAGAGATCACGACAGGCTCCCCCTTGGTGTTGGTGATGTAACGCATGGTCGATGTAAAGCGCACGGTGCCGTTGGACTTTACCTCAATGCTTGACTGAGCGGCGGTTCGCGACGCAGCACCACCAATGTGGAAGGTGCGCATGGTCAGCTGGGTTCCGGGCTCGCCGATCGATTGGGCGGCAATCACGCCCACAGCTTCGCCGACGTTGACCAGGTGGCCGCGGCCAAGGTCGCGACCATAGCATTTGGCACAGAGTCCAAAGCGCGTGCCGCAAGTCAATGGGGTGCGCACGCGAACCTCGTCAATTCCGAGCCGCTCGATGGCATCGACTGCATCCTCATCGAGGACGACACCCAATTCGACCAGGGTCTCCTGGGTCTCGGGGTGGACGACCTCGCTGGCGGTGACGCGGCCCAGCACCCGGTCCCGAAGGGCCTCGATGACCTCGCCGCCCTCGACCAGGGCCTTCATGGTGATGCCATTGTCGGTTCCGCAGTCGTCCTCGATGACCACGAGGTCTTGGGTGACATCCACAAGGCGCCGAGTGAGGTAGCCCGAGTTGGCGGTTTTCAGTGCTGTGTCGGCCAGGCCTTTGCGAGCACCATGTGTAGAAATAAAGTACTGGAGAACGTTGAGGCCCTCGCGGAAGTTGGCCGTGATGGGCGTCTCGATGATGGAGCCATCGGGCTTGGCCATCAGGCCGCGCATACCCGCCAACTGGCGAATCTGGGCTGCAGAACCTCGGGCACCCGAGTCGGCCATCATGTAGATGGAGTTGAAAGACTCTTGGCGGACATCGGCCCCCTTGCGATCCTTCACGACCTCACCGGCGAGTTGATCCATCATGGCCTTGCCGACCTGGTCGCCTGCACGGCCCCAGATGTCAACGACCTTGTTGTAGCGCTCACCTGCCGTGACAAGACCCGAGGCGTATTGCTGCTCAATCTCTTTGACCTCTGACTCGGCCTTCGAGAGGATGTCGGTCTTCTGCGCAGGAACAAGCATGTCGTCCACGCAGATCGAGATGCCTGCGCGGGTGGCCAATGCAAAGCCCGACTGCAGCAATTTGTCGGCCAGGATCACCGTTGCCCTGAGACCGCAGCGACGGAACGAGGCATTGATCAGGCGTGAGATCTCTTTCTTCTTGAGCGCCTTGTTCATGTGCGAGAAAGGCAGGCCCTCGGGAAGGATACGGGATAGCAAGGCCCTTCCCACGGTGGTCTCGTAGCGAACGAGTTTGGCCTGGGCTGCGCCAGTTTCACGATCGAGGGCGGACTCTTCAACACGAACCTTGATCTTGGTGGCGAGTTCAACCTCTTTGGCCGCGTAGGCACGCTCGACCTCTGTCACGTCCGCAAACATCATGCCCTCGCCACGTCCGTTGACCTTCTCTCGAGTGGCGTAGTAGAGGCCAAGAACGATGTCTTGAGAGGGGACAATCGAGGGCTCGCCGTTCGAGGGGAAGAGCACATTGTTGGAGGCCAGCATCAGGGTGCGGGCTTCCATCTGGGCCTCGAGTGAGAGCGGCACGTGGACAGCCATCTGGTCACCGTCGAAGTCGGCGTTGAAGGCCGCACAAACCAACGGATGCAGTTGAATGGCTTTGCCCTCGATGAGCACGGGCTCGAATGCCTGAATACCAAGGCGGTGAAGCGTGGGTGCACGGTTGAGCATCACAGGATGCTCACGGATCACCTCCTCGAGGATGTCCCATACCTCGGGCACCTGCTGCTCAACCAATTTCTTGGCCGCCTTGATCGTGGTGGCCATTCCGCGCAACTCAAGCTTGTTGAAGATGAAGGGCTTGAAGAGCTCGAGCGCCATTAGCTTGGGCAGGCCGCACTGGTGCAGTTTGAGGGTGGGGCCCACCACAATGACGGATCGGCCCGAATAGTCGACCCGCTTTCCAAGAAGGTTCTGACGGAAACGACCACCCTTGCCCTTGATCATGTCAGCCAGGGACTTGAGCGCCCGCTTATTCGCACCCGTCATGGCCTTGCCACGGCGGCCGTTATCGAGCAGTGAATCAACCGACTCCTGCAACATGCGCTTCTCATTGCGAACAATGATCTCGGGCGCACGCAGCTCGAGCAGACGTTTTAGGCGGTTGTTGCGATTAATTACGCGACGATAGAGGTCGTTGAGATCGGATGTCGCGAATCGTCCACCGTCCAAGGGGACCAACGGGCGAAGCTCAGGCGGCAACACAGGCAGCACCTGCATCACCATCCAGTCGGGCTTCACGCCCGATTTGGAGAAACCCTCCAACACCTTGAGTCGCTTGGCGATCTTCTTAATCTTTGCGTCGGACGAGGTCTCGGCCAGGTCTTTGCGCAGTTGCTCGATTTCTCTCTCGAGATCAATCGAGGAGAGCAATGCAGCGACACCCTCTGCTCCCATCTGGGCAACAAATTCGCCATCGCCGTATTGCTCCACCTTGGCCAGGTAGTCGTCTTCAGACATGATCTGGCCTCGCTTGAGCGGGGTCATGCCGGGCTCCACCACGACATAGGCCTCGAAATAGAGGACGCGCTCGATATCCCGCAGTGTCATGTCAAGCACCATGCCGAGGCGCGAGGGGAGGGACTTTAGAAACCAGATATGGGCAACCGGACTCGCCAATTCAATGTGGCCCATGCGCTCACGGCGGACCTTTGCGAGCGTGACCTCGACGCCACACTTCTCGCAAATGACACCGCGATGCTTGAGGCGCTTGTATTTGCCACAGAGGCACTCATAGTCCTTGACCGGTCCAAAGATCTTTGCGCAGAAGAGGCCATCGCGCTCGGGCTTGAAGGTTCGGTAGTTGATGGTCTCTGGCTTCTTGACCTCACCAAAAGACCATGAACGAATCTTGTCGGGGGAGGCCAGGCCAATGCGGATGGCATCGAACTGCTGGTCTTGCTGGACCTGCTTGAATAGATCGAGTAGAGCTTTCATTGTGCGAGTTCCCTTTTGATCAGTTGCGTTCGAGGTCGATGTCAATGCCCAGAGAGCGGATCTCTTTGACCAAGACGTTGAAGGATTCAGGCATGCCAGCGTCGATGACGTGGTCTCCCTTGACAATGTTTTCGTAGACCCGGGTTCGGCCTGCCACATCGTCGGATTTGACCGTGAGCATCTCCTGGAGCGTGTAGGCGGCACCATAAGCCTCCAGTGCCCAGACCTCCATCTCTCCAAAGCGTTGACCACCAAACTGGGCCTTGCCGCCCAGGGGCTGCTGGGTCACCAACGAGTACGGGCCGGTCGATCGGGCGTGCATCTTGTCATCGACCAGGTGGTGGAGCTTGAGCATGTGCATATAGCCCACAGTGGTGGTTCGGTCGAATGAATCACCAGTGCGCCCATCGTAGAGTTGAACCTGTGTGCGAGTGGTCGTGAGACCAATTCTCTGGGCAATGTCAGCGGGATAGGCCAGCTGCAACATCTGGCGAATCTCGTCCTCTTTGGCGCCATCAAAGACAGGCGTTGCAAAGGGAACCCCCTTGACCAGATTTTCGGCGAGTTCTTTGATCTCTGGATCCTTGAGGCTTGCAATGTCCTCGGACTTGCCGGTGGAGTTGTAGATGGCTTCAACCGCCTTGCGCAACTCGGTCACCTGCGCCTGACGCGCGAGCATCTCGCCGATTCGTTGGCCAAGGCCCTTGGCCGCCCACCCGAGGTGGGTCTCGAGAATCTGACCAACGTTCATCCGAGAGGGCACGCCCAGGGGATTGAGAACAATATCCACGGGACGGCCGTCGGCCATGTAGGGCATGTCCTCAACGGGAACGATTCGTGAGACCACCCCCTTGTTGCCGTGCCGACCGGCCATCTTGTCGCCCGGCTGGAGGCGGCGTTTAACGGCCAGGTAGACCTTGACCATCTTCAAGACACCCGGAGGCAATTCATCGCCCTGCGTGAGTTTGCGGTGCTTCTCCTGGTAGGCGAGGTCGAACTGATGGCGCTTCTGCTCGAGTGATTCTTTCAAACCCTCGAGCTGTTGGGCTGCGGACTCGTCGGAGAGACGAATGTCGAACCAGTGGTAGCGGTCGATGTCGGCAAGGTAGTTGGCGCTGATGGCCGTGCCTTTGGCCAGCTTCTTCGGCCCGCCATTCGCGGGCTGCCCAATGAGCAGCTTCTCGATTCGCTGGAATGCGTCGGCTTCAACGATTCTCAGCTGGTCATTGAGGTCCTTGCGGAAACGACCGAGCTCATCGTCAATGATTTGCTGAGCGCGCTTATCGCGCTGGATGCCCTCGCGCGTAAAGACCTGGACATCGATAACGGTGCCACTCATTCCCGAGGGAACACGCAGCGAGGTGTCTTTCACATCGGAGGCCTTCTCGCCAAAGATGGCACGAAGAAGCTTTTCTTCCGGGGTGAGCTGGGTCTCACCCTTGGGGGTGACCTTGCCCACCAGGACGTCGCCGGCCTGGACTTCAGCGCCGATGTAGACCACACCGGCTTCATCGAGTCGGGCCAGCTGATTCTCTGAGAGGTTGGAGATGTCGCGAGTGATCTCCTCTGGGCCGAGCTTGGTGTCACGCGAGAAGACGGAGAGCTCTTCGATGTGGATCGAGGTGTAGCGATCCTCGGCCACAACACGCTCAGAGATCAGAATAGAGTCTTCAAAGTTGTAGCCATTCCAAGGCATGAATGCCACCAACATGTTCTGGCCCAGTGCGAGTTCGCCAAGATCGGTGGAGGCACCGTCGGCAATCACATCTCCGCGCAGAACCGAGTCGCCCTTGGAGACGACGGGGCGCTGATTGATGTTGGTGTTCTGGTTGGACCGTGTGTATTTGGTGAGGTTATAGATATCCACACCAGACTCACCCGCCTTGGTCTCGGAGTCATTGACCCGAATCACAATGCGACGCGAGTCAACGTAATCCACCAATCCGCCGCGCCGGGCCTGAACCACGGTGCCCGAGTCCACGGCACAAGTCCGCTCGATTCCAGTTCCCACCAGCGGCTTCTCGGGGCGCAGGCATGGCACCGCCTGGCGCTGCATGTTCGAGCCCATCAGCGCCCGGTTGGCGTCATCGTGCTCAAGAAAGGGAATGAGCGAGGCAGCGACCGACACGATCTGCGAGGGCGCCACATCCATATATTCCACGCGCTCGGGGCCAGACAGCGTGGTCTCGCCGTTGACACGGACCGAGACGAGGTCCTCGAGGAGGCGTCCCTTGTCATCGACCTCGGCATTCGCCTGTGCGATGACATAACGGCCCTCTTCGATCGCCGAGAGGTATTCAATTTGGTCGGTCACCTTGCCATCGACCACCTTGCGGTAAGGCGTCTCCAGAAACCCGTATTCGTTGAGGCGCGCGTACAAGGCCAGCGAGTTGATCAGGCCGATGTTGGGTCCCTCGGGTGTCTCGATGGGGCAAACGCGTCCGTAGTGGGTTGGGTGAACGTCGCGCACCTCGAAACCAGCCCGCTCGCGGGTGAGGCCGCCAGGGCCCAGGGCAGAGACACGCCGCTTGTGGGTGATCTCTGAGAGCGGGTTGGTCTGGTCCATAAACTGCGAGAGCTGACTGGAACCGAAGAACTCACGAATGGCCGCCGAGATGGGCTTGCTGTTGATGAGGTCGTGGGGCATGAGGTTGTCTGCCTCGGCCTGACCGAGCCGCTCCTTGACGGCACGCTCAACACGAACGAGGCCCGAGCGAAATTGGTTCTCGGCCAATTCACCGACGCAACGCACACGGCGATTGCCCAGGTGATCGATGTCATCAATTTCGCCACGGCCATTTCGCAGTTCAACCAGCACCTTGATGGTGTCGAGAATGTCCTCGTTCGAGAGGGTCATGGTGCCGAGGACCTCTTCACGGCCCAAGCGGCGGTTGAATTTCATACGACCCACCTTGGAGATGTCGTAGGAATCCTCGCTAAAGAAGAGCCGGTTGAACAAGGCCTCAACGGCATCCTCGGTGGGCGGCTCTCCGGGCCGCATCATGCGATAGATCGCCACGCGAGCGGAGAGTTGATCTGGGGTCTCATCGAGGCGCAGCGTTGATGAGATGTATGGGCCGTGGTCAAGGTCGTTGATGTAGAGGCTTGAGAAATCACGAATTTTGGCGTCGCGCAGCTTGGCCAAGAGCTCGTCGGAGATTTCGTCGTTGGCCTTGGCCAAGAGCTCACCGGTCTCTGCATCCACCACGTTCGTGGCCAGCACACGACCAACAAGAAAGTCGTCCGGCACGCTGATTCGCTTGAGCCCAGCTTTTTCAATGTCGCGAATGTGCTTCGCATTGATGCGCTTGTCTCTCGGCACGAGGACATTGCCGTCTTTGTCGGTGATGTCGAACCGCGCCTGCTCCCCCTTGAGGCGCTCGGCGACCAGCTCCATTTGGGCGCCTTGCGGCATGAGCTGGAAGTGGTCAAACGAGAAGAAATGCGCAAGAACCTGCTCGGGCGAAAGGCCCAGTGCCTTCATGAGGATGGTGACAGGCATCTTGCGACGACGGTCGACCCGGAAGTAGAGGATGTCTTTGGGATCGAATTCAAAGTCGAGCCATGACCCGCGGTAGGGAATGATCCGTGCCGAAAACAGCAACTTCCCAGAGCTGTGCGTCTTGCCGCGATCATGCTCGAAGAAGACACCAGGGGATCGGTGGAGCTGACTGACGATGACACGCTCGGTCCCGTTGATCACAAAGGATCCGGTATCGGTAACCAGGGGCATCTCGCCCATGTAGACCTCTTGCTCCTTGACCTCTTTAATCGTGGGCTTGGCGGCCTCACGATCGAGAATCACAAGTCGAACTCGAGCTCGCAGCGGTGCTGCAAAGGTTAGGCCACGCTGCTGGCACTCTTTCATGTCGAAGGGGGGAGTGCCCAGCTGGTAGTGAACAAACTCCAAACGCGCCAGGCCGTTGTGGCTGGTGATCGGAAAGATCGACTGAAAGGCGGCCTGCAGACCGGACTCGTCTCGACGGTTTGGTGCCGTGTCTGCCTGCAAGAAGTCGCGATAAGACTCCAACTGCGTCTCGAGGAGATACGGCACCTCGAGGACCGGAGGCCGTTTGGCGAAACTCTTGCGGATGCGCTTTTTTTCAGTGAAGTTGTAGGCCATTGATTGTCCTTGGGTCTAAATAGTTAGGGACTAACTTGGCAATGGACTCTGGCAATCGAGACTTGGGAGCTCGAACAAGAATGCCCATTGCAAAGCCAGCCCCACCGGGCATTCGCCCGGGGTGGCTGATGACTGCTGCGTTACTTGACTTCGACTTTCGCGCCCGCTTCTTCGAGCTGCTTCTTAAGCGCCTCAGCGTCTGCCTTGGAGATTCCCTCTTTGACAGGCTTGGGAGCACCGTCAACGAGATCCTTGGCTTCTTTGAGTCCCAGGCCGGTGGCAGCACGGACCACCTTGATGACCTCTACCTTCTTGTCGCCCGAGGCGGCGAGCACCACTGTGAACTCGGTCTGCTCTTCAGCAGCCGCGCCACCGGCAGCCGCGCCACCGGCAGCGGGTGCAGCCACGGCAACAGCGGTTGCAGCCGCAGATACGCCAAACTTGTCTTCCATCATCTTGATGAGCTCGGAGAGCTCGAGGACGCTCATTGAGCCCACTGCATTCAACACATCTTCTTTGGTCATTGCCATTTCAAAATCTCCAAAACAATTGGTTTAAGGGGTCGTCGATTTAAGCCTCGGCCTTGGCCCGTTGATCCCGAACGGCCGCCACAGCGCGTACAAAGCTGGTGGGGATTTCGTTGAGGGTCTGAACGAACTTGGTCGTGGGCGCCTGCATGGTTCCGAGCAGTTTGGCCAGGAGTTCCTCGCGCGAGGGCAAGGAAGCCAAGGCCTTAATGCCTTGAGCATCGATGGTGCTGTTTGGCAGTGCGCCCGCCTTAATCACCAAGTGCTCGTTGGCCCTGGAAAAGTCTTGTAGGACTTTTGCCACGGCCACGGGATCTTCGGAGACGCCATAAATGAGTGGCCCCACCATTTTGTCGGTGAGTTGCTCGAATGGCGTGCCGGCGACAGCGCGGCGAACCAGAGTGTTCTTTAAAACACGCAGGTATACGCCCGACTGCCTCGCCTTGCTACGAAGATCGGTCATGCTGGCAACGTCGAGACCACGATATTCAGCAACAACAACCGCCTGCGCCTTCGCCAGCTGGGTGGTGACGTCGTCGATCATTGCTGCCTTTTCTGCGCGGTTTAGTGCCACGGTCTACTCCTAAAGAACCCCCCAAAAATTCGGGGGGCGGTTGAAACCGGCGACCTTTGAACCAATTGACCCTTTAGGGGGCCTTGAATCCTTCGGGACCGCCATCTGCGTTGGGAGTTCTTCTCAAATTAAGCGAATACAAGACCCGCCCCAACGGTCTTTGACAACCTGAACCAAGAGGAGACGCCCGCTTGGTTCAGCCCAAAGCCTGCTAACCCGCCTGCTGCGCCAACAGCGATTGGGGTTCAATGCGAATGCCCGGTCCCATGGTTGTTGAGACGGCCACCTTTCGCAGGTAGACGCCTTTGGACGAGGCGGGCTTTGCACGATTGAGTGCCTCGATGAGTGCGACCAGGTTGCTCTTGAGCGCACCGACCTCGAAGGAGGCCTGGCCAATCGTGCAATGAATGATTCCAGCCTTGTCGGTTCGATACTGAACCTGGCCGGCCTTTGCGTTCTTTACTGCCAAAGCGACATCGGGTGTGACGGTGCCCACCTTGGGGTTGGGCATGAGTCCACGTGGCCCGAGAATCTGGCCGAGTTGTCCCACCAACCGCATGGCGTCGGGCGAGGCAATCACAATGTCGAAATCCAGATTGCCGGCCCTGATGCGCTCGGCGAGGTCGTCCATGCCGACAATCTCTGCCCCAGCGGCCTTGGCCTGCTCGGCCTTTTCGCCTTGTGCAAACACCGCAACGCGAGACGTCTTGCCAGTGCCGGATGGCAACACGATAGAACCGCGAACGAGTTGGTCGGATTTCTTGGCATCGATACCGAGTTGCACGGCCACATCCACCGACTCGGTGAACTTCGCGGTCGCACACTCTTTGGCGAGGCTTAGGGCCTCGTCGGCGCTGTAGTTTTTGGTGCGATCAACCTTTGCTCGAACCGCAGCAATTCGCTTGGGTAACTTTGACATTTAGAGTCCCTCCACGGTGATGCCCATGCTTCGGGCACTGCCGGCTATGGTCTTTATGGCTGCCTCGAGGTCGGCCGCGGTGAGGTCGGGTTTCTTGAGCTTGGCGATGTCCTCGCACTGTGCGCGAGTGATGGAGCCCACTTTGTCGCTGTGGGGCTTCGACGAGCCCTTGTCAATCTTTGCGGCCTTCTTGATGAGAATCGAGGCCGGCGGCGTCTTCATCACGAAGGTGAATGTCTTGTCTGCGAAGGCCGTAATGACGCAGGGAATGGGGAGTCCAGGCTCCATGCTCTGGGTCTGGGCATTGAATGCCTTGCAGAACTCCATGATGTTCAGACCACGCTGACCCAGTGCCGGACCAATGGGCGGCGATGGGTTCGCTTTTCCTGCAGGGACCTGCAGCTTGATATAACCGACTATCTTCTTTGCCATGATGGCTCCTATGCGAGTACTTGCGCAGGCCTGACTTGAAGCCGCCCTTCCTGCTCCTCAAAACCGGCCCCAATGCTGGCCGGACCACAACTAGAGTTTTTCGACCTGACCAAACTCCAACTCGACCGGGGTGGAGCGACCAAAAATGGTCACCGACACCCGCAGACGATTTTTTTCGTAATTCACTTCTTCCACATTGCCGTTGAAGTCGGTGAAAGGGCCTTCTTTGACGCGAACCACTTCGCCCACTTCGAAGAGGACTTTGGGTCGGGGCTTTTCAACACCCTCCTGCATCTGGGCAATGATCTTGTCAACTTCGGACTGAGAAATAGGGGTGGGCTTGCTTGCCGAGCCCCCGACAAAGCCCGTGACCTTATTGGTGTTCTTCACCAAATGCCAGGTCTGCTCATTCATTTCCATCTCAACCAGGACATACCCTGGGAAGAATCGACGCTCGGACAAAGCCTTTTGTCCGCCACGAATCTCAACGACCTCTTCAGTGGGGACGAGGATCTGGCCAAACTGGTCTTGCATGCCCGCACGATCAATTCGCTCTTGGATGGCCCGGGCCACGCTTTTCTCCATGCCTGAAAAGGCATGTACGACATACCAACGCTTGGCCATAGTTACTTCCATCCCAACAGAAGGTCGTAGAGCACCCACTCAAGCGACTTGTCGGTCAGCCAGAGAAAGAGTGCCATTACAAACACGAATAGAAAGACGATTCCGGTGGTCCGCAGGGTTTCCTTGCGCGAGGGCCAGTGAACACGACGCGCTTCGGCCTGCGACTCCCGAGCAAAAGCAATGAATTGTCGACCCGACGGGCTGACCAATCCCAAGACCAAAGAAGCCACGATTCCAGCTGCGAGCGCACCTGCGGCAGCAATTCCTTTGCCATCGTCAACAGTATAGAAGCCAACGACACCCGCCAGAAAGGCGAGCACCGCCCCAACAAGCATGAGCTTGTTTTGTAGGCTGCTGGTGTCGACGTCGGTGACCGAGCTCATTGGGCGTGGTTCCAGCAGTTCGAAGCGGTGGCAGGGGCAGAGGGAATCGAACCCCCAACCTTCGGTTTTGGAGACCGACGCTCTGCCAATTGAGCTATGCCCCTAGGCTTCGAACTGCAATCCTTTCTTACTCGATGACTTTAGCGACGACGCCTGCGCCGACGGTTCTGCCGCCCTCGCGGATGGCAAAGCGCAGGCCCTGCTCCATGGCAATCGGGGCAATCAAGGTGACAACCATCTTCACATTGTCACCAGGCATGACCATCTCCGTGCCCGAGGGCAACTCCACCGAACCCGTCACATCGGTCGTGCGGAAGTAAAACTGCGGGCGGTAGTTGTTGAAAAACGGCGTGTGGCGCCCACCCTCTTCTTTAGAGAGCACATAAACCTCACACTCAAACTTGGTGTGCGGTGTGATCGAACCGGGCTTGGCCAGCACCTGACCACGCTCGACCTCCTCACGCTTGGTACCACGCAGCAACACACCCACGTTGTCACCAGCCTGGCCCTGATCGAGCAGCTTGCGAAACATCTCCACACCCGTGCAGGTCGTCTTGACCGTGGGCTTGATCCCCACAATCTCAATCTCCTCACCCACCTTCACAATCCCACGCTCCACACGGCCAGTCACCACCGTGCCACGGCCCGAGATCGAAAACACATCCTCAATAGGCATCAAAAACGCACCATCAATCGCACGCTCCGGCGTCGGAATGTACGAGTCAAGCGCCTCGGCCAGCCTCATGATCGCGCCCTCGCCCAGATCCCCCTTGTCGCCCTCGAGCGCCAACTTGGCCGAGCCCTTCACAATCGGGGTGTCATCACCAGGAAATTCATACTTCGAGAGCAACTCACGCACTTCCATCTCAACGAGCTCCAACAACTCCGCATCGTCGACCATGTCGCACTTGTTCAAAAACACAACGATGTAAGGCACACCCACCTGACGGGCCAACAAAATGTGCTCACGCGTCTGCGGCATCGGACCATCGGCAGCCGAACACACCAAAATCGCTCCATCCATCTGCGCAGCACCCGTGATCATGTTCTTCACATAGTCAGCATGCCCCGGACAGTCCACATGCGCATAGTGACGCGACTGCGTCTCATACTCCACATGCGCCGTGTTGATCGTAATGCCACGCGCCTTCTCCTCAGGCGCCGCATCAATCTGATCGTACCCCTTGGCCTCACCACCAAACTTCGACGACAACACCGTCGTAATCGCCGCCGTCAACGTCGTCTTCCCATGGTCCACATGACCAATCGTCCCAACATTCACATGCGGCTTCGTACGCTCAAACTTGCCCTTGGCCATGCCATTACTCCCTAACAATTGACTGAACGAAAATTAAAAATCCTGGTGCCCATGACGCGGATCGAACGCGTGACCTCTCCCTTACCAAGGGAGTGCTCTACCACTGAGCCACATGGGCAGATACGCGACCAACTGATGATGCGACCAACAAATTCTTACTGGAGCGGGTGAAGGGAATCGAACCCTCGTCGTAAGCTTGGAAGGCTTCTGCTCTACCATTGAGCTACACCCGCACGCCCCAATGGTGGAGGAGGTTGGATTCGAACCAACGTAGGCGTGCGCCAACAGATTTACAGTCTGCCCCCTTTAGCCACTCGGGCACCCCTCCACGACGAACCTTAAAGTATCCGTCTTTAAGGGGTGAGTGTCAATTTACGGGGCGCTACGGATGGCCAGAAAATCGAGGGCTCGGCCACTCGGTTCGGTATAGCGAATTCGCACCGGAAGGTGGCGATCGGTGGGGTCGAGCCAGACATCGATCAGGCCCATTCGGCGGCTGTCGATGGGGTCGCTGGTGACCCGTAGGGCGGGCACCAGGATTCCGCCTGGCAGGACCAGGTCTTCTTCATCGCCCACTTGAAAGGCCACGTGTTTGAGTTCTTTATCGGTGGCCAGAGGGAAAGTGAAACGCTGGCCTGGTGCCAGGCCACCCTTCTGAGATTCCCCGATCCAGGCAATTTGAAAGACCACACTGAGTCGGTCTTGAAGCCCCGCGGGGGCGGGCACCGTTGGGCCATCGGCCTTGAGGCGTGCGGTGTTTGTGGCAGCATCAAACACGCTCTCTTGCAAGCCACGTCTCGGCGTGTTTTGGCGATACCGCTGAGGGGCCAGTCCCTCCGGCGTAAGTTTGCCTTCGCTTCGTATCTCGACCGGACCACTGACAAATGCCGAGAGCCAGCCGACCGCCCTCGCCACCAGCGCAATTTCATAGCGCTCTTCTCCGGGGTACCCAAGAACGATCTCACCGCGGCCGAGCGGCTGGCGATCCAGGCCAAACTCCCCCCAGTAGGCCTCCATTGCGAGCGCTCCCGACTTGGGCACCCGATCAATGGGTGGAGTCGGCGCACCGGCCTGCTGGGCCTGGGCTTTTTCAGTGGGGACGGGCTCAACAGCCAACGGCTCTGGCGGTGGGGACTCGGGCCGCGCGTTCTGAACGGGAGCGACCGCGCCGGCCGGGGGGATGGGCCGCACCCAGGCGAACTCGAGTGGCGGCGCTTCAATTGGCCTGGGTGTCAAGCGAAGCAACCACTGCAGATCGAGCCAGAGCAGGGCGAGCAAAAGCAGGTGTCCAAGGGTCACCCAGACGACGATTGCAGCACTGGTTCTCATTGGGCTTTCACCTTACACTGGCCCTGTGGAGAGTCCTAGTGATCCCTTCTCATTTCTACGGTCGGCCTGGCCCGAATGGTCCGGCAGTGGCCTGTCCGGTTTTGGTGTGCCGAATGCCTTTTTACCAAGCATGGACCTTGCGGAGATCGAGAAGCGAATCGCAGATCTCAAGAGCGTTGAGCATTGGCTCACCCTTAACCTAAATATGGTCAAGGCAACCCTCCAGGCCTTCGAGATCCAGCGAGGCACATTGATGAATCTGCGCGCGTTTCAGGAGAGCATGGCTCCATCGGACCATTCCGCCGACGGCCCCGCTCCCGATTCGGCAAGCCCCACCTCAACCGCCTCTGGTGTGCAAAATCCCAACGGCATGGCCATGGCCGCTGCAAGCCAGTCGGCTTGGCTCTGGAATCAGCTCCAATCCCAGTTCAATCAGATGGCGAGCCTCGCCGAATCCGGATCGGAGCCATTCGAAAAGAGCAGTGAGGGAGGGGATAAAACACCGAAGGCACAGGCACCGAAGGGGAAGACCTCGGAGTCAAGGGCCAAAGTCAGGGCCGCTTCCAAGCCAGCTGATACAGCGCGTTCAACCACAGCCCCCAAAAAACCGAGTACAAAAAAAACCTAGTCGCGCGCCCGGTTCCGCCACGCACTGACGGCCTCTCCCAATTCGGAGAGATCGGTGACGACCTTGACGCCATCGGGAATACGCCTCTGTCGCAAGGCCTGGGAGCGACCACCCGCCCAGATATCAACATGAAGTGGAAGCTTCGAGCGAAGTTCTGTGAGCCCCTGAATGACCATCGTGGGGTTGGCCACCGATGAGAAGGAGAGCGCCACCACATCGATTTCCTGAGACTTCGTCGCCAGGGCAATATCCCATATCGGTGTCTGAACACCGAGCGACAGGCATCGGCAACCCTCTAGGGCCAGCAGGGCCTCGACCATCAGTAACCCCATTCCGTGGGACTCTGTTGGGAATGTTGTGAGCAGAACACGTGGCCGGGAGGCTGGATGCGGGATGGTGCTTATCGCATTTCGAAGAACAACCTGCATGCTCTCCGTAAAGAGGTGCTCCTCATAGATTTCAAGCTGACCCCTGGCCCAGGCATCACCCACTTGGTCAATTAGCGGGGCGACCACCTCGGTCACAAAGCGGGCCAAGCCATGACGCAACACCCGCTGGCCCAGCTGCCGACGCAACTCTTCAATTTGGTGGGCCCGGGTGAGTTCCATGAACATCTCGAGGTCGGCCGCCTGGTCCCCCGAAGGGACCAGAAGTGATGACGGCAGCTGCTCCGAGAGTGCACGCAGACTTTCATCGGGCAGACCGATGATTTTCCCCGGGCGGTGGCCGGCGTCCAAGAGACGCCGAATCAGTCGAAGCCGGTCGACTTGATCCAAGGAGTAGATGCGCTCACCGAAAGCGTCTCGCTGCGGAACGGGGAAGCCATATCGACGCTCCCAGACCCTCAGAGTGTCCTTGGACAAACCCGTATCGCGCTCTACGGCAGCGATACTCAGAAAAACTGGCGATTGGACGGCTTGGTCCATGGCATTTGCCTCAAAATAACCGCATTTGTCGTAGACAATTGGTTGACGCATCTACGTTCTTGTATCTAGTATAGGTCACGGTAACTTCAATGGCTAGGACAAAATTGAAAAAGTCATTCGTCCAAAGGGATTTTCTAGTGGCTTTGGCGCTGGCCTTGGCCATCTTGGGTCTTCCAGCGGTCGCCTCGGCGAACAGCTGCCCCAGCCTCCTGAACAAGACATTCCCGAGACTCCAGGACGACGTGCCCCAGTCGCTTTGTCAATATGCAGGCAACGTGGTTTTGGTGGTCAATACCGCCAGCTACTGTGGCTTTACCAAGCAATACGAGGGCCTCGAGTCCCTCCACAAGCGCTACTCGAACAAGGGACTTGTTGTGCTGGGCTTCCCATCGAATGATTTCAGCCAAGAGCCAGGCAGCAATAAAGAGATTGCAGAGTTCTGCACCAATACCTTCTCGGTGAAGTTCCCGATGTTTGCCAAAACTGCTGTCAAGGGTCCCCAGGCCAACCCCCTCTTTGCGGACCTCATACGTCAGTCAGATGCGCCCGGCTGGAATTTCCACAAGTACCTGATCGACAGGGATGGAAAACTCTTCCGAAGCTACTCCAGCATGGTCGATCCAACCGGTCGGCGCATGGTCTCTGACATCGAGACCCTCCTCGCCCAGACCCGCTCCCCTTCTTCCGCACCAGCCCCGCAGAAAGTCCGCCAATGAACGCTCCCGAGAGAATCCTCCCCTGCACGCTTCCCGATGTGCAATCGATGAAGGACACCCGTCGACTCCCGATACAAAAGGTGGGGGTTAAGGCGCTGCGCCATCCCTGCAGAGTCGTCACATCAACGGGCAGCCAACCCTCCATCGCAACCGTTGAGATGACTGTGTCTCTGCCTGCCGAGGAGAAGGGAACCCACATGTCTCGATTTATCGAGGTATTCCAAAACTTTGAGGAGCCCTTGGATTACACATCGGTCGGACATCTAATGGACCGAATGCTGGCGCGTCTGCAGGCGGCCGATGGCTTCATGCGCATTGACTTGCCCTACTTCGTTCGCAAGGCGGCACCGGTCTCCGGTGTCGAGTCACTCATGGACTATGAAGTCAGCTGGGTGGCCGAGTCGCGGGGGGGCGCCAAGACAGTTTCACTTCGCGTGGTGGTTCCGGTCACCAGCCTCTGCCCGTGTTCGAAGAACATCTCCGACTACGGCGCCCACAACCAGCGCTCCCACGTCACCATTCATGCAGACCTAGTGGGCGCGGCTCGGGTCGAGGACATGATCGCGGCGGCCGAATCGGCCGCATCCTGTGAACTCTGGGGCTTGCTCAAGCGACCCGATGAGAAATACGTAACGGAACGCGCCTATGACAATCCAAAATTTGTCGAAGATCTGGTGAGAGACATTGCCATGAACCTCAAGGCGCACCCGGCGGTCGGCTCGTTCACGGTCGAGTCAGAGAACTTTGAGTCCATCCACAACCACTCCGCCTACGCCCTGATCGAGCATCGGGCCTGAGCGAGCGAGCATGCTCGACTCCCGCCCCCGTGTGGTCGTTGTTGGCAGTGGAATTGCTGGGCTTTCGGCTGCCTGGCACCTGCGCAAAGACTGCCATGTCACCTTGCTCGAGGCCAACGATCGGCTTGGGGGACATACCCACACCCACGAAATTGAACTCCATGGGGTTCGGGGCCCTGTCGACACCGGCTTCATCGTTTTTAACCACCGCACCTATCCTGAGATCAAGTCGTGGTTTGCGGAACTAGGGGTTCTCACCCACGCGGCCGAAATGTCCTTCTCGGTCTCTCGTGACAACAGTGGGTTCGAGTGGGCCGGGCATAGCCTGACGGGTCTGTTTGCTCAGCCCTCCAATCTGCTCTCACCGAGTTTCTGGAGGATGCTCTTCGACATCCTTCGATTCCATCGGCAGGCGCCTGCGCTCCTCGAGAAGATCGAGTCGGGTGCCCATGCCCCAATGAGTCTTGGCCAAATGCTCGAGCAGCGCGGCTACAGCCAATCGTTCCAATCGGGGTACCTCCTGCCGATGGCGGGGGCGATTTGGTCTTGCCCGGCCGAGCAAATGCGGGCCTTCCCATTTGCCAGCTTCACACGGTTCTGCGTCAATCACGGCCTCTTGCAGATTGCCAATCGGCCACAATGGTTCAGCGTATTAGGGGGGAGCCAGCGTTACATTGAGCGCATGCTCAATCGTGTCGAGCAAGAAGGGCATCGCATTGAGGTGCGGCTTGGCCACCGCGTTGAGCAACTCACTCCGATGGCCGACGGGAGTGTCAAAGTCATTGGCACCCAGGCGGATGGGTTGCCTTTTGCGCTGATCGCCAAAGGCGCGGTGCTGGCCGGCCACACCGACCAGTCCGCCAAGGTAGTGGGATTCAGTGGCCTGCCAGCGGCTGAGTTCCTCTCACAATTTCGTTATCAATCGAATACTGCCTACCTTCACACCGATGAAGCCCTAATGCCCAAGCGCAAGAATGCCTGGGCCGCGTGGAACTACCGTGCAACCCCAGGCGCCTCCACCGTTTCGGTCACATACTGGATGAATCAGCTCCAGAGTCTGCCCTTCAATGTTCCAGTGCTTGTGAGTCTCAACCCAGATTCACCACCGCTTCCAGACAAGACCATTTCACGAATGGAGTACGACCACCCGATCTTTGATTCTGCGGCCATGGCAGCACGGCAAGAGATTCTGAAGCGGCAAGGCCAGGGCCAGGTCTGGTTCGCGGGTGCATGGATGGGCTATGGTTTTCATGAGGATGGCTTCCGAAGTGGGCGCCAAGCGGCTGAAGGCCTACTGCAGCAGCTACGTCGAGAGCAAGTCGCTTCGGGAAAAGCCGATCGACTCGCAGCATGAGGCACTCCGGTTGAGCGAGTCCCACTGCCCAAGGCTCATGCGTGGACTGGTCATCCACACGCGCAAGTCGCCTCGCTTTCACCAGTTTCGAGCACGTGTCACAACAGTCCAACTTCCTCTGCGGAGCCTCGCTGCGAAGATGGCGACTCCGGGATTTGGCTGGGCAATCGATCGGTGGGCGCTTCTTTCAGTCCACCGACAAGACCACGGCGATGGACGTCCCCTGCTGGAGTGGGCAGAAGCACAACTCTTGAACGCGGGAATCACCGAGGCCGATGGGGAGATTTGGTTGAGTTGCCTGCCCCGAATGCTGGGCTATGTCTTCAAGCCAGTGAGTTTCTGGTTCTGTGAGAACAAGGCAGGAGACGTCGTTGCCATCTTGGCCGAGGTCAACAACACCTTTGGTGATCGACACGCCTACGTTCTTGATTGCCGGCCTGGATATCGAGACGGTCAAACCATCGGGCAGGAGAAACGGTTTTACGTCTCCCCCTTCTTCCCCGAACGGGGCCATTACCAGTTTCGCTTTCACCATGAAAAAAACGCTGCAGGGACCTCGTTGGCAAGAATTGAGGTCGTCGAGGGACATGGTGCCGCGCTTATCACCAGCATCAGTGGACGCACCAAGCCGCTCACCCACGCCTCTGCAAGCGCTGCGTGGATTGCCCACCCGCTCAGCAGTCTCTCCGTCATCGCACTCATTCACTGGCAGGCCCTCATTCTATGGATCAAACGCGTACCACTCTTCCCCCGGCGACCCTCAACGGTCTAAAACTTCCTCTGACTGCCCGCCTCGTGCTGGGCATGCTCGAGCGACTCCAGGTCGGACAGCTCCGTCTGGTCGCCCCCGAAGGAGAGTTCTTTTTTCAGGGCGAGAAGCGGACTGGGCTTGGGCCCGCCTGTCTGCGCATCCATGATTGGTCAGTCTTCGAGCGTGCAATCAAGCGTGGAGACATTGGCTTTGGAGAGGCCTTCATGGAGGGCCTCTGGTCCTCGCCGGATCTGGCCTGTCTGCTCAAGACACTGGCAGCCAATCGCCAGGTCATTGAGAAGGCCATCCTCGGAAACCGTTGGTTGCTGATTTTGGATCGACTTGGCCATCTGTTTCGGCGAAACACCATTCGACAGGCCAGGCGCAACATCGAGGCCCACTACGATTTGGGCAATGACTTTTATCGAATCTGGCTCGACGCCACCATGACCTACTCCAGTGCGCTTTACACGGATGCCGAGTTAACTGGTCAAACGAGCAGCGACCTCGAGGCAGCCCAGTATCGAAAGATGGACCGGGCACTCGAGATGCTCGGCCCACTCGATGAGAGCAGCCAGACGCTGGAAATCGGTTGTGGGTGGGGCGGCCTGGCCCAACGGAGGCTCTCCCAGATGCCCGGGGCCCACCTTGGGATCACCCTCTCCACCGAGCAACAAGCCTGGGCCATCAACAAACTCACAGAGGCTGGGCTCTCTAGCCGCGCGGAGATTCGTCTTCAAGACTATCGAGTCTGCCAAGGGCAGTTCGATGGGATCGTCTCAGTCGAAATGATCGAGGCGGTGGGGGAGTCTTACTGGCCGACCTATTTTGAGACCCTTCACCGCTGCCTGAAGCCTGGCAGACGCGCGGTGGTTCAGGCCATTCTTATGCGAGATGATTTGTTTGATCGCTACAGAAGTGGCCACGACTTCATTCAAAAATACATCTTTCCCGGCGGCATGCTCCTCTCGACCAAGGCTATTCGAGAAGCCTCTCATGCCGCTGGGCTAGTCGTTCAAGACGAGTTTTATTTCGGGCACCATTACGGGAAGACGCTTCATGACTGGCTGGAGACATTCAATCAACATGAACAAGAAATTCGCGCACTCGGCTATGACGATCGATTCCTTGCGATGTGGCGCTTCTACCTGGCTTACTGCGAGGCTGGTTTCTTCTCGGGCGACCTTGAGGTGGTTCAAGTCTGTCTGCAGCGGCCTGCATAGGCGAGTTCATATTGCCGCTCTCAGCGGCCTTCTGGGGGTCGCGAGCCCTGTCGCCCTCTGCTCTGTGTCGTTCTCGGGTGACCGGCCCCATCAGATTGAAACCGCCCAGGGACTGACAGCGCTCTCACCCGTCGGCAATGGCAGTCTTCGCTTTCTTGGACTGCGCATCTACGAGGCCAGCCTTTTTACTGTTCCCAGCGCCGCCGGAGAATTGAAGTTGGCTGGGCCCAATCAGGTCTTCCACCAGCCTTTCGCCCTGCAGATTCATTACGCGAGATCGATCTCGCTCGAGCAACTGGCCGAGCGTTCGATCAAAGAGATGGAAGGCCTTGGGCTTGTACCAAAGCCTTCTCGGGAGCAGTGGCTTTCACACCTCTTCAAGAGCTTTCGCGCAGTAAATGCTGGCGATCGAATCACCGGAGTCTTCCGACCCAACCGAGGTGCCAGTTTTTATCTGAATGGGGCCCTTGTTCACGAGGTCGCTGACCCTGCGTTCGCCGAGGCGTTTTTCCGCATCTGGCTGGATCCAAAAACGAGCGAGCCCGATCTGCGCCGGGCCCTTCTGGGCCTGAACTGAGTGGCCCACGCGGCCAGTACCGACTCCATCGAGGTGGGGAGCGCGCATGCAGTTCGCTACGGCTTGCCGGGACTTGTGTTGGCCTCGACCGCCTTGCCCCTTTATATGGTCACGCCCCACCTCTATGCCGGTTCAGTGGGGCTGCCCTTGGCCTGGGTGGGCTTTTGCCTGATGGCCACTCGACTCATCGACGCCATCACCGATCCAATCATCGGCCGCTGGATTGACGGCACAGCAGGTGCACGATTCGAGCGATGGATGATGCCCAGCCTGGTCGTGCTCTTGATTGGGATGGTCCTCTTACTAAGCCCCCCCGAAGGGCTTGGCCCTGGTCTTCTTATTGCCTACATGAGTCTGTGCGCGCTTCTGGTCTCGCTCTCCAATAGTGCGGCAGGGCTCGCACACCAGGCCTGGTTGGTGAGTTGGACAGCTCACCCCTCGGCGCAGGCGCAGTTGGTCACCAAACGCGAGGCCTTCACTCTCTTGGGGGTGATGATTGCGGCGGGCTTGGCCAGCCAAGAGGGCTACCCTGCGCTGCTGGCCTGGATCGTTTTCGCAACGGGAGCCTCTATCTGGGCGCTCCGAGGATTGCCCGGTCAGTCGGTGGCCCAGGACACGCCAAGCCAGTCGCTTCCGAGAGTTCCAGTTTGGCTGGGGCTGCGGCTCCTCGATTCGTCGGGGCGCGGCCTTCTGGGTGTGATGGGCCTCAATGCCCTGGCCAATGCCATTCCAGGAACCTTGTTTCTGTTTTTCGTGGCCGATCAACTCCAACTCAGTCGTCAGGCCTCGGGCCTGCTTCTCATCGGCTACTTTCTCGCCGCGGCCGTATCCATGCCCCTCTGGCAGTCCTTGCTGCGTCAACACGCTGCTTCGGTGGTCTGGCAGATTTCTGTTGTCGTCTCGATTGCGGGTTTTATTTGGGCGACGCAGCTCGGCGCGGGAGATCTTTTGCCGTTCGCACTCATTTGCGTCGTAACCGGATTTGCACTCGGTGCAGAACTCACATGCCCTGCCTTGCTCTTGGCTGCGGCCATCAACCGCTCGGGCCTGCGGGGTCGGCACGAGTCTCTCATCATGGGGCTCTGGACGCTGCTTCAGAAGCTCGCATTGGCCCTGGCGGCAGGCCTGGTTTTGCCTCTACTGGCGGGCATGGGCTACACCCCTGGCATACCGGACACCAATGCCTTGCCCCTGGCCTACGCAGCCATTCCCTGTGGGCTCAAGCTCATGGCCCTTATCCTCTTCCGACGACTGGAGACCACGCAATGAACATCAAACGATTCGCACTTTTTCTCGGCGCCTGGGCACTTCTCGGCCTACAAGGCTGCGCGGGACCCTCTGTGGAGCGCTACGCCCAAGAGAAACCCTCACTCGATCTCGCCCGCTATTTTCAAGGCCAAACCACCGGCTGGGGCATGGTCACGGATCGCTCCGGTGAGGTGACCCGACGGTTTGTTGTGCGAATCGATGGCCGCTTCGAGGGCAACACCGGCGTGCTCGACGAGACCTTTGAATGGTCCGATGGCGAGAAGCAGAAACGCATCTGGCGGCTGGAGAGACTCGGCCCCAACCGCTGGAAGGGCACAGCCGATGACGTGGTGGGCGAGGCCACCGGCGAGATTGCCGGCAACGCCCTGCACTGGCGCTACACCCTGGCCGTACCCGTGAAGGGAACCGTCATCAATATGGCCTTTGACGACTGGATGGTGCTGATCGATGAGAAGGTGATGCTTAACCGCGCCACCTTCAGCAAGTTTGGCATTCGGCTCGGCGAGGTCACGCTCTCGTTTCAACGGCCTTAGGGCCTCGTGTTTCGCGAGACACTCAACTGAATGAAAGTAGAGTCCCCATGCCGCTGAATCAGCCCATCCCCAGCCTGAGTGGCCGCACCGTCTGGGTGGTGGGCGGCTCGACAGGGATTGGCAAGGCACTGGCCGATGCGGCCTTGCTTCAAGGCGCAAGGCTCGTCGTTTCTGGCCGACAGTCGCAGTCACTCGCCGAGGCTTTCCCCTCTGATCGTGTTCGCCAGGAAGTCATAGACATCACAGAGCAGGGAGCGGCCCAGCGGGTGATGGATGCACTGGCAGCCGATGGCTGGCTACCCGATCTGGTCTTCTGGGTGGCGGGTGACTACAAGCCGCAGCCGATTGCGGAATTCCGAGTGGAGGATGCGCGCCGGGTATTGGAGACCAACCTCTTGGCCTGCTACGACGGGCTTCGTGCGCTGCTCAACCATTGGCTGCCGGCGGCGCCCGCCAGGGCAGCCAGTGCCGCGCAGTCCCGGTTCCATATCTGCTGGTTTTCGAGTGTGGCCGGGTACCGGGGCCTCCCCTTGGCGCTGTCCTACAGTGCTAGCAAGGCAGGGCTCAATGCCATGGCCGAAACCTGCTTTGTTGAACTCAAGCCAAAGGGCATCGATGTCTCACTGGTCTGCCCGGGATTTGTGAAGACCCGACTGACCGATGGCAACGATTTCAAGATGCCAGCGCTGATCTCCATAGAAGAGGCGGCCCAACAGACCCTGCGGGGACTCGCGAAGGGGGAATTCGAGATCCACTACCCCAGACGATTCACCTGGTTTATGAAATTTCTTCGAATCCTGCCCCACCGCCTATTTTTTTCAATGGCTCGTCGGTCATTGCCCCCGCCCAAGGAGCAGGCCAAATAACGGCTCCTTCCCGAATGACCGTCTCCCACATAACCGTTTCCCTCTTGACCCCCTCCCAGGAGCAATTCCTTCGCCAGGCGAAGGCCTTGTCCTTGACCACCTTGAGCGACTTTGCGGCTCTCTACGAATCGAGTGCCGAATTCACCGACCCATTTCAGACGGTGAGGGGCCGTCAAGCCATTGAGGAGGTCTACCGAAGCATGTTTATCCATCTCGTGGAACCGAGGTTTACCGAGCTGAAATTCGCGACAGTGGCGCAACCGGAGGGCACAGATGCAGAGGAGTGGGCTGTGGCCTGGCAGTTTGAATTTCGAACCAAAGAGGCCGGACCGCTCATTCGAATTCCTGGGACAAGCTGGCTTATGGTGAGCAAAGGCAGCGGTCTCGTGACCCGACATGTAGACCACTGGGATGCCAGCGAATTAATGGCCGGCTATCCGGTTTTGTCCTGGGCAATTCGCGGAATAAAGAGACGCATTGCCAAGGCAGGGCATGTCATCGAAACGTCTTGATTCCTTTATAGAATGTGGGCGTGAAACACATCGACGCCCAGCACATGCTCTACCCCGAGTTATTTCGCGCCTTTGAGCGTGTTCGGTGGGACCTAGAGAGAGACATTCCATGGCAGCGGTTTGATGCCGCCAAGTTATCTGACGAGCAGGCGCTGACCATCAAGATGAATGCCATCACGGAGTGGGCAGCGCTGCCGGCCACCGAAATGTTTCTTCGAGACAACCGCCATGACAGTGACTTCTCTGCCTTTATGTCGGTCTGGTTCTACGAAGAGCAGAAGCACAGCCTGGTTCTCATGGAGTATCTGCGTCGATTCAAGCCGGCGTTTCTACCCACAGAAGCCGAGTTGCATGCAGTCCGATTTGAGTTCGACCCTGCGCCGGCACTCGAGACGCTGATGCTGCATTTTTGTGGCGAGATACGCCTCAATCACTGGTATCGATGTGCTGCGGACTGGCATACCGAACCAGTCATTAAAGAGATCTACCAAACAATTGCCAAGGACGAGGCTCGGCACGGCGGGGCTTACCTCCGCTACATGAAGAAGGCACTCGACCAAGTCGGCGACTCGGCCCGAAGTGCCTTTGCAAAGATTGGCGTGCTGATGGCCTCGGCCAATCGAACTGCGAAGGCGCTTCATCCAACCAACCTTCATGTCAACCAAGCGCTTTTCCCCAATGACACTGTCCAGAGCCGCCTGCCTGAACCCGGCTGGCTCGAGCGGTGGCTCGATGAGCAGATTCAGTTCAACTCAGACTGGGAGACCCGGGTCGTGGACCGCATCCTCCACAACCTCAGCCTTCTTTTCGATCAGTCATTCTCCAGCGTGCAGGAGCTCAATCGATATCGAAGGAGTCTGCGAGCGCCTGCCGAAGTCCTCTAAAAATTAGATCCGGGCAGTGCTCGACGGGGCAGTTCCAGTGTCGGGCCACCCGGCGACCAAAGGCATTTATCCAGTCCCTTGCGGCCCCACCGTGAACCAATATTTCATCGGGGCGCATGATCCAGGCCAAGGGTGCGAGTTGACCCATCTCGATTCCCGCCGCAATGGCATCGGCCGACTCGGTGGGCCAGTCAAGCAAACCACTCATGGGCCGCTCCCCCTGAGACAGGCCGCGACTTCGCATCAACCCTCCCAGATCCGCAGTGCCGCTGGCCAAACAAGTCTGCATCTGAAGAAAGCCTGGGGTTATATAGCCCCCGAGGAATTCTAGGCAGCGGTCCGAATTTGAATCCAAGGTGAGCCGAAGGCCGTCAATCACCGTGGCCGTTCCAGCCGAGACCACCAAGAGGTGCCTTTGCCCCTCTTTTTGGGGCCATTGGGTTTCAAGATCGACCACCCCCAGGGCAGCAGCCCATCGATCGGCGCCGAGGCTTGACGCGTAATGACTTCTAAGTCGAACCCTTCTGCCCTGAGTCAAAACCCATCGGTCGCCAAGTCCCGAATGAAGTGGGCTCAGCCTCTTGATTCGCGCGACCGAGTATTGCGACATGAATGAACAGAGTGCCTGGGCCCGACCCTCGCCTGCGACGCAACAAAATGCCACGTCAATCCCCGAGAGCGAACCAAGGCCACCAAACAATCTGTCCACGGAGTCTTCCGAGAGGTTGTCGATTTCTTGGGTCTCAAAAGCACCCATCTCAATCGGTGTGCCCATATCGAGCGAGACCCTCTGCCATTTGCTTCGGTGGTTACCGACATCCAGGAGCAGTGCCTGTTGGGCCATAGGAGAACTCATGACAAGAGTTTATGCCGGCTTGGCCTCACGCATGGACAAGGCACCGAGACTGTATTCATGCACTTCTTGGCCAGGAAGTTCTAGAAGCAGCCCACCCCTTGGACTCACCCCTTGGACTCGTCCCTCCGACTGAAGGCCTCGACCCTCTCTGTCAATGAACTCAACCGACATGAGTTGATAGCGATGGAAGGCGTTGAACCGTGCCGCCATCTCATCCGCATCGATCACTGTCTGGAACGAGAGTTGTCCAATTGCTTCAAGCAGGTGCTCAAGGACCTCCTCTCGATGAATATTCGGCAGCGATTGAATCAGTCCTGCGGCCGAGAGGCCGTCGGGTGGGGGCTGATTCCAGCGCAGATTGACGCCCACCCCTGCCATAACCCAAGTCTGACCGCCCGATTGGCTCTGCTGGACCAACACGCCGGCCACCTTGCCTCCGCCCAACAAGAGGTCATTGGGCCATTTAAGTTCCAGCGGCTCGCTTAGGCGCTGGCCGAGCCATTTCGAGAGTGCGTCCCGAATCACCACGCTCAGCCAGAGGGGCCAAGGAGGGGAATGCCCTGGAGGCAGCCCGAGGCAGACCAACTTCTGAAGGGGCCAGGCCACGGTTAAGGCCAGGGCCTCCCCGCTGTGTTGCCATGGCCGCTGATATTGGCCATGGCCCTCCTTCTGCTCCCAGGAGTAAACGACGAATCCCCCCTCGAAACCCGGAGGGATTGCACTCGAATTGCGCAGCGACGCCCCTCGCAATAGTCCCAAGGCATGGGTCTGGGTAGACCCCGGTCCGGTCATGCATACACGTGGCCACATGAGTTGGCATGATACGGAGATGGCCATCTCAATTCGACACCGAGCACGGTGGGAACTCTGGGTCCTTGGCTTGGGCTTGATTGCGAGCATCGGTCTCATTAGCCTGCACCCCTTCGAAGGGTGGCGATGGCCATCGAGCAACCCATTGGGCTTTTTGTGGGCGCCCCTGCCACGTTATCGGACCCGATTCGATCTCTGGGCGAATTTTCTCGCCTACGTGCCTCTGGGCCTAGCGTGGGCGGCCATCTGGGGCCATCGCGGGGTCCTTCGTGCGATGGCAATGGCAGTCGGCTTGGCCGCAGCACTGTCTTTCTCGATGGAGTTCACACAGGCCTTTCTTCCGAGCCGCAGGCCCCAATGGCTCGACCTCGCCCTCAATTGCCTCGGCGCCCTCGTCGGCTCGTTAATGTGGCTCCTCAGCCTTCGAGCCGCTCGACCACGGCCGGATCGGGGTGCGCGACACGTCTGGGGAAGTGGCCCCATCAGCCTAGCGGGTGCCACCGTTCTAACTCTGCTTTGGATCTTCGCCCAGGCGGCCAACACAGGGCCTTGGTTGGCATTCGGGGGACTCATGCCGGAGGTCGTCGGCTGGCGCCCATTTGCTCCATCGACAAGTATGGGCGGGCCGCTGACCGAGGCGGAGAGAGTGCTGACGGAGGCCAGCCTGGTTTTTTGCGCGCTGCTTGGGTTGGCCATTCATATTCGACTGGGTCTCGCTGGGCGCAATAACGAATGGCTCGCCAGGCTCTCGGAGAGTTGGCCGTGGATGGTGGGACTCTCGATTGGCCTGGGGCTCATTGCACGCTTTTGTTGGATTTGGGCCTTCTCCAAAGAGCCCATCGGCACAGAGGGGTTTGCCTCTCAGATCGAGGCTTGGTTGAGCCCGGGCGTTCAAGCGGGCTTGCTCTTTACCGCGCTTGGGGGAGCAGCCGTCTCGTTTCTTGGTCCTGCCCGCCTCTGTATCTTGGGCTTGGTATTGGCGGGAGTACTCGCAGCGCTCTCCTCGGGCCTGCCTTTGACTCATTCTGGCGGCGCGGGAGAGCCTCTGCTCATCGCGCCAAGAGGCGAGTGGGCGAATTTGAAGGGCCTTGCCAGTTGGGCCGCCGACCTATGGCCATTCGCATCAGCGGCATGGCTGGCGCTGTGGCTGTCTCGAACGCATCTGATGCGTGGTCTGGGAGTTCGGCGGCCTTCACGGCTTAAACTATGAGTCATGAGCATCTACAAGCACCATGTATTTTTCTGCATCAACCAGAGAGAGGGCGGCGCCGAGTGCTGTAACAACTGTGGGGGCTCCCAATTGCAGGCCTACGCGAAGGAGAAGATTCAATCCCTTCGGCTCAATGGTCCCGGCAAGGTGAGGGTCAACAGGGCGGGTTGCCTCGACCAGTGTGACAGGGGCCCCGTTGCCGTCGTCTACCCCGAAGGCGTCTGGTACCAACTCTTTGATGAGTCCGACGTCGACGAGATTATTCAAGAGCACCTAATTGGCGGGCGGCCCGTGGCGCGGCTTCGCATCGCCGATGAACGCTAAGACCGAGGTTCTGCGGATTCCGGGCCCAACGGGCCAGCTCGAGTTGGCCATTGATCGGCCGGAGGGGCCCGCCCGTGGGATTGCGGTCATCGCTCATCCCCATCCCCTCTTCGGTGGCACGAAAGACAACAAAGTGGTTCAGACCATTGCGCGTGCCATGCTCTCCCGTGAGATGGCCTGTGTTCGGCCGAGCTTTCGCGGTGTTGGGGGCAGCGAAGGGGTCCATGACCATGGCCAAGGCGAGAGGGATGACCTATGGGCCGCGTGGCAGTGGGCCGAGCAGCACCTTGGAGCCGAAGCGGGGGATAAGCGCTGGCAGGCTGGCTTTTCATTTGGCGCGGTGATGTCAAGCCATCTTGCTGTTGAATGGCTCGACCGACGAAGTGCCATGGGGTTGGCACCCCTCGGTTTGTCCGCCTGCCTTCTGGTGGGTCTGGCCACTGAGCGAATGAACCCAGCCCCACCGGTTCTTGGCGTTACGCGAATGATTCATGGTGAAGAGGACGACGTGGCAAGCCTCTCTGGGGCTCTTGAATACGCGCGACCACACCACCAGCCCATTCTAGTGTTGCCTGGGGCGGGGCATTTTTTTCACGGTCTGCTCATCGAGTTGCGAGAAATGGTCCTCACAAGCCTCTCCAATGCCTAAGAATCTCAGAAGAGCCCTCCTCTCCGAAGCCCTTCAGTGCAGTCTTCTGGCCGCGGGCATATTGGGTTTGCCCCGCGAAGTTTTTTCCCAGGCCCTCGCGAACAATTCAAAGACAGTGGCAGAGCCGGACTGGCCCATTGCGAACCCTGTCACGGCCAGGGCTTGGATTCTCGTGGATCTCACCACGGGGCAGTCGCTGGCCGGTCAAGAAGACAGCCGCCCCCTGGAACCCGGTGGGCTCACCTCCATGATGACCGCCTACCTCGCCCTGGCTGCACTTCGGGACCGGCAGCTCCGCATGCAGCAGGTGATTCCCGGGCCCGATCCTGCGAGTGTGCCGGCGGGTCCGAAGATGTTCCTGCCTCCATCAGGCGCCACAGTAAAGGAGTTGCTTGTTGGGGTCTTCTTAATTGGCGCTCTCGATGCGGCCATTGCTCTGGCCAACGCCATTGCAGGAGGCGAGGAACAATTTGTCGCTCTGATGAATGAGACTGCCCGGCGCCTGGGCATGGAGTCGACTCGTTTTGTGAATGCAACAGGCACCCCGGGGGCTGTGGGCGCAAGTGGCGCCGGGAGCACCGCAAGACCCGTTACCACAGCGCGAGACCTCGCCTTGCTCGGGTTGCGCACCTATCAAGAGTTTCCCGATGTTCTCCAGATCACCACCCAGCGCGAGTTCGTTGCCAACGGCATTCGCCAGACCAACCGCAACCGGCTGCTCTGGCTCGATCGAAGCGTCGACGGCTTTCTTGCGACCGATCAGAGTCTGGCCTCGTCTTGCTTAGTGACTGCTCGTCGCCCCCAGCCACTTGGGCCGAAGGAGCAAATTCAGCGCCGAATCATGCTCGTTCTACTGGAGTCCAAGAGCATCGAGGCCCGTGCCCAGGAGACCCTCGAACTACTCAATTTCGGGTTTCAACAATTTGACCTGGTTCGACTCTTTCGGCAAGACGCGCTACCGGCCTCAATTGAAGTGTTCAAAGGTGTTCGTCCCAAAGTCAAGACTGAGTTTCGACAAGATGTCATGGTTGCAGCCCCACGGCGCCAGATTCCGCTGCTGCGCGCAGAGATGGAGACTGCACAGGGGCTTGTCGCGCCTGTCACGGCTGGTCAGGCTGTTGGTGCCCTGCGGATCTCGCTTGGAAACCTTGCCATTCATCGGGTTGACTTGGTGGCCGCCGAGTCCATTGAATCGGCGGGCCTCCTAGGGCGGGCCATCGACAGCCTCCGACTCATTGTGAAGACACTGCCATGATTCTCGAAGCGACGTTTCCCTCAGAGCTGGATCCCTCGGCACCCGCGTTCCTCAATGGGCATTGGACGACGCTCTCGGAGGCAAAGGTGTCGGTCCTGGACCGCGGCTTTCTCTTCGGTGATGGCGTCTATGAAGTGGTCCCGGTCTACAGTCGACGTCCCTTTGCCTGGGATCTTCACCTCGATCGGTTGACTCGCAGCCTGTCATCGATTGCACTGCACTTGGAGCACCCCTTTGACTGGACTGGACTCGTCACAGAGATGACCAAGCGGGCAAACACCGACGATCAATTCATCTACATTCAAGTGACGCGAGGAGTGGCCAAGCGCGACCATGCATTCCCCCGCCCTGGCGTGTCTCCCACCATCCTCGCGATGGTCTCACCCTTTAAGCGACCCAGTCAGCAAGATCGAGAGCGGGGTATCCGAGCGATTTCGGTTCCCGATGAGCGCTGGCTTCGCTGTGACATTAAGTCGGTGGCCCTTCTCGGTAACGTACTCGCAAGAGAGGCGGCTGTGGCCCAGGGTGCCCAGGAGGCGCTGCTGATTCGCGATGGCCTGCTCACGGAGGGGGCGGCTTCCAACATATGGGTCGTTCGAGAGCAACGGCTTATTAGTCCGCCAAGAGGCCGGCAGATGCTCGCTGGCATTCGCCTCTCACTCATTCCGCGGCTGGCCAAAGAGCTGGGCATCGAGGTGGCCTTCGGTGAGGTCCGCGAAGACGAATTGCCCGAGGCGACTGAGCTCATGATGAGCTCGGCCACCAAAGAGCTGTTGCCATTCACGCAGCTCAACCATCAACCCGTGGGAGACGGGCGCCCAGGCCCCATCTACAAGGCGCTGCGTGCGGCTTACGACGAGGCAATTGAGAAACATCGGGTCGCCTGAGCATCAGCCCACCACCCCGCAAGACAGTCAATATGTCCAACATGCCCAATAAGCCTCCCGGTCGCCCAGAAGAAGGTGCGACCGACCGGGTCTCCCTCTTGACCTTCCCTTGTGCATTCCCGATCAAGGTGATGGGAGAGCGTCGCGATGGCTTCGCCGAGGAGATCATTCGATCGATCGCAGGCGAGACCGGCCCGCTCCAAGAGAGCCAGATCGAGATGCGCACGAGTCGGCAGGCGAAGTACCTGGGGCTCACCATCACCGTCAATGCCGAGTCTCAAGCCCAACTCGACCGAATCTATCGAACACTGACTTCGCACCCATGGGTCAAGGTCGTCCTCTAAGTGCCCCTCGCATCCGGATTTTTCGCGAGGCGGATTACGAGGAATCGGTGGGCCAGATGCAGGAGTGGCTGGATCAAGCGGAACCCAACACGCCTGAAGAAATATGGCTCATTGAACACAAGCCCGTCTTCACCCTCGGGTTGGCGGCCGACCCTATTCATGTCATCGCGCCCGGTGACATCCGTGTGGTTCAGGCCAACCGCGGGGGAGAAGTGACTTATCACGGGCCAGGGCAGTTGGTGGTCTATCCCCTCGTGAATCTGGCTTCGCATGGACTCATGGTGCGCGAATGGGTGCGACTGCTCGAGGACAGCATTCTGAGTTGGGTTCTCGGCCTGGGGGTGAGAGGTGCCTGCCGATGGCCCGGTGAGCCAGGCGTCTATTTCCCGGTCGATCAGCGTCTTGCCAAGTTCGCAGCCCTTGGGCTCAAGATTCGCAGGGGGTTTAGCTCCCATGGGTTGGCCATCAACGTGCAAATGAACCTTGAGCCCTTTAGTCGAATTCATCCCTGTGGCCATGCGGACCTCGAGTCAATTGATCTCGCTAGAATGGGCGTGACACTCGATTGGCAATCAGCGGCAGAAAGTTTCTCCAAACACCTGATCGAAATCCTCGAAACCACCCGGCCATGACCGACCAAGCACAACGCAGGCGCCTCGACCTTGGGCCACAGAAGCCGTCGCCCAAACTCAAGGGCGCAGCCAAGACTGAAAAGATCCCAATCAAGATCGTGCCTGCACCATCGCCCGATAAGCCCAGCTGGATTCGAGTGAAGGCGCCTTCTCCCAACACGCGTTTTTTTGAGATCAAGTCGATTCTTCGAGAACATGGGCTGCACACAGTCTGCGAAGAGGCCTCTTGCCCCAACATCGGCGAGTGCTTCGGGCATGGCACCGCCACTTTTATGATCATGGGCGACAAGTGCACACGGCGTTGCCCTTTTTGCGATGTGGGGCATGGCAGGCCAGACCCCCTCAACCCAGATGAGCCAAAGAATCTCGCCGCCACAATTGCTGCTCTGAAATTGCGCTATGTGGTGATCACGAGCGTCGACCGAGATGACCTCAGAGACGGGGGGGCACAACACTTTGTCGATTGCATCCGGGCCACGCGAGAATCATCGCCTTCGACAAAAATTGAGGTTCTTGTACCCGACTTCCGTGGCCGCCTCGATCGGGCACTGGCCATTTTAGAGGCGGCGCCTCCTGATATCATGAATCACAATCTCGAAACCGTGCCGCGCCTCTACAAGGCCGCAAGACCGGGTTCGGATTATTCTCACTCTCTGCATCTTCTCAAAGCCTTCAAGCAAAAGGTGTCCGGTGTTCCCACCAAAAGCGGAATCATGCTGGGCCTAGGGGAGACATTTGATGAGGTGGTGTCCGTCATGCGCGACCTTAGAGAGCATCGGGTCGACATGATCACCATCGGCCAGTACCTGGCGCCCTCAAATGCCCATTTGCCAGTGGTTCGATACGTGACCCCAGAGGAGTTTGCCAAGCTGGAGACCCTGGCAATCGAACTGGGTTTTGCGCATGCTGCAGTGGGCCCCCTGGTTCGCTCCTCCTACCATGCGGACCAGCAAGCGCTATCAGCCGGGCAGTTCAGCTCGTAGCCAACGCCGCAAGCCTTCGAAGTCGGGGACACCCACGTAGCGTTTGTGTATCTGTCCACTGGAATCGACAACGAAAGTAGTGGGGGTCACCGAGACATTGCCCCAAGCCTTTGCCCAGCGGCCATCTGTATCGTGGATCACCCAAAACGGCAGCGCTCGGTCTTCAACAAATCGGCTGAGGAACTCTGGCTTGTCGTAATGCATGGCCACGGCAATGGTTTTAAATCCCTTTGACTCGAACTCTTTGTGCAAAGCCACGATATCGGGCATCTCTCGAACACAGGTGACACAACTCGTGGCCCAAAAATTAACCAGATAGGGCTTGCCAGTCAGGGACTGAGTATCAATGGTTTGGCCTTGCAGGTTCGCACTTGCAACCCTTGGGGCAGGACTGCCCTGGGTGGCCCAAATGCCCGCAAGTGCAAGCAGGGCAACGCCCACCAAGGCCAGAATGAGGCGCGCTTTGCTGGACATCGATGTCGCTCGCTAGCGAACCGGCGTGACCTTGGCTGCGCCGGGGTCTTGGCTCTGCCCGCCCTGGGCTTCTGGCGCGGGCTTGTTGCCTTGCAAGGCCGTATCAATCGCTCTCGCTTGGTCGTCAGTGATCACCTCGAAGGCCTGGATCACCCTTCTCGTTCCGGGCACTCGTGAAGCAATTTCAGACGCCCGTGTGGCCTCTCGTTGAGTCACCAGTCCCATGAGGAAAACCGTGCCGGACTCGGTCACCACCTTGATCAGGTTGCCGTTGACATCTCGAGAGTCGAGCAACGCTGCCTTGACCCTTGTTGTCAGAACGACATCCGTGCCGTAGGTCATCGTGGTGGCGGGTGCTCCCACAAAGACCTCATTGATCACAGAGCGAACATTTTCAATCTTGGAGACGATCTGACCGATTTCTGTCTTGGTGGCCTGATCGGGGGCAAAGCCAGTAATTAGCGCCGTGCGATTAAACGACGTCACGCTGGGTTTAACAGCTGCATCGCCCTTGAACCGGTCTCTGAATCGATTGAATGCCTTGAGCTCAATGGCCTGGTCTTCGGCTTGGGCGCCCGTGGTTCGACGCTCGGTAATCGAGAGCGCCCCCACAACCATGCCAGTGGCCACGACAGGGAAACAGCCCGTTAGAAGGTTCGCAGCAGCCAGAGAAGATGCTGAGACCAAAAAGAGACGGCGATTTGTCATGAGAGCTCCTGTGTTGGGAATCCCAATTATAGGAGCGGAGTCGATGCCCGTTCGTTCAAATCGCATTGCGCAGCCACTGCAATTCTCCGGGCTCAATGAGGACCAGATCGAAGCGGGAACCCTTGTATCGAGGGGCTGGCCCATGGCCGCTCGCCTCGCGCTGGGCAGTTGAGAGCCATGCCAATGCAGCCAACCGCAGCCTGCGCTGTTTGGCCCGCCCCACCGAGGCCAGGGCGCCCCCGAAGGAGCGGCTCGCTCGATAACGAACCTCTACAAAGACCACTTCGTCTCCCTCCATCATCACCAAGTCAATTTCTCCAAAGGGGTATCGGGCCTGCCTCTCAACAAGCGCAAGGCCCCTGCCCTGGAGATACTGAAGGGCGCGCTCTTCCATGAGATACCCTTTGGTCTGCTTTGGACTCGGCAATTGCAACCCCCATGACTCAGACAATGACGAATTTGCAAGCAGGCCTCTACCTGGTGGCCACGCCAATTGGCCATTTGGGTGATATCAGCCCGAGAGCCCGGCTGGTTCTCGAGCACGCCGACCGAGTCGCCGCCGAGGACACCCGCCACTCCAAATTAATGCTTCAAGCCCTGGGGGTCCGCACCAAGGCGCCACTTGTGTCTTTGCACGCCCACAACGAGGCCCAGCAGACCGTCGCATTGGTCGAGGCCATTGGCCGCGGATTGTCGATTGCGTTGATTTCCGATGCGGGGACGCCCGCGGTATCGGACCCAGGGGCCCGCCTTGTGGCTGCAGCACATCGGGCCGGTGCGATAGTGACCCCCATTCCCGGTCCCAGCGCCCTCACGGCCGCACTGAGTGTCTCTGGTCTCGAGGCGCCCGACGACTCGCCCATCTGTTTTTGGGGTTTCTTGCCCAATCGAGCCAATACCCGGCGAGCTCGCTTTCAGATCCTCTCGAGAACCCCAGGCCTGCACGCGGTGTTCGAATCCCCACATCGCATTCACGAGGCCCTGATCGATGCGAACGAATTGCTCGGCCCCAACACAACCATGCTTCTCGCCCGGGAACTAACCAAGCAGTTCGAGACATTGTTGCAAGGCTCGGTTGCGGAGGTTCGGTCTCGCTTTGTCTCGGCGCTTGCCGTCGATAGCAAGGCCGATCGAGGCGAATACGTTTTGCTATTCAGGGTTGAAGAGGCGTCGGTGAAGGGGGACTCAACGGACTGGGGCTCCACAGTCTGGGCGGATGAACTCAGAGCACATATTCCAGCCGCTGCCCTGGCGAAAATCCTCTCTAAGGCTTTCGGTCTTAAGAGAGAAGCGGCCTATGGCCTTGCCGTCGGCCCCACAAAGGCCGGGGGGCGAGGCAAGCCAGGGCCTTGAGGTCTATGCCCCCCTGCCTCTGGACTTTTTGATGAGGAAATCGACAACCGCCAGAGAGCGCTGATGGCTGCCGCCGACCATGGCCGGGGATGTGACGTAACGGCCATTGACGGTGAATCGGGGAACACCATCGACTTCATGGCTTTGTTGTAAGTCCACCGCCCGTTTCATTTGATTGGCGACTGCAGGCGACTGCCAACTGCGCTCAAATCGGGCCATGTCGAGCGATGCTGTCTTGGCCCAAGAAAAAATTTCGGCTTCGGAGGCCAGTGGCTGGCGGTTGAGATGAATGGCTTCAAAGGCCTTCTGGTGCGTGGCATCTGGACTCATCATGGCCTCGAGGGTGTAGAAGAGTTGCTGCTGGGCAGAGCCCCTAAATGCGACATGGGCCTTGCGAAAAACGACATCCGCTGGAAGCTTGGAAACCCAAGACTTCAGGTAAGGCTCCAGGGCAAAGCAATGGGGACAGGCGTACCAAAAGAACTCCAGCACCTCGATCTTCCCCTGCGCAAGCCCAGTGGGAACGGGGCGCCCCAGTTGACGGAAATCAATCCCTTCATCGATGGTTGCCGCTGTCAGTGGCCGGCCCGCCCACCCCAGAAGCCCAGCGAACGAGGCTGCTCCAATAATGATTCGACGTCTGGGGGAAGTTGCTTTCATTCGAATCTCCATCGTTTTACAGGCTCACTAGGCTCACTAGGCTTACTATGCTTACTGGGGCAGGGCTCGAACGACGGTCGACTCCAAGCCATTGTCTGATAGAGCGGTTTTGGTGCGATTGAGTTCATCGAAGTCGGCCATCGGCCCCATGCGCACACGGTAGAAGAGCGTTCCGTCCCTGCGGGTCTGCGTGATTGCCGCCTCAAACCCAAGGATTGCGAGTCGAGCCCGCATCTGCTCGGCCTCTTCAACGGATCTGTAGGCAGCCAACTGCAGAAAGTAGGTCGTCCCAGGGGGCTCTGCCATTGGGGGCCTCGCCGCCCCCGATTCATTGGCGATGGGCGCGGCTGGAGGTGGCTCCGGCTCGGCAATGACTGGCGCTGCCGACTCCTCATCGGCGCCCTTATTGCCCTGCTTGGTCGGCGCCTCGACCTTTCGAAGGCCCCGGTCGGTGACGGGAAGAGGCGATTGGGTAATGTAAACCGCCGCCAGTGCCGCAACGATTAGTCCGGCGGCCACACCGGCCATAAAGCTGGTGAGGCTCACTGTTTTGGCGCGACTGGTTGGCTCTGGGTTGGTTTTTGCCATGGTCTTGCATCATACCGAGGATCTACATCCTCTCAGGAGCGCTTACCCCAAGTAGCTTGAGCCCGGAAGAAATGACCGCTGCCGCGGCCAACAACAAAAGTAGACGGGACTCTCGTTCGACCATGGCATCAACAAGAATGCGCTCGGCGTTATAAAAGCCATGCAAATCTGCAGCAAGCTCACGCAGGTAGAACGCGACGAGATGCGGGGAATGCTGCTCAGCCGCCTCGGCCAACATCGATGGGTAGTGAGATATGCGTGCGCATAACGCGAGTGCCTTGGGGTGCTGAATTTTATCGAGGCGCTCTGTGAGAGTTGAGTGGTGCAAGCTTCTCGCCCACTCTGTGGCCTGGCTTAGGTTTGCATAACCCGCCTGAACAAGAACGCCAGCGATTCGTGCATGGGCGTATTGCACGTAGTAGACGGGGTTCTCTTCTGATTTGGACACCGCCAGGTCCACATCAAATACAAACTCTGAATCTGCTTTTCTCGAGACCAAAAAAAATCGCACCGCATCTCGGCCACCCGACCAGTCAATCAGGTCTCTCAAGGTCACGTAAGCGCCGGCTCGTTTGGAGATTTTCACCTCCTCCCCGCCACGCATTACGGTGACCATCTTGTGCAAGATGTAATCGGGGAAGCCCTTTGGAATGCCTTGCTCAAGGGCCTGAAGACCTGCACGAACCCGAGCGATCGTTCCATGGTGGTCGGCGCCTTGAATGTTGATGGCCTTTGAGTAGCCGCGCTTGTATTTCTCAAGGTGATAAGCCACATCAGGCACAAAATAGGTAAACCCGCCACTTGATTTGCGCATGACACGGTCTTTGTCGTCGCCGTAATCGGTCGACCGCAACCACAAGGCCCCATCCTCTTCGTAAGCATGTCCAAGGCGAACCAGTTCTCCCACCACCGATTCGACGGCCCCCGATGAGTAAAGGGCCGACTCGAGGCTGAAGCGATCAAACCGCACACCAAAAGCGGCCAGATCCTGGTCTTGCTCTCTTCGGAGATACGCAACCGAGTAGGCCCGTATGGCCTCGATCTGAACGGGGTCTCCCAACGCTTGGACAGGTGGCGCGTCCGCCGCGCAGACGGTCTCCTTGGCCAGATATGACTTTGCAATCTCCGCGATGTAATCGCCGCGATAACCATCGGCCGGGAACGCGGGATCGTCGGGGGAAATTCCCCTTGCTCGAGCCGCCACAGAGAGTGCGAGGTTTTCAATCTGTGCGCCAGCGTCGTTGTAATAAAACTCACGGTAGACGCTGTGGCCCTGGCTCGCGAGCAGATTGGCCAATGAGTCGCCCAGCGCGGCTTGTCGACCGTGGCCGACATGGAGTGGGCCGGTGGGATTGGCCGAGACGTACTCGAGCAATACCGAGCCAGCCGAAACCTCGGGGCGATGACCGAAACGATCGGCCTCGGCCAAGACGCGAGCAACGACCGAGACCTTCAGGGCATTGGTGAGTCGAAAATTGATAAAGCCTGGGCCCGCCACCTCGACCTGCTGCAGCATGGCCTTGAGAGGTTCAGCCTTTGTCAGCTCTGCGGCCCATGCGCTGGCCAATTCAGTTGGCTTTGTGCCCAGGGGTTTGGCGAGCCGAAGTGCAATTCCTGTCGCCAAGTCGCCATGTTCGGCCTGCTTTGGCTGGTGAAGGCTTGCTTGAAGATCAGCAGGCTGTATGCCGAGATCTTTCTTGTTCCGCTCAGCCCAAGACGCAAGAACAGAGTAAAGAGCGCTCGAGAATGCCTCGAGAATGGGGGGGGACATCAAATAAAGTAAGCCGTTTTCGTCATGAGCTTGGCGCTCTGACGCATGGCCTTTTCAATGGAAGCGGGAAGAGCCCGGGCGCCCCTCTCACGGGCCGATTGACCATGGGCCGCCTCGTCATCGGCCATGGTCGCAACAATGGCGCGGGAGGCCTGATCGTTGGTCGGCAGGGCTGAGAGATGGCCTTTTAGATGCGCCTCCACCTGCTTTTCCGTCTCCGACACAAAACCCATGGCAATCGCTGGGGACATTTTCCCCGCAGCAAATCCCAGGGCAAATGCGCCTGCGTACCAAAGGGGTGCCAACAGGCTCGGCCTCGAATCCAGTGCATCAAGCCTCTCAGCGGTCCAGCGAAGGTGGTCCGACTCTTCTCGGCCGGCCTGAAGCAGGACCTCGCGATGCTGCCAGTCCGAGGTGGCCAGCGCCTGGCCCTGGTAGAGGGCTTGGGCAGCAACCTCACCCGCGTGATTAACCCGCATTAGGCCAGCTGAGTGTCTTCTCTCTGCGCTGGTGAGGTCGGGCTCAGGCAAGCCCGCCGCAGGGGACGGGCGGCCTGTTCCCGCGGGCTTCAGAGTGAGGGTTTTTAGAGCGTTGTCGAAGGCAGCAACGAGTCGATCCGACATTGCATGTTGTTGCATCGCCGACTTACTTCGCGAAACTGGCCCCAGCGGAGTTCGCCAAGTGCGCCACTGCCTTGCCGATCTCGGCATCGCTATAGGCCCCGCCACCTTGGGCAGGCATGGCACCCTTGCCCTTGAGTGAGGCGGTGAGCAGGCTGTCATAGCCTTTTGAAATTCGCGCAGACCATGCGCCCTTATCAGCGAATTTGGGCGCGCCCATGACACCTGCTGCGTGACAGCCCGCGCAGGCAGCCGCATAGACCTCAGCGCCCGTTCGTATGGGCCTGGGTCCCGAAGCGGCCGCGACGGCGGTGGAGCCCGACTCCGGGGCAGTGGCCACTCTGCCCACGGGCTTGATTCGCTCGGCGACGGCCTCGGGTGTCAGCGCCACACTTCCGGCACCCGTCTTTGAAACCGAGCCCACATGTTTGGTGAGCAGAGCGATGATCAAGACCGGGACCACAAATGCCAGCACCACGGCGACGATGAGTTGTTTCGGGGTTTTAATCGGGCTCTCGTGTTCGGACATGGATTCGCTCATTTCAAAGTTGAAAGAAAGAAAAATTAATTGGGCCTGGGCCGATGCATTGCCGGTCCGTGAACTTTATCGTCGGCCCAAGACGGCTATTATAGAAGGGCTCGCGTCTGTAGCTCAGTGGATAGAGTATTGGCCTCCGAAGCCAAGGGTCGCAGGTTCGATTCCTGCCAGACGCGCCAGACACAGGGGAACAAACAAGGGGGTCAAAACCAAGGGGTCAGAACCAAGGGCCCGCGGTTCCTTTGGTTGAACCAGTCAGCCAGAAAATCCCAGTGGGTCGATTTCAATGTTTGCATCGACCTTAAGGTTGTTGGCCATCCAAACATCGAGTTCCGCGACTGCTGCGTGAAGTTTGGATCGGCTATGGGCCTCTAGAAGCACCTGCCAACGGGTCTTGTTTGCGACCCGCTCGGGATACTGTGGGACCGGTGGATAGAGTTGTACGCCATCCGTCTTTATGCCCTGGGCATGGATGGCTTTTGCTGCCTCCTCCACTGCCTTGGCGTTTCGATGGGACAGGCGAATAAGCGCAAGGTATCGAAATGGGGGCAAGCCGGATTGCTCCCGGTCATCGAGAAGCGCGGCCCAGAAGGCCTTCTGGGAGTCAAAACCCTGGGCGGTGATTGCCCGCATCAGTGGGTGTTCGGGATAGTGGGTCTGAATCCAGACGCCCGCTGGCGCGTTCTGAACGGTGGCGCTCTGTGGGGGGCTTGAGGAGGGATGGCGGCCGGCCCGGCCCGCGACCTGCAATAGCAAGGCAAACAGCTGCTCAGCCCCCCGATAGTCTGGCTGATGAAGTCTCGCATCGGCGTCGAGCACCAAGACCGTTCTTAGGTTGGGGAAGTCGTGGCCCTTGGCCATCATTTGGGTGCCGACGACAATATCGACCCGGCCTTCTCGTATTTCATTGAAGGCGGTTTCGGTTGCCTTGGGACTATTCATTTGGTCTCGGTCGACCCGCAGGACTCGGGCTTCTGGGAATCGACGGGCGATGGCCTCCTCGATTCTCTGACTTCCCCGTCCCAGGGTGTCCAGCGAAGGATTCCCGCAGGCCGGACAGGCTTTGGGCGGGACCTCAACGAGTCCACACCGATGGCAGATGAGACGCCAACCCGACCCTCGTTGATGAAGCACCGCCGGTGCATCACAGTCCCGACAGCCATTGATCCAGCCACAAGCACCACAGCTCAGAATTGGCGACCAACCCCGCCGATTAACGAAGACCAAGCTCTGCTCATGCCTTCTCAGCGCCTCTTCCAGACGACTCCACAGGCTCGGGGCCATACCCTCCTCGGGACGTTCTCGAGAGAGGTCAATGAGGTGAACCTTTGCAGCCTCGGTGCCGGTTGCCTGGTTGCGCATCTCTAGAGACTGAATTCGTCCGGATTTCAGCTGGGCCTGTGTCTCGAGGCTTGGCGTGGCTGAACCCAAGACCAGCTGGGCACCAATCGACTGGGCCCGCCAAATGGCAAGATCTCGTGCCGAGTAGCGCAGCCCCTCCTGCTGCTTGTAGGAGTTGTCGTGCTCTTCGTCCACAATGATCAGACGCAGGTCGTCAAGCGGGACGAAGACAGCCATCCTCGTGCCAATGAGAATGTCGATGCAGCCACTTGCGGCCTCCATCCATGTTTTTGCGCGTTGGCGCTCGGTCAAGCCACTGTGAAGCATGCCGAGTCGTGACATCGGGAAACGCTCTCGAAGCCGCTCATGCAGCTGCGGTGTCAGGCCAATCTCGGGCACCAGAATCAAGACTCGCCCGGGATTCTCCTGCCCCAGCTCTGCAATCAGTTCCTCATAGACCCGTGTCTTGCCAGACCCTGTCACCCCATGAAGCATTGCAGGTCTCCTGTCCACCATGAGGCGATCCAATGCGATTTTCTGGTCACTCGTTAACGCATTCGCATTGGGCCTGGGGCGATAGGTTTCGGGCGAAGGGGCGCCCTTTTTCTCGGCGTCGGCTCGAACCTCTGTGGCCAAGGCGTCTGCTGGAGACTGTTTTCGTTTGGGGCTTTTTCGATACTGGGTCGGTGCTCGCCACCACCCGGGGAGCATCATGCCCACAACCTCCCCTAAGCCACGGTGGTAATAGCGTGCGGCAAACCGCAAGAGATTAAGGTGCAGATCAGTGATGGTGGGAAGGGCCTCCACCTTGGCGTGAACCTCCCGAAGGGTGTAACCGAAGCCCTCTAAGGCCTGTGGCTCACAGGGGCGCGTCTCATGAATCAGGCCAACCATCTGCCGTCGGCCCATGGGAACGAGGGCCCACTCGCCAGGTGACGGCCTTGGAAGGGCTTGCGGCCAGATGTAGGTCAGCGGCCCCAGTCGTGGAGCGTCAACGACTATGTCGACGAGGGTCAGCATGGGCCCTGAGGGGCGATGCTGACACGCGGCCGCCCCGGTTGAAGAACGCCTGGAGGCCGAGCAGGCCCAGAGGCCTTGGTACTCCTAGTTGAGCCAGTGGTCCTAGCGGGCTTGGTTGCGGCTGGCTTTGGCAACGGCCTCGACCAGACAAGATACGTTGTCGATGGGCGTGAACTGAGAGATCCCATGGCCCAGATTAAAGACGTGGCCCACTCCGGATTCAAGTCGACCGAAAGAATCGACCACCTTGGTGGCCTCGGCCTCAATGTGTTTGGGTGCCCCAAGCAATACGGCAGGGTCGAGGTTGCCTTGAAGTGTGCAACGCGAACCGATCTTCGAGCGCATCGCGGACAAGTCAGTGGTCCAGTCAAGGCCAATCCCATCGCAGCCGGTACTTGCAATTCTCTCCGCCCATTGGCCGCCACCTTTGACGAAGACAATCACTGGAGTGGCCGGATGGCGTTGCTTGAGGGCACCAACGATCGTCTTCAGGCTCGCAAGGGAGAAGCGATCGAAGGCTCGATCAGCCAACAAGCCGCCCCAGCTATCAAACAACATGATGGTCTGTGCCCCGGCCTTGACTTGCATATCGCAGTAGTCGATGACCGCGCCTTGTATGCGATCAATCAGGGTTAAGACCAACTCGGGCCGACTGTAGATCCACTTGCGAACCATCAGGAAGTCATCGGAGCTGCTTCCGCCAGAGAGCATGTAGCAGGCAAGTGTCCAGGGGCTACCTGAGAAGCCGATCAGAGGAACACGGCCATTGAGGGTCTTGCGGATTAAGGCAACTGCATCACCCACATAAGACAAGGCCTCGGCCATCTGTACGCTGGGCAGTGTTGCAACGTCGGCCTCGGACTCGATCTTCTTGTGGAACCGCGGCCCCTCCCCTTCGACAAAGTGCAAGCCGAGGCCAAATGCATCGGGAATGGTGAGGATGTCTGAGAAAAGAATGGCGGCATCGAGCCCGTAACGGTCAATGGGCTGAAGGGTGACCTCACAGGCCAGCTCGGGGTTTTTACAAAGCGCGAGGAAGTTTCCGGCCTTTTTTCGGGTGGCGTTGTACTCCGGCAGATAGCGCCCCGCCTGGCGCATGAGCCAGACTGGCGTTCTCTCGACGGGTTGTCTCGCGAGGGCACGAAGAAAGAGGTCGTTGTTCAAAATAATTCAGACGCGCTCACGCGCTGACGCGCTGCTGCAAACGACTTACTTCTTTCCGCGGAATTGCTTAAGGGCGGCGAGCTGTGCAGTGGCAATGGCGAGTTCGGCCTGCACCGCGGCATGGTTCACGTCGGCGGCATTGTTAGCGAGCGCCTCGGCGGCATGCTTGCGCGCAGCCTCTGCCTTGGCCTCGTCGAGATCCTTGCCGCGTATGGCTGTGTCGGCGAGAACCGTCACCACGCGCGGTTGTACTTCGAGGATTCCGCCGGCTACGAAAATCAGCTCTTCTTTGCCATCGACCTTGATTCGAACCGCACCGGGTCGAATGCGAGTGATGAAAGGGACATGGCCAGGCAGAATGCCCAACTCGCCTTGCTCCCCTGGCAACGCCACGAACTCGGCCTCCCCCGAGAAAATCTTCTCGTGGGCACTAACAACATCAACAAGAATGGTTCCGGCCATCGGTGGCGTCCTATCGGGGATGGATCTGGTTACTGAAGGGTCTTGGCTTTCTCGAAGACCTCGTCGATGCCGCCGACCATGTAGAAGGCCTGCTCGGGGAGGGCATCGCATTCACCATCGACAATCATCTTGAATCCACGAATGGTCTCAGCGAGTGTCACGTATTTGCCAGGCGAGCCAGTGAATACCTCTGCAACACTGAATGGCTGCGACAGGAACCGCTGGATCTTACGGGCCCGCGCCACGAGGAGTTTGTCCTCTGGAGAGAGCTCGTCCATTCCAAGAATTGCGATGATGTCGCGCAACTCTTTGTAACGCTGCAAGGTGGCCTGGACGCGCCGCGTGACTGAATAGTGTTCGTCACCGATCACATTGGGGTCGACCTGTCGTGAGGTGGAATCAAGTGGGTCAACCGCGGGATAGATTCCCAAGGCGGCAATGTCTCGTGAGAGAACCACAGTGGCATCAAGGTGAGCGAAGGTGGTTGCGGGCGATGGGTCTGTGAGGTCGTCGGCCGGAACATAAACCGCCTGGATAGAGGTAATCGAGCCAACTTTTGTCGAGACAATACGCTCCTGCAGCACGCCCATCTCTTCAGCAAGAGTCGGCTGGTATCCCACAGCGGAAGGCATACGACCCAGCAGAGCGGAAACCTCCGTTCCAGCGAGTGTGTAACGGTAAATGTTGTCGACGAAGAAAAGGATGTCACGGCCTTCATCACGGAAACGCTCGGCCATGGTGAGTCCTGTGAGCGCCACACGCAGGCGGTTGCCTGGGGGCTCATTCATCTGACCAAAGACCATCGCCACCTTGTCAAGAACGTTGGAGTCCTTCATCTCGTGGTAGAAATCGTTGCCTTCACGAGTGCGCTCGCCCACGCCCGCAAACACCGAGAGTCCCGCGTGCTGCTTGGCGATGTTGTTAATGAGTTCCATCATGTTGACTGTCTTGCCCACACCGGCACCACCGAAGAGGCCAATCTTTCCGCCTTTTGCGAACGGGCAGATGAGGTCGATCACCTTAATTCCAGTCTCAAGAAGCTCGACCGAGGGAGCAAGGTCGGCAAACTTCGGCGCGGGCTGATGGATCGCACGGCGCTCCTTGGTGGGAATTTCTCCTGCCTCATCGATGGGCCGCCCGAGGACATCCATGATTCTGCCGAGGGTCTCGTGTCCAACTGGCACGGAGATGGGCGCGCCGGTGTTATTGACCGACATTCCGCGACGAAGGCCATCGGAGGACCCCATCACGATCGTGCGCACAACGCCGTCGCCAAGTTGTTGTTGAACCTCGAAGGTAAGGCCCTTTTCGACAAGATCATGCTCTGATCCACGATCGAGCATGAGGGCGTCATAAACCTGCGGGATACCGTCTGCGGGGAACTGGATGTCCACCACCGCGCCAATACACTGAACGATTCTTCCTTGTGCCGTGCTCATATGCAGATTCCTATGCTTTAAGACTCTCTGGGTTTCGGGATTACGGCCGGCTTAAACCGCCGCCGCGCCCCCAACGATTTCTGACAATTCCTTGGTAATTCCAGCCTGACGCGCCTTGTTGTAAGTGAGTTGTAACGAGGCGATTAATTGCTTTGCATTGTCTGAGGCGGCCTTCATCGCCACCATGCGAGCGCTCTGCTCGCAGGCCATGTTCTCGGCAACCGCTTGAAAGACCATGGACTCGAGGTATCTTGTTAAAAGGTCACTCAGAACGATTTCGGCATTGGGCTCGTAGAGGTAGTCCCAGTCGTGGTTGGGATCGGTTCTCTCCAGACGATCATCGGAGAGTGGCAACAACTCACGCACCAATGGGTTCTGCTTCATGGTGTTGACGAACTCATTCGAAGCCAGATAGACCGCATCGAGCTCACCGGCGGCGAATGCATCGAGCTGAACCTTAACCGGCCCAATGAGCGTGTCGAGGTGGGGTGTGTCCCCGAGGCCGATCTTGTGAGAGACGATCTTGGTGCCCGCGCGGCTGAAGAAACCAAAGCCTTTGTTTCCAATCGCGGTGACTTCAATCTTCGCGCCAGTGCCTTCCCACTCTCGCACCTTGGTCATGATCTGGCGCAATAGATTGGTGTTGAGGCCACCGCAGAGGCCCTTGTCCGAGGTCACAACGATAAGGCCAATGCGACGGGCCTCGTTTCGCTTCACCATGTACGGGTGGACAAATTCGGGTGTGGCGTGGCTCAGATTTGCGCAGATGGCGCGGACCTTCTCCACATACGGACGTCCCGACCGCATCCGCTCCTGCGCCCTGCGCATCTTGGAGGCGGCCACCATCTCCATGGCCTTGGTGATCTTGCGCGTGTTTTGCACGCTCTTGATCTTGTTTCGGATTTCTTTTGAGCCAGGCATGGGCCAACCCTAATTAATATGCGCCGGTTTTCTTGAACTCTTCGATGGCCGAACGAAGCTTGGCTTCGTTGTCCGAAGAGAGGTCTCGGTCATTTTCGATGGCTTCCGTGAGCCCCTTGTGCTTCTGAGCAATGTGGTCCCGCAACGCGCGCTCAAAGGCACCGGCCTTAATCACTTCGACATCGTCCATGTAGTTGTTATTCACCGCGAACAGGGTCAGTGCCATTTCCCAAATCTTGAGCGGCTGATACTGAGGTTGTTTCATGAGCTCGGTGACGAGACGGCCACGCTCGAGCTGCTTACGAGTCGCCTCATCAAGGTCGGAGGCGAACTGTGCGAACGCCGCCAACTCGCGGTACTGCGCAAGTGCCAATCGCACCCCAGCGCCCGTGTCTTTCCGCTTCATCAGCTTAGTCTGCGCGGCACCACCGACTCGGGACACAGAAATACCGGCGTTCAAGGCTGGGCGAATACCCGCGTTGAAGAGGTCGGTCTCAAGAAAGATCTGGCCGTCCGTAATTGAAATCACGTTGGTGGGAACGAAAGCGGAGACATCACCCGCCTGGGTTTCAATAATGGGAAGCGCTGTCAACGAACCGGTCTTTCCTTTGACCGCTCCCTTTGTGAATTTCTCGACGTACTCCTCGTTGACTCGTGCAGCGCGCTCAAGCAGTCGAGAGTGGAGATAAAACACGTCGCCAGGGAATGCCTCGCGCCCTGGAGGACGACGCAATAGAAGCGAGACCTGACGATAGGCAACCGCCTGCTTGGAGAGATCGTCATAGATGATCAGGGCGTCTTGACCGCGGTCGCGGAAATATTCGCCCATGGTGCAGCCCGAGTAGGCTGCCAGGTACTGCATCGCTGCGGATTCGGATGCCGAAGAGGCCACCACGATGGTGTAAGCCATGGCCCCAGTCTCTTCGAGCTTGCGCACAACGTTGGCGATTGTTGAAGCTTTCTGCCCGATTGCAACGTAAACACAGGTCATGTTCTGACCCTTTTGATTAATGATCGTGTCGACCGCGACGGCTGTCTTTCCGGTCTGGCGATCACCAATAATCAGCTCACGCTGACCCCGGCCCACAGGAACCATGGAGTCGATTGCCTTGAGACCCGTCTGCACTGGCTGAGAGACCGACTTTCGGTAGATCACACCGGGCGCAACCTTCTCGATCACGTCCGTCATCTTTGCGTTGATGGGGCCTTTCCCATCGATCGGTTGGCCCAAGGCATTGACCACTCGACCAATCAATTCGAGCCCAACGGGCACATCGAGAATACGGCCAGTGGCCTTCACCACCGCACCCTCTGAGATGCCAAGGTAGTCACCGAGAATCACGGCGCCCACAGAGTCGCGCTCAAGGTTCAGGGCAAGGCCGACCACGTTGTCGGGGAACTCGAGCATCTCGCCCTGCATGACATCCGATAGACCATGAATTCGGCAGATGCCGTCGGTCACTGTGACGACCGTTCCCTGATTGCGGGTGTCCGCGGCCAGGTTCAATCCCTGGATCTTGCTTTTGAGCAGTTCGCTGATTTCAGACGGGTTGAGTTGCATCTATGACTCCTAGTTCATCAGGGCAGTCGCCATGGTGGAGAGCTTTCCACTCACCGAGGCGTCGATCACTTCATCACCCACCGAAATGCGAACGCCGCCAATGAGCGCCTCATTCAGAACGGGGGTAGCTTTAACTGAACGGCCATACTTCTTTTCAAGCAAGGCCTGTATCTCGGAGAGTTCGGCCGTTGAGAGTTTGAAGGCTGTCTCTACGGTCGCACTCAGGGTTGCGTTGGCTTGGTTTTTTAAATCTTCGTAGAGACCCGAAACGCAAGACAGGGTCTCGAGTCGCTGGTTGCTCGCGAGCAAGCCAATGAAGTTCTTCATCGATTCGTTGGATGCGCCAGAGGTCTCCACCATCAACTGAGTGATCTGGTCTGGGCTCACAGCGGGGTTTCCATAGAGCACCCGAATCTGCTTGTCTTCAGAAATGGCGGCGAGCTTCTGGAGAAACTCCGACCAGGCCTCGAAGGCCTTTGGAGAGGACGCGCTCTCGGCTTGAGCCACCGAGAAAGCTGCCTCCGCATAGGGTCTGGCAATGGTGACGAGTTCGGCCATCGAATTAGAGCTCGTTCTTCAGGTTTTTGAGAAGCTCGGAATGGGTCTTCGCATCGACCTCGCGCTGAAGGATCTGCCCAGCGCCGCGCACTGCCAGAGCGGCAACATCCTCGCGCAGCTTGTCGCGCGCCGCCTGCATAGCGGTGACGGCTTCTTTTTCGGCTGCTTCACGTGCTTGGGCAACGATCTTCGCTGCTTCGGCTCGGGCCTGTTCAATCAGCTGGGCAGCCTGCTTCTCTGCGCCGGCACGCACTTCACCCGCGACATTCTTGGCCTTGCCCATCTCCTCGGCGGCACGTTTCTCCGCCATAACAAGGTCTGCCCGGGCCTTCTCGGCCGCGGCCAATCCATCGGCGACTTTTGATGCACGCTCGTCAAGGGCCTTCATGATTGGGGGCCAGACGAACTTCATGGTGAACCAAGCCAGTATAAAAAATACGACCAGTTGGGCCAACAAGGTTGCGTTAAGATTCACAGCGCAGTCCTTTGAAAATCGATGTCAGTCATTTAACCAATGCGAGGGTCGCGGATCAAAGCCCGCGGCACCCTGGCAAACCGAGCAAGACTAGCCTGCGAAGGGGTTCGCGAAGGCGAACATCATCGCAATACCCACACCGATCAGAAAAGCGGCGTCGATCAGACCAGCAAGAAGAAACATTTTGGTCTGAAGATCATTCATGAGTTCGGGCTGACGTGCAGACGCTTCAATGAACTTGCCGCCCATCACACCAATACCGATACAGGCACCAATGGCACCAAGACCAATGATCAGACCACATGCCAGCGCCACAAAAGCTACGTTCGTCATAACAACTCCTCAGTGGGAACAAAAATAAAAACTACGACTTAAAAAATCTGCGCGACTCCATTAATGCCCCTCATGGGCCTGCCCCAGGTACACCAGGGTCAGCATCATGAAGATAAAAGCCTGCAGGGTGATGATCAGGATGTGAAAGATGGCCCAAATCGAGCCAGCCAGCACATGCCCAACGAATCCGAGTACGGTTGCGGTGCCACCGAGGAGCGCGATCAAAATAAAGATCAGTTCACCCGCATACATGTTTCCAAAGAGTCGCATCCCCAAGGACACCGTCTTGGCCAGGAATTCAATCGCATTGAGGGCGAGATTGGGCAGCCAAAGAGCGGGGTTCGATCCGAAGGGGGCACAGAAGAGTTCGTGGACAAAGCCACCGAGGCCTTTGATCTTCACGTTGTAATAAATCATGAGAACGAAGATACCCAAGGCCATGCCCAGAGTGCCATTGAGATCGGCAGAGGCGACTACGCGCATGTAGGCATCATGGGGGTCGGCGACAATTCCCAGGGAGTAGGCAAGGCTGCCCCACAACATTGGCAGGAGATCAACGGGGATGAGGTCCATGAAGTTCATGAAGAAGACCCAGACAAACACCGTCAGCGCAAGCGGGGCAATGAAGCTGCGGTCGCCGTGAACGATTCCCTTGGATTGGTTCTCGACCAATTCAACCAATATTTCTACGGCCGCCTGAAAGCGGCCGGGCACGCCGGAGGTGGCCTTGCGGGCAGCAAGCCACAACACAAAGATGGTCAAGAGGCCCAGAGAGAGTGACCAGAAGAGCGTGTCGAGATTAAGGACAGAGAAATCAATGATGGCCTTCTGAGGCGACCCAGTGTTGGTGAAGTGCCCGAGGTGGTGAACGACGTACTCGCCCGCGGTTGGTGCTTGTCCTGCAGCCATATCTTTTTCCTGTGTCGCGCTTCCGAAACCGATCACTCTTTGGGGGTTACGAGAAGTCTCGCAACCGACTCATTAATCGCCGCTCATTGCGTCGTCTCTCTTGGTAAACCAAGAGAAGCGGCGCAAGAAAAAGCGACATTGACGCCACCATCAGACCTGCCACCGCCGCCGGCCAGCTCATCTCCGGCCAAGCCGACGCGAGTAAAACCAGCAACACCACTGCCATGCCAAGCTTCCCGAACTCTCCGACCAGCCAAGCGAAGGCCTGACTCGTGGCGGGTGCTCTGTTAAGAAACCAGGCGAACCACAGGCTTGGGAGAACAATGCTGAAGCCCCCACTAAAAAGGCTCAGTCCTTGAATCCCGCCAAACAACAGCGCAGCCAAAATCGCTGATGTTGCGACGAGAGCTCCCTGAAGTGCCACGACTCCGAACACATCTACCTCCCCGGGTAGCGATCTACTTCGACAACCAACCAAGCGCTTGGAATCAGCAATTTGGCCAACAGCTTATTGAGCGAAGTGTAGTTTGGAGCGAGGTGCATTGTCAAAAACCCGAATGCGAAGCAGGCAACAGCCGGTGCAGAAGGCCTTCAAACTCCTCGGGTCCCGAGAACTGGATCCGTATTTCACCGCCCCCAGAGGCCTTTGGTTTAAGTGCCACCACAAGGCCGAGCTGGTCGGCAAGCTCTTCTTCCATGCGACGCCAATCGGCCGCTCCCTCGGATTGCGCTGTTTTGGGCTTGGAGCGCTTGGTGCCCCCGAGGAGCTGCCTGGCCCGATCCTCGACCTCTCGGACCGAGAGCTTCTGGGCGACGATTAATTCGGCCAGGGCCCGCTGCTGCGGGGCAGCGAGCGTCACCAGAACCCGCGCGTGCCCCGCCTCGAGTTGGCCGTCACGAAGGTAGGTCTGCACGGTCTCCGAAAGCGCAAGAAGTCGCAGAAGATTGCTTGTCGCACTTCGTGACTTTCCAACCGCCTTGGCCGCCTGTTCGTGGGTGAGACCGAACTCACTGATAAGACGAGAGATTCCCTGGGCCTCTTCGATGGCCGATAGGTCTCGGCGCTGTAGGTTCTCTATCAGAGCCATGGCCAAAGCCACCTGGTCATGGACCTCCCGAATCACAGCTGGAATTCGTGCCAAGCCGGCCTTCTGGGCGGCTCTGAACCGGCGCTCACCGGCGATGATTTCGTAGCGCGTCTCTGATGACGAGCTCGCCTTAATGGGTCGCACCACGATGGGCTGAATGACCCCCTGGGACCGTATGGACTCGGCCAATTCATCCAATGCCTCTTCGTCCATGACCTGACGAGGCTGGTAACGACCCGCCTGCAGGCGAGAGATATCAATTTCCATAAGGCTTGAGTCTCTGGCCCCCGATGCTTCGGAGTCTGGCATCGCTGCCCCCAAGAGGGCCTCGAGCCCTCGACCCAATCCTTTTTTCTTTAACGCGCTCATGCGCTCACCCCCTCTTCCCTTGCCTGGCGCCTGGCCAGTCCCAAACGATCCACGAGTTCCTGCGCGAACCCCAAGTAGGCCTGTGACCCCCTAGAGGTCGCGTCATAACGGATAACGGGCTGACCATGACTCGGCGCCTCGGCAAGGCGAACGTTTCTCGGGATCACCGTTTTGAATACCTTCTCACCAAAGTGTCGCTCTAGTTGGTCGCTCACCTGCTGAGAGAGCGTCATTCGAGGGTCGAACATCACTCGCAGCAATCCGATAATTCGCAGCTCTCGATTGAGGCCCGCATGAACGCGCTTAATGGAGTTGACCAGATCAGAGAGCCCCTCGAGTGCGAAGTACTCGCATTGCATGGGAATGACCACGCCGTTGGCGGCGCAAAGTCCATTGAGGGTCAACATGGACAACGAGGGCGGGCAGTCCACCAGAATCATGTCGTAGGCTGAAGAGATGGTGGCCAAGCCGAGGGCGAGCCGATGCTCGCGTGACTCCAAATCCACCAACTCCACCTCCGCGCCAGCGAGCTCTCGATTGGCTGGCAGGAGGTCATAACCAAAATCGGTCTTCATTCGAACCGTCTCTGCCCGATCGATTCCAAGAAGTACTGTATAGATAGTTTTAGTAAGCGCCGACTTATCTACCCCGCTCCCCATAGTGGCGTTGCCCTGAGGGTCTAGATCCACCAAGAGTGTTCGGTGGCCCAGGCGCGCGAGGGAGGCGGCCAAATTAACCGCTGTGGTGGTCTTGCCCACCCCGCCCTTTTGGTTGGCCACGGCGAAGACTTGGGTCTTTCGGGTCGTGGTGGGGGACTGCTCGGGTTGTATCAAGACGTTCTCCTTCTTATCCAAACAAGATGGCGCTCTGCCTCAAGCGCGTTATCAGTCTCTAAAGACTCCAAACAAAAATCTCCCGGCCGCCGCGGGTGCACATAACCCCAGTCGCCTTGAAAGGGCGTCAGGCCAAGTACCTGGTCTCGACGCCCGGCCATATAGAGCCAGCGGGTCTGTTGCTGCGAGAGATGCCAACTTCGGTCTAAAAAATCCTCCAGGGCAGCAAATGCGCGAGAAAGGATGATGGCACAGCCGTCTCGCTCATCGAGTTGGACCTCAGCCACATCGGCCGCAATCACAAATACCCGCCCCGAGAGTCCAAGAGTTGCTGCGGCATGCCTCAGGAAGGCAGCTTTTCGAGACGTCCTCTCGATCAAATAGATCCGAAGACCGGGTGACATTATCGCCAAAACAAGGCCAGGAACGCCGTTGCCTGAGCCCACGTCAATCGCATAAGGCGAATTCCCTTCAGGCCGCCCTCTGAGTGAATGCTCGACAGCAAAATTATTCAAACAACGAATCATCCCCGGCCAGGCACCCATGGCGTCAATGAGGTGCTTCTGTATGACTTCGTCAACCGACTCAATGGCGGTTAGGTTATGAACGGCATTCCAGCGGCTCAGTTGACGCGTGTACTCCGCCAGCGCTTCGATCACACCCGAGTCGATACGATCTTTCAAAGCAGGTCGACGGCGCTCAATGGCTTGAGCGATGCGCTGATCGAGACCCGGCTCAAGCAACAGATCGGAACTCAGTTGCATCGGGGCCCGAAGATCGGCTTCGGCGCTTCTTCAGATGAATCAAAAGGAGCGAAATGGTGGCAGGGGTGATCCCGGAAAGTCTTGAGGCCTGGCCAATTGTCTCGGGACGGGCGGCCGACAGACGCTGAATCGCTTCAATCGAGAGCCCACGAATAGACTCGTAAGAGAGCTCCCTGGGTATGGGGGTCTCCTCGTGATGGCGACGACGCTCGACTTCATCGGACTGACGGCGAATGTATCCCTCGTATTTCACCTGGATTTCGATCTGCTCCGCCGCTGAGTCGTCCTCTGCAAAGCGATGACCAAAGACTTCCCCAAGCTCCACAAGTCGAACCTCCGGGCGCTTGAGCAGGTCGTGGGCCGAGGCCTCTGGGGGCGGAGTTGGCTGCTCCGGAAACAGACTCTGCCATCGACTCTGGGCACGCCCGGTACCGAAGTGAGTGCGCTTTAGGGTGGCCTTCCCGGACTCGATTTCATCGCGCTTATGGTTGAATCGCGCCCAGCGATCATCATCAATCAGGCCCATCTCTCTTCCAATGGGCGTCAGACGCAGATCGGCATTGTCCTCACGAAGGCTCAGACGGTACTCGGCCCGGCTCGTGAACATACGATATGGCTCGCTCACTCCCCTGGTAACCAGATCATCGACCAACACGCCCAGGTAGGCCTCATGGCGCTCGGGACACCAGGGTGGGAGACCTTTGTTCTGGCGGGCTGCATTGAGGCCCGCTAGAAGCCCTTGGGCGGCCGCCTCCTCATAGCCCGTGGTTCCGTTGATCTGTCCTGCGAAAAATAAACCGCCGATGGCTTTGGTCTCGAGGCTTCGGCGCAGGCCTCTGGGATCAAAATAGTCGTACTCGATGGCGTAACCGGGCCGAAGAATATGCGCCTCCTCAAGCCCCTCCATGGAATGAACTATTTCAAGCTGAACATCGAAAGGAAGGCTGGTGGAGATCCCGTTCGGATAGATCTCATGGGTGTCCAGGCCCTCGGGCTCGAGATAGATCTGATGGCTGGCCTTGTCGGCAAACCGATGGACCTTGTCCTCGATCGAGGGGCAATAGCGCGGTCCCACCCCCTCAATAACCCCCGTAAACATCGGAGACCGATCGAGGCCCGCGCGAATCGCTTCATGTGTTTTTTCATTGGTGTGCGTGACCCAACAAGAAACCTGACGTGGGTGCATCTCCCGGCTGCCGATGAATGAAAACACCGGAACAGGATCGAGATCACCGGGCTGCTCGACAAGCCTGGACCAGTCAATGGAGCGGCCATCAATCCTTGGCGGCGTCCCGGTTTTGAGGCGCCCCTGCGGCAGAGACAGTTCCTTGAGTCGCCTCGAGAGGGCTATTGCGGGGGGGTCTCCGGCACGACCAGCCGAGTGACTTTGAAGCCCGACGTGGATCTTGCCGTTCAAGAAAGTCCCCGCAGTCAGCACGACCGTCGAGGAGCGGAAGATGAGACCGGTCTGGGTGACCACCCCTGCGATGCGATCCGACTCAATTAGAAAGTCATCGACGGCTTGAGCAAACAAACTGAGTCGTGCCTGGTTTTCGAGGCGCCGCCGAACGGCAGCCCTGTAGAGCACTCGATCGGCCTGGGCCCGCGTGGCCCGAACGGCAGGCCCTTTGGAGCTGTTTAATATACGAAACTGTATTCCGGCCTCATCCGTCGCAATGGCCATAACACCGCCCAAGGCATCGATTTCCTTGACCAGATGGCCCTTGCCAATCCCGCCGATGGACGGATTGCACGACATCTGTCCCAGGGTCTCGATGGAGTGGGTGATCAAAAGCGTCTCTGCCCCGGCCCTCGCCGCGGCCAAGGCGGCCTCGGTTCCAGCGTGACCACCACCGACAACAATGACATCAAACCGCTTCGGGAAGTCCAAGATAAGTGCCGCTTTGTCTGCCAATGATGGGTTGGGATGGGGGGCGCTGGCCCCGAATTGTTCTGCAGGGAAGGAATTATAGGGTGAGCCACTGGGCTGACTCAACCGCTTTGGCAGTTGTTTCACGTGAAACATCGATTATGCGGGGCTGCGCCCCGCCGCCAAGGGAAGAACTCCGATCGGCCGCTGTTTCACGTGAAACATTTTGTGCAAATACCTGTCGAGGCGGCCGCCTCTTGCGAACAGCCCGGATCGAGCTTAAGCCAGCCCGCCCAAGGTGATGTACTTCATCTCCAAGTACTCCTCGACCCCATGCCGCGAGCCTTCCCGGCCAAGTCCGGACTGTTTCACGCCGCCGAATGGGGCGACCTCATTAGAAAACGCGCCGGTATTGACGCTGACCATCCCGGACTCAAGTCCGTTGGCCACACGAAATGCCCTGCCCAAGTCCCTGGTGTAGACATAAGCAGCCAGGCCAAACTCGGTGTTATTTGCTCGACGAAGTACTTCGTCCTCACTCTCAAAGCCAAAGAGTGGCGCAACCGGCCCAAACGTCTCTTCATCCGAGAGTTGAACCCCTTCCGGGACGTGAGAGAGGACGGTCGGCTGAAAAAAGAGGCCTCCATGGGGGTGTCGCGCACCCCCCGTCATCAACCGAGCCCCTTTAGAGAGAGCGTCCTTCACATGGGCCTCCACCTTCTCGAGCGCTGCAGCCTCAACGAGCGGCCCGATCTGGACCCCGGACTCAAGTCCTGAACCAACCTTTAAGGACTCAACCCGCCCAACCAAACGCTGGGCAAACGCGTCCATGATCGACGCCTGTACATAAATTCGATTGGGACAGACACAGGTCTGTCCAGCATTCCGAAACTTGGCGGCCATTAGGCCCTCGACGGCCTGGTCCAAATCCGCGTCGTCGAAAACAATGAATGGCGCGTTTCCGCCGAGTTCCAAGGAGAGCTTTTTAATGGTTGGGGCGGACTGGGCAAATAGAAGCCTTCCCACTTCGGTGGAGCCCGTAAATGAGAGCTTTCGAACGCGGCTATCGCCGCAGAGCGCACGGCCTATTTCAGGGGCCGATGAACCGCTTCCCGTCACCACATTAAATACGCCCGGTGGAAACCCCGCCCGGATCGCCAACTCCCCCAAGGCGAGCGCTGTCAGTGGAGTTGCCTCTGCGGGCTTGGCCACGGAAGTACAGCCGACCGCAAGCCCGGGCCCACACTTTCGCGTAATCATTGCCGCCGGGAAATTCCAGGGCGTAATCGCCGCCGTCACACCAATGGGCTCCTTGGTCACCAAGATCTGCCGTCCTGCAACGGTTGGAGGAATAACTTCACCATAGACCCGCTTGGCCTCCTCCGCAAACCACTCAACAAAACTCGCGGCGTAGAGCACCTCGCCGCGGGCCTCGGCCAACGGTTTGCCCTGCTCCATGGTCATTAGCAAGGCCAAATCATCTGCGTTCTCAACAATCAGGCGGTGCCATGTTTTAAGGATCTCAGACCGCTCCTTGGCCAGTCGACCCTTCCAGGATGGAAGAGCGGCAGAGGCGGCCTCGATGGCCAGTCGCGTCTCTGCCTCGCCACAATCAACGACCTCAGCGATCAACTCGCCCGTGGCAGGGTTGGTCACCGAGAAACGCCGGCCACTCCCCACCCAGGCCCCGTTAATGAGGCTCTCAGTCCGCAGTAGCGAAGGGTCTCTTAGCCCGGAAAACAAATCCTCTCGAACACCCATATCGACTCCTAAAACTATTTCATTGTGGGCATTACAAACTCGGCCCCGGAACGAATGCCTTTGGGCCAGCGTTGGGTAATGGCCTTGTAGCGGGTGTAGAAGCGAACACCCTCGGGCCCGTGTATGTGGTGATCCCCAAACAAAGAATCCTTCCAGCCACCGAAGGAGTGGAACGCCATGGGGACAGGAATGGGAATGTTCACTCCAATCATTCCCACCTTGACACGATGGCTGAACTCTCGGGCCGAGTCACCATCGCGGGTAAAGATGGAGACACCATTGCCATATTGGTGGTCATTGATCAATGCCAGCGCCTCTTCAAAATCTTTCACCCGCACCACGCTCAACACCGGACCAAAAATCTCTTCCTTGTAGATCGTCATTGCCGGCTTGACCTGGTCCAGCAGGCAAGGCCCCATGAAGAAGCCCTCCTCGGCACCGGAGGGCTTAAAGCCACGCCCATCCACCACCAGCTTTGCGCCCTCCTTCTCCCCGAGCGCAACAAAGCCCAGCACCTTTTCAAGGTGGGCTTTGGTGACAAGCGGGCCCATCTCCGAGCCAGCCACCGCTCCCGGCAGCACCTTAATGGCCTTGGACTTCTCGGCGAGTTTGGTTACCAACGCGTCTCCCACCGAACCCACTGCAAGGGCAACAGAGATCGCCATGCACCGCTCCCCAGCCGAGCCGTAGGCCGCACCAATGAGTGCATCAACCGCCTGGTCCAAGTCCGCGTCAGGCATCACAACCAAATGGTTTTTGGCACCACCCAGGGCCTGAACACGCTTGCCCTGTGAAGACGCCCGCGCATGAACAAGTTTCGCAATGGGCGTGGACCCCACGAAACTGATGGCCGTGGTCTTGGGGTGGTCGATGAGTGCCTCCACGGTGGCCGCGCCCCCCTGAATCACGTTAAATGCGCCATCTGGTAAGCCCGCCGCCTTCAAGCCCTCTGCAAGAAAAAGAGTCGCCGAAGGATCCCGATCAGAAGGTTTCATCACAAACGTATTTCCGGTGGCCAAAGCCACGGGAAACATCCACATGGGAACCATCACGGGAAAATTGAACGGACTGATTCCAACGCAGACGCCGAGAGGCTGCCTCAGGCTCCAGGCGTCAATGCCTGAGCCCACCTGATCCGTATACTCGCCCTTAAGCAGCTGTGGAATGCCACAAGCAAACTCCACAACCTCCAGGCCCCGTTGGATTTCACCACGCGCATCATCAAGCGTCTTGCCGTGTTCGGATGTAATGAGTTTTGCAAGCCCCTCCCGGTTCTGCTCTACCCAAGACTTAAACGCAAACATAACTTTCGCGCGGCGAACGGGCGGAGTGTTTGCCCACTCAGGAAATGCCTTTGCCGCAGCATCCATGGCCAAAGACACCGTCTGGGGCCCCGCCAATCTCACTCTCTTGGTCTCTCGCCCGAGAGCCGGATCAAAAATGATGCCCTCCTCTTCCTTGTCATCGAGCACAAGCCGACCGGAAATCCAATGGCCCACTGTCTTGAGTCCCACCGTTTCAGGTGCATTCATAGAAACATCTCCCACGTTGTCCAGGCCATTCGGAGAATGAGCACTGCCAAAAGAAATAGAAAAAACTGCCGAACAAAAGCGCTTCCCTTTCGAATCGCCAGCATCGTCCCCAGCGTGGCACCAGCCACATTCGATACGGCCATGACCACCGCCAAGAGCCACAGAATCTCGCCGCTGGGAATGAAATACAGCAAAGCGCCAATGTTGGTCGTGGCATTGACCAACTTGGCGTGGGCCGAGGCATGAAGAAAATCAAAACCAAAGGCCCGTACAAAAACAAAGATCAGAAAGGCGCCGGTGCCAGGACCAAAAAATCCATCATAAAACCCTATCCCCGCACCGAGTAGCAAGGCCGCACCAAAAGCCCCCTTGTTTGAAAGGGTTGGCGCATGCTCCTTGCCCAAGCCGCGGTCGCGCAGCGTCGCGTAAGCCACAAGCAACAAAAGAACCAGCACCAGCGGTTGCGCGGCTTCGCGAGACAGTAAAGAAACAGCAGAGGCACCAAGCCAAGAAAAAACCCCAGCCGCAACAACCGCGGGAAGCCCGACCCGCCAATCAATCCTGACGTGTCTGGTGTAGCGCCATGCCGCCCAGGCCGTGCCAGCAATGGACGAAAACTTATTGGTGCCGAAGAGGCTGGCCGTCGATGCCTGAGGGAGGCTTCCGAACAAGGCGGGCACCTGAAGCAACCCCCCACCACCGGCCACCGAATCAACAAAACCCGCCGCCATTGCGGCAAAGGCCAAAAAGACCAACAACTCCCAAGCAATGTCCAAGCGCATTTTCCAATCAGAAAGGAATCGCGCATCATCCTCTAATCATGGGCAAAGAAGAAACGAACCCGCACCTCGCGATCACCATGGGAGACCCGGCGGGCATCGGCCCCGAGATTTGCTTAAAAGCACTATCCGCCCGCTCTCGGAAGAGCAGTGTGGTGTGCAAAATCTATGGCGACGCGCGCCACCTGAAGGCCGTCGCATCGCAATTGGGTGTCTCGCTGCATCCCGACTCAATCATCGACACAGGACATTTCGGCCCCTACCCTGCACAACGCGACAGCAGCGAAGGAGGCTTGGCTTCCGCGGCCGCCATTGAAGCGGCTGTCTCCTACTGCAAAACAGGATTAAAAAAGGGGATCGTTACCGCGCCGATCTCCAAACGAAGCTTCAAAATGGCCGGATTGCCTTGGCCCGGTCACACCGAGTTCCTGGCCCATCTGAGCAATCCGAATCAACCACCGCAAGTGCGCATGGCCCTCATCAATAAAGAGCTGCGCGTGCTTCTACACAGCATTCACCTTCCACTGAAGGAAGCCATTCAAACGCTCACCGTTCCCGGCCTTCTTGAAACTTTTAGAATCGCTCAAGACGCTGCTGCGCTCTTTTGCGTTCAAAACCCGAGAATTGCACTGGCATCGCTAAATCCCCACGCATCAGAAGCGGGGCAGTTTGGCTCTGAGGAGCGGGAGATCCTCTCGCCTGCAATCGAGGCGGCTGCCGCAGCGGGCATTTCAATACTCGGACCCATCTCCGCAGATACGGTATTCATGCGGGCCCGCACCGGCCACGAACCCGATTTCGACCTGGTCATTGCCCTCTACCACGACCAAGGCCTCATCCCCGTCAAACTCAACGGTCTCGACGAGGGCGTCAACATTACTGTTGGATTGCCATTCGTTAGAACCAGTGTGGACCACGGCACCGCATTCGACATTGTTGGACAAAACCTTGCCAACCCTTCCTCGTTAATCTGCGCGATTGACCACGCATGCAAACTACTCTCTACTCCGAACCGATTGCCATACTGAGTGCCGGCGGCACATTTGAGAAAATCTACGACCCGATTGAGGGGCAGCTTCGGCTTCCGAACCACAGCCGACTGAGCCAATGGACCGAACAAGCACGTCTTCATTGCGTCTATCGAATTGAGGAGGTCTTGCTAAAAGACTCCCTCGACATGGTCGACGCAGACCGTCACCTTCTCTCGCAGAGGGTTGCCCAAGCGAGAGAGGCCCGCATCGTTATCATTCACGGAACCGACACCATGACGAACACTGCCCAAGTGCTTGCCAAGCATCTTCGGCCAGAGCAAGTCGTTGTGTTGACAGGCGCAATGGTGCCCGCCTCGCTCGAAGATTCTGATGCCCTGATCAATCTAGGCAGCGCAGTCGCTGCGGTACAGCTCCTGACCCCAGGCGTTTGGGTATCTATTCAAGGCCAGATCTTCAGCGCCTTGCATGTTCAGAAGAACCGCGCACTGGCTCTTTTCGAGCCTACTTCCCAATGCAGAAGCTAGAGAAGATCACCCCCAACAAGTCATCAGAATGAAATTCGCCCGTAATCTCACCCAACTTCTCTTGGGCAAGGCGCAGCTGATCAGCGGCCAATTCCCCTGAGGCACCAACCAGAGGCACCGCCGACTCCACCAGTCTGAGCACCTCAACGAGCACCACCAGATGACGTTGCCGTGCAGAAAACACACTCCCCTCGGATGGGGCGCCTGCGAGGAACGACCCGAGTGCCTCGATAAAATCGGCCAGTCCACGTCGATCAACAGCGGACAGATAAAAATTTCTCAACGCCCTGCCATTGTGCAGACTCTCCAACGGCAGGTCCTCGCGCGGGGCCGAGCCCAAGGCATCGAGCTTATTCCACACCACCCAGATCTCCACATCCTTCGGCAGCGCCGCGAGGGCTGAGCGCTCAAACTCCGAAGCGTCTCGTGAGGTCAAATCCCGCACCCAGATCACCAGGTCGGCCGCACCCATGGCCTCCTGACTTCGGCCCACCCCGATCTGCTCAATGGGCTCATCAGTGCACCGAAGGCCCGCCGTATCAAGCACCTTCAGGCTGTGGCCTGCCACCCGAATTTCGTTGGCAAGCCGGTCTCGCGTTGTTCCCGCCAACTCGCTGACGATCGCCAAATCCTCATCGGCCAGCGCGTTAAAGAGAGATGACTTGCCCACATTGGGCTTGCCAACCAACACCGCCTGTCGGCCCCGAAGCGCCTCGACACCTCGTTGCGCCGAAGCGAGACACTCTTTCAACTGCTCATCAATCGCCCGTAGCCTAACCAACAAGTCTTGATCTTGAAGGTGCTCAACCCCTTCCTCATCGGGGAAGTCCAGACAAGCCTCCAGCCGAGCGCGCGCCTCGGTGATGAGACGTTGAATTTCGTTAATGCGGTTAGAAAACCGACCCGTCATTGACTGCGCCGCAGCCCGAACAGCCCCGCGGCTACCCGCCGCAATCAAGTCTGCAATGGCCTCGGCGGCCGTTAAATCAAGTTTCCCATTTAAGAAAGCCCTCTCTGAGAACTCCCCGGGCCGGGCCAATCGCAAGGGCGTCTCATCACTGGCGCACAAGAGACACTCCTCAAGCAACCACGACATCGCGACTGGGCTGCCGTGCCCCTGGAACTCCAGAACGTCTTCCCCGGTGAAGGACGCCGGCCCCTTGAAAAGCATGACAAGGCCCTGGTCGATGACCTCGCCGTTGCTAGCCCGAAACGATCGCAGGGTCGGTGCGCGAGGCTGGAGATCCCCGCCACAGATACGCCGCGCCAGCACCTCGCAGATTGGGCCTGACACCCGAACAACACCCACCGAAGATTGCGACTGGGGGGTCGCCATAGCGACAATGGACTCCCCAGTCATGTCTTCAGCGAATCAAATGGCCACGTTCATGCGCTTCATGATCACCCACTGCTGCGCGATGGACACCACGTTATTGATGAGCCAGTAGAGCACCAGCCCCGCGGGAAAGAAGAAAAAGAAGACCGAAAACACCAAGGGCATGAACATCATCACCTTGGCCTGAAGCGGGTCGGGAGGCGCCGGGTTCAGTTTGGTCTGAACAAACATCGTGATGGCCATCACGATCGGCAATATGTAGAACGGGTCGGGAGAGGAGAGGTCGGCGATCCAGAGAATCCAAGGCGCGTTTCGCATTTCAACACTAGCGAGCAAGACCCAATACAACGCGAGAAAAACAGGAATCTGCACCAGCACAGGCAGACAGCCTCCCAGGGGATTGATCTTCTCTGTCTTATAGAGCTCCATCATTGCTTGATTGAGCTTGGCCTTGTCATGGGGATAGCGCTCTCGCAAGGCCATCAACCTTGGGGTCACCGCCTTCATTTTGGCCATAGAGCGATAACTGGCCGCAGACAAAGGATAGAAAAGCAACTTAATCAATATGGTGAGCAAGACAATCGCCCACCCCCAGTTCTGAACCAACCTATGCAACTGCTCAAGAAGCCAATAAATTGGCTTAGAGAGAAAAGTGAGAAATCCATAGTCCACCACCAGATCGAGCCCAGGTGCCAAGACCTCAAGGGTTCTTTGGGTCTGGGGGCCGACATACAGCAGCGCCTCGTGGGTCTGCTGCGCCCCGGGAGCAATCGGACTAAATGATTGAATAAGGCCAGCGGTATAGAGGTTCTCTCCCACTTTCCTTGTGTAGAACTCTCTGGGCGCCTCGTTCTTGAGCACCCAACTCGAGACGAAATAATGTTGAACGATGCTCAACCAGCCATCATTGGCCTGGCGAACATAGTCTTGCCGACCCTTCTCGATATCCGAGAAAGAGATTTTCTGGAACTTGGCCTGCTCCGTATAAATGGCCGGACCAGTGAAGGTCTGATAAAACTGGCTCTCACCTGGAGCAGCGTTTCCGGTTCTTAGGAACTGCAGATAAACATTGGGCGCGACAGCATCGGCGCCCGTATTCAGAACCGTATGCTGAACCTTTACTGTGTGGCCGGTGGGTTCAATCGAAAAAGTTTTAATCAGTTTGACCCCACCAGACTCCGATGCCAACACAATGGTTCGGCCCGGATCCTGTCCCGCCTTGAGTGGTTGAACAACGAAAGGCACGGTGTGATTCGGGAGAACCTTTGAAAGCCCCGCGGGAGCAACCAACCCTGACTGCGCCTCGAATCGGCGATCTAACTGAGTATCGAAAAGCCTGACCAACCCACCCTCATAATTGTCCGAGGCCTGATCCAAAAGCTTGGCGCCAACCAAAATACCCCCAAGACTGTCCACAGTGAGTTCAAGGGAGTTGTTCTTCAGAACAAAACGTTGGCCCGTGGGCATTGCGGCAGTCACCGAGGTGGGTGGGCTTACAGGACCTGATGCGGCATTTAAATTGGTTGTGGCCTGAGGAAGAACCGCTCCACCGCCAGGACTGGATGTCGGTACGTTCGATACTGTTGGTCCACTGTTTAGACCAGGCGCCGTCGGGTTGGCCCCCGCCGAAGGGGTGCCCTGCTGAGGCTGCTGTGGCTGCTGCACCTGTTGGGCTTGCTGAGTTTGTTGAACCGGCGGGAGAGACTGGCGCATCCAGGCGTCCCAAAGGAGAAAGAGGGAGCCGATAAAAATCATCAACAAAATAACGCGACGGGTTTCCATAGATCTAATGCGCCTTGCTCGATTCGGTGGATTCGGTAGAGATAGGGACGGGGTCCAAACCAGACCGGCCCCATGGATGACAACGACAGAGCCGTTGAACGGTCAAGCGCCCCCCCGAAAAGAGCCCATGCAACTCAATGGCCTCGAGGGCGAAATCTGAACAACTCGGAAAAAAACGACAACGGGGGCCCAAATAGGGGCGAAGGACCAATTGGTAAGTCCGAATCAACAAGCGAGCAAGTGCAGAAAACATTGGCTCATTCCCCAAATAAAACCGCCCGCAGGTGATCTCGGCAAGACTGTCGGTGCACCGCCCCCTGCCAAGGACATACTGAACGAACCCTCAAGAGCCAGTTTCCCCCCTGATAACTGGTAGGCAAAGACCGGATCCAACCCCGTGTCCAACGCCGAATCTGATTGCGCTGCGAAGCCGACCGCACCAGCCTCTTGGGCAGGATAAACCCCAGGCCAATGCGTTCTCCCTGTTCCGCGCATTCGGTAAGCGCAGCCCCGTGCAATGCAAAGGGGCCCCCCGATCGAACGGGTCGGCTCTGCACCAAACGTGCGAAGTCCTCTGGGTCGGCCAGGGCGACGATGACCGCTCTTGCCAATGCCGCCGTCTTTAGACAGCCAGGCGATGACGGCCTTTGGCCCGACGGGCCCGAATCACTGCGCGTCCTCCGCGGGTTCGCATGCGGACCAAAAATCCGTGGGTTCGTTTACGACGAACAACCGAAGGCTGATAAGTGCGCTTCATTTGAAAACCTTTATAGACAAAGCTGAACCCGCTAGTTTACTCAAAACGAGGGGTTTTGCCCAAGGAAGTGCACCCCAGGGCCTGTGGATAACTCTTCGGCTGGGGTAGAATTGCAACATGAATCGCCCTGCCTTAACCGAACCCATTGATCACAGTACCCAGATGGATTGGCAGGCGTGCATGAACCATTTTTCAAAGCTCCTGCCAGAACAACAGTTCCGAACTTGGGTCCAGCCCCTTGCCCTCAAGGGCCTGCAACCCTCTTCCGACGGTGTCGTCTTAAGCCTGCTGGCTCCCAATCGGTTCAAACAATCGTGGGCGAAGGATCAGCTTAGCGAACCACTGCAACACTGGTGGTCTTCTCATTTAGGGCGACCCGTCGATGTTCAAATTCTCCTCAAAGAGGGGGCCCCAGACAATGAAGGCACCCAGCCTGGGTCTGGCTCTGAGACGCCGCAAGAAAGACTTTTGCCCACCCAATTAGAGCCCATCGGCGAGCAACAGCGCGCCATTGAAGCAACACGGCTTAATTTGGATTGGTCTTTCGAGAACTTCGTGGTGGGCAAGGCCAATCAATTGGCCAGAGCAGCGGCCATGCAAGTCGCTGAAAACCCTGGCACAGCCTACAACCCACTATTTCTCTATGGTGGCGTGGGTCTGGGGAAAAGCCACTTGATACACGCCATTGGCAATGAGCTCCTGGGCAAAAACCGATCCAGCAAAATTCGTTATATCCATGCCGAGGCCTACGTCAGCGACGTTGTAAAGGCCTATCAACGCAAAGCCTTCGATGATCTTAAAAGCTACTACCACAGCTTGGATTTGCTACTTATCGATGACATTCAGTTTTTTGCTGGCAAATCTCGCACCCAAGAAGAGTTTTTCTATACTTTTGAAGCACTAATCGCTTCTAAAAAACAAATCATCATCACAAGCGATACCTATCCCAGCGAACTCAATGGCATCGAGTCGCGGCTGGTGAGTCGCTTTAGCTCAGGCTTGACGGTTGCGATTGAGCCACCAGAGTTAGAGATGCGTGTGGCCATTCTTCTGCGCAAAGCCCAACAAGAAAAATTGGCACTCGAGGAAGAAGAAGCTTTTTTTATTGCACAACAGCTTCGCTCAAACGTTCGAGAGCTCGAAGGCGCATTAAGAAAAATCATCGCCTATTGCCATTTTCATCAAACACAACCAAACGCTGAGGTCGTGCGCGAAGCCTTAAAAGACCTGCTATTTATTCACAAAACATCTATTTCGGTCGAGAGCATTCAAAAAACCGTGGCTGATTTTTACAAGATAAAAATCGCCGACATGTACAGCAAACGCCGTCCGGCAAATATTGCTATGCCACGGCAAATTGCGATGTACCTGGCAAAAGAACTCACCCAAAAGAGTCTTCCCGATATTGGTGAATTGTTTGGTGGCCGAGACCACACCACTGTACTGCATGCCGTTCGGAAAATTAACGAACAACGTCAGAGGGATACAGAACTCAACCGCAGCCTGCACCTCTTAGAACAACAAATCCGTGGATAAGCAGTGAACAACCCCAACTTATCCACATCGGTTCAATCAGTGAGCAATGCTAGGGAGCATTCCACCCCACTTGTCCACAACCCATTTTTTGAAAAATTTATTTCTTTTCAATAGCTTAGAGTGTTCTCCACCAATTTTGCAACCTTACTATTATTACTATGATTTATATCAAAGCAACTAAAGAAGCGTTGTTAAAACCTTTACAACTCGTTAGCAATGTTGTTGAACGCCGGCACACCTTGCCAATCCTCTCCAACATTCTGATTCGGAAGCGAGGTGCCACGGTTGAGTTCATCGCGACCGACATTGAGATGCAGATTACCGCTCGAGTTGAAATTGGTCACGGTACAGAAGAAGGTGCCACCACAGTCTCAGCGAAGAAGTTGTTAGATATTTTGCGGGCCCTCAACAGCGATGGTGAAGTCACCATATCTCAAGCCGCCAATAAGCTAGTCATCACCCAGGGCAAGTCACGCTTTAATTTGCAGACCCTGGCTGCTGAAGAGTTCCCGGTAGTGGTTCCCGCGGCCGAGTACGCAGCCCAGACAAAAATAGCCCAATCGAAGTTGAAGGCTTGTCTGCATCTCGTGCATTTTTCTATGGCCCAACAAGACATACGTTATTACTTAAACGGAATGTTGTTGGTCTTGCATCAAGGACAGCTAAGAACAGTAGCTACAGACGGACATCGATTGGCTTATAGCAGTCAAGAGGTCGAAAATGATGCGCAACTCGATGTCATCATTCCGAGAAAAGTGGTCTCTGAACTTCAAAAAGTTCTTGAAGACGTTGATCAACCCCTTTCAATCTCGGTTAATCCGAACCAGGTGAAGTTCTCCTTCGATCAGGTTGAAATCATCTCGAAACTAATTGAAGGTAAGTTTCCAGACTATGACCGTGTCATTCCAAAAAACCACCAGAAGACGCTAAAGATTGATCGTGAAAAGTTAAACCAAGCCCTCATTCGCGTCGCAATTTTGACAACGGATAAATTCAAAGGGGTGCGTCTGGCGTTTAGTGCAAACCAAGTCAAAATCAGCTCAACCAACGCCGAGCAAGAAGAGGCCGTTGAAGAATTAGACATTGATTATGGCTTTGAACCCCTGGAAATAGGGTTCAATGTCCAATACTTATTGGATGTCCTTTCTTACTTGGGAGACCAGACAATCACACTACAACTGCAAGACAACAATGCCTCTGCGTTGCTAATGAGTGAGACACACCCTAATTTCCGCTACGTAGTTATGCCAATGCGCATTTAATTTAAGGATAGAGAGTTTCAATGAGTCAGGAGAAAGCTGTGCAGTACGACGCCTCGTCGATCAAGATGCTCAAGGGGCTCGAGGCCGTTCGCAAGCGCCCCGGCATGTACATCGGAGATACCAACGATGGAACTGGCTTGCATCATATGGTCTTCGAAGTGGTGGACAATGCAATCGATGAAGCATTGGCTGGACACTGCAATGAAATCGTAGTCACCATCCATACCGATAACTCCATTTCAGTAACTGACAATGGAAGAGGCATCCCGACCGATATCCACAAAGACGATGAATTTGGTCGCAGCGCTGCTGAGATTGTCATGACCGAATTACACGCTGGTGGAAAGTTCGATCAGAACAGCTATAAAGTGTCCGGCGGTTTGCACGGTGTGGGAGTTTCGGTGGTGAATGCCCTTTCCGATTGGTTAAAGTTAACCATCCGCCGCAACGGCCAGGCGCACTTCATTGAGTTCCGCGCCGGTGAGCGAGTTGCCCCACTTAGTGTTTTGGGCTCTACCGATCGACGTGGAACCGAGGTTCATTTTCTAGCCAGTCAAGAAACTTTCAGACTCGTTGAGTACCATTTCGACATTCTGGCCAAGCGTTTGCGAGAGTTGAGCTTCCTTAATAACGGCATCAACATCCGACTCATTGATCAACGTGAAGGCAAAGAAGAGAGTTTTGAGTTTTCTGGAGGGGTGAGTGGGTTCGTTGAGTTTATTAATAAAACGAAGACAGTCCTGCACCCGAAAGTCTTTCATGCAACAGGAAGCAAAGATGGCGTTACGGTTGAAGTGGCCATGCAATGGAATGATGCGTATAGCGAGCAGGTGCTTTGTTTTACCAATAACATTCCTCAACGAGACGGCGGTACACATTTAACGGGTCTGCGAGCGGCGATGACCCGAGTAATGAACAAATACATTGCCGACGAAGAGTTGGCAAAAAAAGCCAAGGTGGAGACCACCGGGGATGACATGCGTGAGGGGCTCACCTGTGTTTTATCGGTAAAAGTGCCCGAACCCAAGTTTTCTTCTCAAACCAAAGACAAATTGGTCTCGAGTGAGGTGCGACAACCCGTCGAAGACTTGGTTGGAAAGATGCTTGAAACCTTCTTGCTTGAGAATCCAGTGGATGCGCGCGCCATTTGTACCAAGATTGTCGATGCTGCAAGAGCGCGAGAGGCCGCAAGAAAAGCACGGGACATGACAAGACGCAAAGGCGTTTTGGATTCTTTTGGCTTGTCCGGAAAATTGGCCGACTGTCAGGAGAGAGATCCAGCCAAGGCCGAGCTTTACCTTGTAGAGGGTGACTCTGCGGGTGGTTCAGCCAAGCAAGGTCGCGACCGGAAGTTTCAGGCGATCTTGCCCCTAAAGGGAAAAATTCTTAATGTTGAGAAGGCTCGATTCGACAAGCTCTTGGCATCTCAAGAAATCATCACCCTTATTCAAACCCTGGGAACAGGAATCGGCAAAGACGAATACGACCCGGACAAACTGCGATATCACCGAATCATCATCATGACGGACGCAGATGTTGACGGCTCTCACATACGCACCCTTCTATTAACCTTCTTTTATCGGCAGATGCCTGAGCTAATTGCCCGGGGACACATCTACATTGCTCAGCCACCTTTGTACAAGATCAAGATTGGCAAGGAAGAACGCTACATCAAAGATGATCAGGCGCTTCAGGACATCTTGGTTCATGCAGCCATCCGCGACGCTCAAATACAGGTTGATGGTTTGCAAGACCAGGCCATCTCAATGCAGGAGCTCACCAACCATTATTTAAACGCGCAACAAGTTATTACCAAACTTAGCAAAGTAGTAGAGGAAACTGTTCTTAGAGCGGTATTGGGAGGGGTAAAAATTGATCTCTCAAACAACGAAGCTGCGTTGGCTTCGGCGGCATCTCTTAATAGTTGGTTAAGCAGCCACTCAAAAACCAACACTCATGCAGCAAGGGTCGTTGCTGAGTATGACAATAAAACCGAAGCCTGGACACTTCAAGTTGAGAAGGTTATCCATGGTAATCATCGAATTTCGAAGATCAGCCCCGACCTCCTCGATACCGAGGACTTTGCCACTCTTAATCGCACCGCCACGGCGTTGGCGAGCTTACTGAACCGAACCATCGAGGTGAAAAAAGGGTCCGGTGACAATGCCAAACAGAGACGCGTCCACTCCTTTGAGGAAGCAATTGATTGGCTTATGTCCGAGGCGGAGCGTGCGATATCTCGCCAACGATACAAGGGCTTGGGCGAGATGAACCCAGAGCAACTCTGGGAAACCACAATGAATATCGAGTCTAGAACCCTGTTACAGGTGAAAATTGAAGATGCCATTTCTGCAGACGCAATATTCACAACGCTTATGGGGGAAGAGGTCGAACCCCGTAGGCAATTTATTGAAACCAATGCATTAAGGGTTGCAAACCTCGACATCTAGTGAGCCACACTTCTTCTAATCGGCTTGTCGTTGCCATTTCATCGCGGGCATTGTTCGATTTCGAAGAGGAAAATCGCGTCTTTGAACTCTCTGATGACCGGGCCTACATGCGGCTTCAGTGGGATCGCATGCAGACCCCAGCCAATCCTGGTGTTGCTTTTGGATTGGTTCAGAAGCTTTTGGCTTTCAATAAGGTGGCTGAGTCTCAACTTGTCGAAGTTGTGGTCCTCTCGCGCAACGACCCGGTCTCCGGGCTTCGCGTCTATCACTCGGCAAAGACACATGGCCTAGATATTCAGCGAGGCGTTTTTACGCGCGGCGAGGCGCCCTATCGTTATCTAAGGCCGTTGTCCGCCAATCTCTTTCTGTCTGCCAATGCGACCGACGTAGAACAGGCATTGATATACGGCTTTCCCGCAGCCCACGTTTATCCCCACTCTGCAAAGGCCTCGAAAGACCGGCCCAATGAGTTGCGAATTGCCTTTGACGGCGACGCCGTGTTGTTTTCAGATGAGGCGGAGCGGGTTTATCAAAACCAAGGCCTCGAGGCCTTTGTCTCCCATGAGACCGAGCGCGCAAATATGCCACTACCCCCAGGCCCCTTCAAGCCACTCCTCGAGGCTTTGGTGAGCCTGCGGCAATCCCAAGCAAGCGGCATGACCATTCGAACGGCCCTTGTCACCGCTCGATCGGCCCCCGCGCATGAGCGTGCTATTCGTACGCTGATGCAATGGAACGTGGAGATTGACGAGGCCTTCTTCCTGGGGGGGCTCGATAAATCCGGTTTTCTCAAGGAGTTCGAGCCAGACTTCTTCTTTGATGACCAAACACGCCACTGTGAGTCAGCAGCGGCAACAACTCCAACAGGCCAGGTAATCAGCGGGATAACTAACCACCCGAAAACTACTTAATTTTAGACTTGGCCACCTTGCTGGTTTTGGTGGCGACCTTTGCACCAGGTGCTTTTGGCTTCTTGGCTTCAAATTCAAAACCCACCTTGCCCTCGTCGGTCTTGACCAAGTAGGCCTTAAACCGACGCTTGGTCCTCGCAGATACAAACCCATCAAGCAGAGCTGTTCGGCCCTCATTGAGCAACCTCTGCATTTGCTCTACTGCGATGCTTTGCTGAAGGATCATCAGGCCGGAGCGAAAATCGCATGTCTTACTTGGGCCCACACTCTTCTCACATCCATAGCTACTTCCGTGTAAAAACACTGCAGACCCACACTTGGGACAGGGACCCAGCGACGTCTGCCCAGAAAAATCAACTTCCTCGGCATCGCCCTCTGCACTGCCTTGACCGAAATCGAACTCCAACTTGTGCTCACTGGTGAGCCGGAGACTGGCCGCAAAAGGCCGGCCCATCTTGCTGCGAAAGCCATCCATCGGTCCGAGCTGCCTCTCTCGAAGAAGGGTCTCAACTTCTTCAACCTCGAAAGTGCGGCCGCCAGGAACCTTGCTGATCGAAAACTCACAGCCCTCGCAGGCGAATCGTCGGTAGTTCTCTCGAACGAGGCCGCCACAGCGTGGACAGGGAGTCTTCAGGCTCGCATAGTCACCCGGAATGGTTGTGCTGTTGTAATTCTTGGCCTGCTCCACCATGTGGTCGGTCATGCGGGCAATCTCCTGCATGAACTCCCCACGGGTGAGGCCACCGGCTTCGATCTGTCGGAGTTTGAATTCCCAATCCCCAGTGAGCTCGGGACGCGAGAGGGCATCAATGCCAAGGCCGCGAAGAAGCGTCATGAGTTGAAACGCCTTGGCCGTGGGAATGAGCTCGCGCTGCTCTCTGAGAAGATACTTTTCGGCGAGCAGGCCCTCAATTACCGCTGCACGCGTTGCGGGTGTGCCCAGGCCTTTTCCGGCCATCGCCTCTCGCAGATCGTCGTCCTCAACGAGCTTTCCAGCGCTCTCCATGGCCGATAACAGCGTCGCCTCGGAGTATCGGGCCGGCGGCTTTGTCTTGAGCTCCAGCGACTCCACCGCAAGCAACTCTGGCGTGCGGGAATTGATTGCTGGGAGAGACCGGTCGTTGTCGGTCTCCTCCTTGCCATAGACGGTCAGCCAACCTGGTGTGACCAATATCTTGCCTTCGGTCTTAAAAAGCTCTGGCCCGACCTGAGTTAACCGTGTGGTGTTGAGATACTCGGCGGCTGGAAAGAAGATAGCTAGGAAGCGACGAGTAACGAGCTCAAAAATACGCTGTTCGGGCTCACTGAGGCTCTTTGGAAGCTGGCCGGTGGGAACAATCGCAAAGTGGTCTGAGACCTTGCTGTTATCAAAAACGCGCTTGTTGGGACGCACCCACTGCTGCTCCAGTATGGTTTTTGCGAACCCACCAATCACTGGAAGCTTCTTGAGTTCAGCGAGATTGGCCTTCACAGTCTCGATCATGTCCTCGGGCAGGGCCTTCGAATCTGTCCTGGGGTAAGTGAGCACCTTGTGCTTCTCGTAGAGTGCTTGGGCAATGCCGAGCGTGTTCTTTGCAGAAAAACCAAAGCGCGCATTGGCCTCTCGTTGAAGAGAGGTCAAGTCAAATAGTGCAGGCGCCGCTAGGGTGCTCGGCTTGCTCTCGTCATTAACCTTAACAGCTTGACCAGCGCAGGATTTCAGAAGTGCATCGAGTCTCTCGCGCGACCAGATCCGCTCGGCCCGATGCTCGGGGTTTTCATCGGATCGCTTGAAAGCCGGATCAAACCATTTGGCGATGTACTCGTCGTCCCCGAGACCAATCTTCGCGTGGAGTTCCCAATACGTCTTGGCGACGAACGCTCGAATCTGCTCCTCACGTTCCACCACCACCGCGAGAGTTGGCGTCTGAACCCTTCCCACCGTGGTGAGAAAAAACCCACCTTCTTTTGAATTGAATGCGGTCATGGCCCGCGTGCCGTTGATACCAACGAGCCAATCGGCCTCCGAGCGACAACGGGCAGCATCCGCAAGTGGGAGCAGGTCCTGATCAGGCCGCAGAGACTCGAAAGCCTTGCGAATCGCATCCGGTGTCATCGATTGAAGCCACAAACGGGACACAGATTGTTTCGCCTTTGTGTGCTGCACGATGTATCGGAAGATGAGTTCGCCCTCTCGACCGGCATCGCAGGCATTAATAAGGTGGTCAATGTCCTTGCGTTTGATTTGCCTCGCGATCACCTTGAGCTTCTGCTCTGACTTGGGAAGGGGCTGCAGGTCAAACTCGGGCGGAATGACCGGCAAATGAGCAAAGCTCCATTTGCCTCGTTTCACTTCGTACTTCTCGGGGGCGACGATCTCCAGAAGATGACCGACCGCCGATGAGATCACCATGTCGTCGCGCTCAAAGAGATCGTCCTTCTTCTCAAACCCCCCAAGGGCTTTGGCGATATCGCTTGCAACAGAGGGCTTCTCGGCAATAACAAGGGCTTTTGACATTGTCTCCGACCAGGAAAATTGTTCGCAAGAATACACCCCCGCCCTCCTCTCGCAAGGGGAGTCCCTTAATGCAGCTGTTGCCACCTTCCATCGGAGAGCCGATGAACTCGTCCGAAAATTTCGAGCTGGAGCAATCCAGCGAGGATTTCACCGGCGCTCAGACTTAGGGCAGATTCAAGCGTGCTGAGCGCAATGGGGTTGGTATCCATGGCTCGAAGTATCAGTTCAGCGCGGGCATCACTGCCAACCGGTGTCTTAAAAAAGGAATTCCGATTACTGGCATGAGATTGGTCCGAATGGGACCCCATGGCCTCGATCCCCTCTAGCGTCTTTTGATTGGGTCGATAACCGAGATCAGACAGGAGCTCATCGGGCGACCGAACCAGACAGGCCCCCTCTCGAATGAGCCGATGGCTGCCTTCATAACGCGGCTCATGGATAGACCCCGGCACCGCAAAGACATCCCCCCCAAACTCAGCACAGGCCAAAGCAGTGGTGAGCGAGCCGCTGTCAATCGCTGCCTCGATGACACAGACAGCCCCGCTGATGGCGGCAATGATGCGGTTTCGCTGTAAAAACTGATAGGGGCGGGCTGGCGTTTCGGCGGAGTACTCCGAAAGCACGAGGCCACCCGAATGAAGAATCTCTTCAAGAAGCATTCGGTTGCGACTTGGGTAGAGATGATTCAGACCATGTCCAAGCACTGCAATCGTGGCGCCTCCGCCCCGTAGAGCGCCTTTATGGGCCTGCGAGTCCACACCAATCGCAAGGCCACTGACAACAGCCATGCCTGACCCGGCTAAGGATTGCCCAAACCAGAAGGCGTCGCGAAGGCCTTGTGGGCTGGCTCGGCGACTGCCAACAATCGCCAACTGGGGTCGGGACAGGCTCTCGAGGCCACCCAAGGCAAACAAGCGCTCAAGGCCCGGTGAGGCAATGCGCAGACGCTGGTAGATGGGTTCGGGGAGGGCACGAATGTCGATCACTTCAGGCTGCACGCGATGTCTCCAAAACCCCAAAGCCTGACGAAAGCGCTCGCTTGACTGAACCTGCCGTTTGACCGATACACTTATTCCTATGCCGATTCTAGAAATTCTCAACTACCCAGACGCTCGGCTTCGAACCGTTGCCAAGCCGGTCACCCAGGTCGACGATCGCATTCGACAGATCGTCAAAGACATGGCTGAGACCATGTACGACGCCCGAGGCATTGGTTTGGCCGCCACACAAGTCAACATCCATGAGCGGATCATCGTTGTGGACGTCACCGAAGACCGCAATGGACTGCGGGCCTTGATCAACCCAGAGGTCATCTCAAGTAGTGCGCAGACGAAGGTTCATCAAGAAGGTTGCCTCTCTGTGCCGGGTGTCTACGACGAGGTGGAGCGCCCGGACTTGGTCAGGATTCGTTGTCTCGATGAGAATGGTGAGACCCAGGAGTTCGAGGCCGATGGGTTGCTCTCGGTCTGTATCCAACATGAAATGGACCACCTTCAGGGCAAAGTCTTTGTGGATTACCTCTCTCGACTCAGGCAAAGTCGTATTCAGGCACGCCTTCAAAAACAAAGCCGTATTCAAGCCCAGACAGCGCGTGCCTAGCCAATGAGGCGGGTCGGTTTCGCTGGCACGCCAGAGTTCGCGGCCGTGCATCTAGAGCGGCTTCTTGAGGTCTCTCGGCAAGGCGAATTCGAGTGTGTGGTGGTCTTGACCCAACCCGATCGGCCAGCGGGCCGTGGTCAGGGCCTAAAGCCCAGTCCGGTCAAGTTACTCGCCCAGGCCAGAGGAATTCCCGTGCTAACCCCCCAGGGGCTGCGGGTCGGCCATGCGGACTCGGCGCAAATCCGTCAGACACTTCTTGGCCTTCATCTCGACTGCTTGTTCGTGGTCGCTTACGGACTTCTCTTGCCCGAGGACTTCCTGTTCATTCCAAGGTTCGGCTGCATCAATGTGCACGCCTCACTTCTCCCAAGGTGGCGAGGTGCTGCCCCGATTCAGCGCGCGCTCGAGGCCGGAGACACGGCCACAGGTGTCTGCATTATGCAAATGGAGCGGGGTTTGGACACCGGTCCCGTCTGGCGGCGAGTCGAAGTTGAGATTGCCGCGCAAGACAATTACCTCACCCTTCACGATCGCTTGGCGCAGACCGGCGCGGCCGAACTCGCTGGGTTTGTATCTGAATGGCCGCTCGAATCCGGTCAAGCGCTTGAACAGTCGGGTGAAGGGGTGACGTATGCCCACAAGCTTCAAACTACAGATCGAGCCATTTGTTTTGATCGAACCGCGCAGGTGGTGGCCAATCACATCAGGTCGCTGGACCCCGTCCCCGGTGCTGTCGTTTCTTACCGAGACCAGCGAATCAAGTTATTCGGGGCTCGGGTGCAAGAGACTCAGCGAACTTGGGGAGCCCCAGGACGGATCTTGAGACTCCCCGATTCACGCAATGATGGACTCTGGATTGCCTGTCAGCAGGGTGCAATCTCCATAGAGGCTTTGCAAAAATCTGGTGGGAAAAAGATGTCGGTTTCGGAATTTATGCGGGGGCAGGCCATTGAGCTCGATGGGGAGCTGCAGCCATTGGGGACATCGGCTCCGCGGGGGAACCCGATCGGTCGATAATGGTCTTATGAGTCTCTTTTGAAGGGGTCGTTGTTCATGTTCAACTGGATGAAAACAGCCATGCTAATGGCGGGAATCGTTGCCTTGTTTGGCATCGTTGGGGCGTCCATGGGCGGACAGTCCGGAATGCTGATCGCGTTAGGCTTCGCTCTTCTGATGAATGTGGGTGCCTACTGGTTCTCCGACAAAATGGTTTTGAAGATGTACAACGCCCAGGAGGTCGACGCTCGCTCAGCGCCAGAGTTCTACGGGATGGTTCAGGAACTGGTGGGGCGTGCGAACATGCCCATGCCGCGGGTCTACATCATCAACGAGGACGCCCCCAACGCTTTTGCAACGGGGCGCAATCCCGAAAATGCAGCGGTGGCCGCAACCACTGGGCTCTTGCGACTCCTGAGTCCACGTGAGGTTCGGGGGGTGATGGCTCATGAGCTTGCCCATGTCCTTCACCGCGATATCCTCATTTCAACCATTTCGGCCACCATGGCTGGAGCCATCTCTGCGCTCGCCAATTTCGCGGTATTTTTTGGTGGACGTGACTCCGAGGGCCGTCCAGTCAACCCCGTGGTGTCGATACTCGTGATGATCCTTGCGCCACTGGCTGCCAGCCTTATTCAAATGGCCATCTCGAGGGCTCGGGAATTCGAAGCCGATCGAGGCGGGGCCGAGATCTCGGGCGACCCCCAGGCCCTCGCCAGTGCCCTCTCCAAGATCGATCACTACGCCAGGGGCATTCCGTTCCCGGCTGCGCAGGCCCACCCAGAGACGGCCCAGATGATGATTCTCAATCCCCTGTCTGGGGGTGGACTTGCGGGCATGTTCTCGACCCACCCCGCCACCGAGGAGCGAATCGCCCGCCTGCAGCAAATGGCGGGGGGCATGCGTGCCTGATTGACCGGGCATAGCCCGCCTCTATGGCGGCTATTCCTTGCTGCTTCAGATCAACTCAGGCAGCGGCTTGAATCCAAGGCCCCCAAGGGGGCACTCGACTCGCACGTCAAAGCACCGGCCATCGAGGACCTCTGTCTTGGCGGCCTTCGTGCTTGGGGACTGACACAAGTTCGAGTGGCTCGGCTCTGCGACAAAAAGCCCCCAGCAAGAGAAGTGCAAGCGCTTCTGGCCGTGGTTTTCTCATGCATTCAGCGTCAATACCGCCCCGCTCCGATCCTTGTCGACCAAGCGGTTAGGGCAGCCCAGAGTCTTGCTGGCCAACCGGGCGGCAAATTTGTCAATGCTGTATTGCGCGTTGCTCTTCAGGACCCAAGAGCCGCTCAAGGCGACGAGCAGGCGTTGACGGCACTGTGCAATGCCCCAAAGGAATGGATTGATGCCGTGGCAGAGGATTGGGGAGAGACCCAGGCAAGAGAGATTCTCATGGCAATGGGCCAGCCAAGGGGGCACTGGCTTCGACTCGTGGGCGATGCGGACACCCAGAAAAGGAGCCTTCAGGCGATTAGGGACTGGGCGCAAGAGCGAGGCATTGCAATGCATGTCCAGCAAAATCAGTTGCCCAGCGTCTGGTTGCAGAGCCTTCGAGGGTTATTCGATACCACCCTCTTTCGAGAGGGCTTGTTTAGGGTTCAAGACTGGTCGGCTCAGCAACTGGCGAGACTCTGGACCGATTCTCCTCCCCGAGGGCCCCAGTCAAGCGAAGTCGACCGCATCGACGTTCTGGACGTCTGCGCGGCCCCGGGTGGCAAAAGCTTTTTGATCGCCGAGGACCCTCGCACCCGAATATGGGCAATGGACAAATCGGAGAGGCGACTCCAGAAGATGAAAAGCGAGGCAGAGCGGCTCTCGAGGACGCTCGATCTATCTCGCCTAACGGTCACGGCCACTGACATCCTGGAGGACGTTTGGCCAATGGGCTTTCCCAATCAATTTGATTGCATCGTCCTCGATGCACCTTGTTCGGCCTCAGGGGTGATGTCTCGTCATCCGGAGATTCCATGGACAGACCGTCTGGCAGAGCGCGAGAGTCTCTGCGTCGTGCAATCGGCTATGCTCAACGCGGTATGGCAACGCTTAAAGCCTGGAGGCAAGTTGTTGTATGTCACATGTTCCGTATTTCATGCCGAAGGCGAGCACCAAATCGATGCGTTTCTTCGACTTCATCCAGAGGCTCGGCGGCAGGCCGCACCGGGATACATCCTTCCTGTGGCCGACTCGACCGATCTTGGTCCGGGCCGCGATGGCTTTTTCTATGCGTCCCTCTGCAGGGGTGCCCCGCTTTAGTCGCATCGTTCAAGGCGCTCTTCGAGCATTCGTTGCGGCACTCTCTCTGGCGGGATCGCTTGCGCATGCCTCTTCGACTCCGGCGTCAAGCGACCCGGTGCTAACGCCCAAACTCACCATCTCGGAGGCCATGTTGGTGCCGAGTCTCGAAAGCGCAGGCTTTGAAATCAATGGCCAAGTGAGCGTCTCCTTGAGTGTGCCCTTGGCTCAGGCCATTGAGCGCGGGGTCACGCTGTCTTTCGTGTCTGAGTTTGTGTTGGCCCGGCCCCGGTGGTGGTGGTGGGACGAGGAGCGTTACCGTCGCAATCGCCTAGCCACCCTGACCTTTCATCCATTGACCAGGCAGTTCAGGGTGACGGTGGATGGCAGCAAGCCGCAAGCCTTTCTGGACCTCACCGAGGCGCTCAGGGCTTGCCTCGCGATTAGGGGTTGGCGAGTCTGGAATGAGCCGGAACTTCCTATTGGTCTGATTGCAAAGGTTCGACTATCGCTTGATCCCAACGAGCTCCCCAAGGCGCTTCAGGTCAATGCCTTAACAGACGAGGACTGGAAGCTCAGCTCCGGTTGGCGAGAGGTGCGTCGGCCGTGAGCTTGGCCCTGAGACTCGCGTTTATTCTGGTGGTTGCGCTCGCGGGCCTCGTGTTGGCCCTCTTGGCCATGGCCTCCGGATACGAGAGCCGATTCGACCAGTTTTATGCCAGCCTTCTGACGGCCAATATTGTTCTGGCCATCGCGATGGCCACTCTCGTCGCACTCGTGGTTCATCGCGCTTGGTCAAGGTATCGGCAGCGGGTCTTCGGCTCTCGCCTAATGATTCGCCTCGCCTTGGCATTCGCACTAATGGCCATTGTTCCAGTGGGGCTGGTCTCTATTGTGTCCTCGCAGTTTCTCGCCAAGACCATCGATAGTTGGTTTTCCCAGAGTGTGGACAGCGGGCTCGAATCTGGCGCGGCCTTGGGCCGGGCAACTCTGGACTCTATTCAGTTGGAGGCGGCCGCCCAGGCGCGGCGACTCTCGGTGGCGCTTGAATCCGTTCCTGATGACCGACTCGGAGACGCCGTCGAAACCCTCACAGAGGGGCGAGACGGCTTGGAGGTTCTGGTGCTCAATGCGAAAAACAAGGTCCTGGCAATTCGAAGTGCCTCCTTGTTTCGTTTGGTCCCCGACATGCCCTCGTCGGAGGCCCTCACAAAAGCCCGGGCGACTCGTCAGTTCGTTTTAATCGAACCCAGACCGGATGCACCCGAGTGGTCTCTGCAAGTTCGCGTGGTTGTGAGCTCTGTTCCGGTGTTTATTGGCGCCGATCAGATTCGGTTTGTTCAATGGGTTGAGCCAATCCCCGATGCACTGGCCCGCAACATCGATCTACTCAACCGTGGTTACAGCGACTACCGACAGCTTGCATTGGGGAAAGAAGGAATACGCCAGATCTATGAAGTAACCCTCACCTTCACGCTGTTGCTCGCGATCTTTGGCGCCCTGCTCGCAGCCGTTCTTCTGAGTGCCTGGCTTGCCGGACCACTTCGGTCACTCGAAAAAGCCACCAAGGCTGTGGCCGAGGGTGATTATCCGCGCCTGCGAGAGAGCGGAGCGGGCCATGAACTGGGTGACTTGATCCGTTCTTTCAATGAAATGACCGCCCAGCTCCAAGAGGCCAGGCGGTTGGCCATTGAAAACCAGAGGGAGCGGGAGGCCACCGCACGATTTCTAGAGCAGCTTCTCTCCCATCTCTCGGCGGGGGTGATGGTTTTTGATGGGGACTGGCGTCTTAAGCAGTTCAATCCAAGCGCAGCGCTCATTCTTAGCCAGCCGCTGGAGTCATTTATCGACGCCTCTATCTTCGAGATGCCCGTTCTCTCCATAGCGGCCAGAGACCTTGAAGAGCGCCTGCAGTCGGCACCAGAGGATCAGCGGCAGCTTGATGTGACGCGAGGCGATGGTCGTCAAATCTCTCTGCTTCTCAACGCCTCTCAGATGCCCCGACAGAGTGTCGACGACCAGCCTCAGTACGTTCTGGTCTTTGATGACATTAGCGATTTACTCAGTGCCCAGCGGGCCAAGACCTGGTCGGATTTAGCCCGCCGCCTCGCCCACGAAATTAAAAACCCACTCACTCCAATTCAACTCTCGGCTGAGCGACTTCTAAAAAGACTCTCCGATCGCATCGCGCCTGAGGACCGGGAGATTCTCGGGAAGTCCTGCCAGACCATCGTGGAACAGGTGGCTGGTCTCAAGGCCATGGTCGATGAATTTCGAGACTACGCGCGGCTCCCAGAGGCCAAGCCCACGGCCCTCCACCTTGGACAACTGGTGCAGGATGTCCTCCCACTCTATGCAAGCGACCCCCGAGTCAAGTGTGCTGACGTCGGTGAGACGCCGGTGGTCATGGCCGATCAGGCGCAGATGCGTCAGGTCATTCATAACTTGATTCAGAACGCCCAAGACGCCCTCGGCGATGGGGTGGCAGGTGAAATCCTTCTTAGCGTTGGACGTCACCATGCC
>VGHN01000002.1 GCA_016868255.1 Betaproteobacteria bacterium
TTGTCGCGGCCCTCTTTGTTGTCGCGGCCCTCTTTGTTGTCGCGGTCTTCTTTGTTGTCACGCCCATCGCGTGCGCCACGCTCCCGACGGCCTCCGCGGCCATCGTTGCGCCCACGGCCATCGCCGCGGCCCTTCCCATCGCCGCGACCCGATCGGCCGGAGCGGGGAGTCTTGGCCGGTTCGGACGCGCCTGCGCCAAAGAACGACATGATGCGACCCCAGAGCGAAGGCGCTTCGGTCGCTGACCTCCCGGGCCTAGGCGAGGCCTGGGGCGCGGGTGAACTCGGGGTGATTCCTTTGACCACAGCCTCTTGGCGGGGCTTGATGGCAGCCGCATCTTCCTTGCTCAACTGATAGGGCGAGTCGGTCGCTGGCTGATCGGCCATTGCGTAACTGGCCTTCACTTCATCGAGCCGTGGGTCGTCGTGGCGCAAGCGCTCGATGCTGTAGTTCGGTGTCTCGAGGAACTTGTTCGGAATAAGGATGATGCTGACCTTGAGCCTTGCCTCCATCTTGGCGATGTCGGTTCGCTTCTCGTTGAGTAGGAAGCTGCCCACTTCCACAGGCACCTGAACATGCACTGCGGCCGTGTTCTCTTTCATGGCCTCTTCTTGAAGGATGCGCAGAATATGCAGCGCGCTCGAGTCGATGTCGCGAATCACGCCGGTGCCGTTGCATCGGGGGCAGGTGATGTGCGAGCCCTCGTTCAGGGCAGGCCGCAGGCGCTGCCGAGAGAGTTCCATGAGACCGAAGCGCGAGATCTTGCCCATCTGCACACGTGCGCGGTCGTGATGAAGCGCGTCGCGCAGGCGATTCTCGACATCGCGTTGGGCACGACTGGACTCCATGTCAATGAAGTCGATCACGATGAGACCACCGAGGTCGCGGAGACGAAGCTGCCGACCGACTTCATCGGCCGCCTCGAGGTTGGTGCGCAGCGCGGTCTCTTCAATGTCTGAACCACGGGTGGCCTTGGCCGAGTTGACGTCGACTGCAACCAGGGCCTCGGTATGGTCGATCACCAAGGCACCACCGGAGGGCAGCTGAACCGTTCGTGAGTAGGCCGTCTCGATTTGATGCTCGATCTGGAATCGAGAGAAGAGGGGGACGTCGTCTCGGTAACGCTTCACACGGCTTGCCATGTCCGGCATGACGTGGAGCATGAACTGGCGGGCCTGTTCGTAGATGTCGTCGGTGTCGATGAGAATCTCACCGATGTCCGGGTGGAAGTAGTCGCGGATGGCCCGAATAACCAGGCTTGACTCTTGATAGATGAGGTAGGCGCCGGCCTGAAGACTGCGGGCATCGTCGACAGCCTTCCAGAGTTGAAGCAGATAGTTCAGGTCCCACTGGAGTTCGTCCACGTTTCGACCAATGCCAGCGGTGCGGGCAATCATGCTCATCCCGTTGGGGATCTCGAGCTGGTCCATTGCGTCTTTTAGCTCTTGCCGATCCTCGCCCTCGATGCGGCGGGAGACACCACCGCCCTTGGGATTGTTGGGCATGAGCACCAGATAGCGTCCGGCCAAGGAGATGAAAGTGGTGAGTGCGGCGCCTTTGTTGCCGCGCTCCTCTTTCTCAACTTGGACGAGTAACTCGGTGCCATCGGCGATGGCGTCTTGGATGCGGGCGCGGCCGACATCGACACCTGGCTTGAAATACTCACGGGCAATTTCTTTAAACGGCAAAAAACCGTGGCGGTCTTCACCGTAGTTGACAAAGCAGGCTTCAAGGCTGGGCTCTACCCGGGTAACAACGCCCTTGTAGATATTGCTCTTTCGCTGCTCGCGTCCTGCAACTTCAATATCAAGGTCGACGAGCCGTTGGCCATCGACAATCGCAACCCGCAGCTCTTCGGCATGCGTTGCATTGAAAAGCATTCGTTTCATTCAGACTTCTCCCTTCACGGCCCGCCAGTTTTTGGGCGGCGCCAAATATGCCCCGCGCTAGGCGAGGCTGGAGAGCGTCTGCAGGTGGTGTGGCCTCGAGAGTGCACGCATGCGCGACCGCAGGTCGGCATGACTCTGAAATGAAAGGGAAGGGGTGAACACTTCTGGTCGGCTTCCGATCCGGGAAGCTTTGGAGGAATTGGTCACGGGAACATCCACGCGATTCATCGATTCAATCTGTGCATTCTTTGGGGCCATGCACCGCCATTCGGCGCTCCATGGTCACTTACAATCTGTTACTTAGACACGTCGGGCTGCTGGTCAGGGCCAGCGGCTTCCGGAAATCCAAGCTCAGGCTCAGTACGAACCCATGGAGTATACCCCTTCTGGTCAGGTTCAGCACCTAACCATTTCCTCGGACCACCAGGGCCAGAGAATCGATAACTTCCTGATTTCTCGGCTCAAAGGCGTCCCCAAGACCCGCATCTACCGAATGCTCCGCTCGGGGGAGGTCCGGCTCAATGGCGGCCGTGTGCAGGCCGATACCCGCCTCGAGGAAGGCCAGACACTGCGAATACCGCCGGTTCGAGTCGGCAGCACAGAACCGAGTCAGGTCGAGGGAGCGGTTCGCCTGGCCAAGGGGCAGAAGATGGCTTCCGAGCTCGAGGTCATTCGTGAGGAAGAGGATTGGCTTGCGATCGACAAGCCCGCGGGCGTGGCGGTCCATGGGGGCAGTGGGGTGTCGCTCGGGGCAATTGAGTCTCTGCGGCTGAGCCGTCCGGGCCAGGCCTTGGAGTTGGTCCATCGACTCGACCGAGATACGTCTGGCCTTCTGTTGCTTGCCAAGGGCCGCGCCATGTTGCTTTCCCTGCATCGACAGTTGCGCGAGGGACTCATGCGAAAGCGTTATCTCGCGGTGGTGGTGGGCCACTGGAAGGTGGGCCCGCAAGGCCCCACGATGCTCATAAAGGCACCGCTCAAGAGGGTGCTTGGCGGGAATGCAGAGCGGATGGTGCGCGTTGACCCCGAGGGGCAGGCCTCGATTACTCGGGTTCGGTTTTTGGCGCATGGGGCCCTCTCCGATGGTCGCCCTGTCTCGCTGTTGCAGTGCGAGCCGCTTACGGGTCGAACCCATCAGATACGGGTTCATCTTCAGAGCCAGGGTTTCCCAATTCTCGGTGACCCCAAGTATGGCGGTGCGGACATCAACGCTTCGGCGGCAAAGCTGGGGTTCAAGCGAATGTTTCTTCATGCCTGGCGACTCGACTTCACCTCCAAGTCGGGCACGCGTATTCAACTGGCGGCCGAGCCCACACAGGCTTTTTACACCCAACTGCGGCTAATGGGTTTAAATTGTCCCGTATCCCCACCCAGAGAGGATTCTTGATGGAACCCAACCCAACCAGTCGCAACGAGTCCGATGACGTGCCCTCGCTGAAGGAGTCGGCCCTTGAGCGACTCCTGATTGAAAACCTTCGCGAGCAGCGGCTCGGCCGGCGGTGGGCCATGATCCGTCGCGGTGTCACGCTCTTCGTTCTTGTGGCGCTTGCCATCTGGGTCTCGCAATTCTGGCGCGGTGGGCACTCCGCACCGGTGGGTCAGCACACCGCAATGGTGAGTATCAACGGTGTCATTGAGGCCGAGGGTGATGTGGATGCAGTTGCCGTGAATGACGCCTTGCGAGCGGCCTTTGAAACCAAGGAGGCCGCTGGGGTATTGATTCGAGTCAATTCGCCGGGGGGAAGCCCAGTCCAGTCGGGTCTCATCTTCGATGAGATCCGTCGCCTCAAGGCGCTTCATCCGAATAAGCCAGTCGTTGCTGTTGTAGAGGACATTGGTGCCTCGGGCGCGTATTACGTGGCTGCTGCGGCCGACTCCATCTATGTGAATCAGGCCAGCTTGGTGGGCTCGATTGGAGTGAGACTCGACTCTTTCGGGCTCACAGAGGCCATCAAAAAACTGGGGATCGAGCGGCGCCTCATCACCGCGGGCGAGAACAAGGCCATGCTCGATCCGTTCTTACCGCAGGACCCGAAGCACCGCCAAATGACCCAACAGATGCTCAATGAGGTTCACCAGCAGTTTATTAACGCGGTCAAGGAAGGGCGCAAAGACAAGCTCAAGCCCGGCCACCCCGAGGTCTTCTCGGGGATGGTCTATACCGGTGCCAAGAGTGTGGAGCTCGGTCTCGCCGATGGGCTTGGCTCGGTTGAGAGCGTCGCCCGCGACGTGATCAAGGCAGAAGAAATCGTGGACTACAGCTACGAGATGTCGGTGGCCGAGCGTTTTGCCAAGCGGTTCGGCGCGGCCGCTGGTGAGACTATTTGGCGGGCAATGCGCACGAGCGCAGGGGGTCTAGGCCCAGTCTGGTGAGGGCCGTCTGGCACGCAATGAGTGGCAGCCCCACCAGGGCAGAAGGGTCGCTGCTCTCGATCGATTCAACCAGTGCAATGCCCAGCGACTCAGACTTTGCAGCGCCTGCGCATTGCAGGGGGTCGTCGAGCTCAATGTAGCGCAGCAAGACCGCGTCGGTGAGTTCGTCGGCAGCCCGCCATCTCACTCGGGTCGTGACGAAATCCTCGAAAAGAACCTCGCTCGCTCTCGAGAAGCAGACGGCCGTGTGGAATTCGGTGGTCTTCCCGCGTTGGTATTGGAGTTGCGCCAGGGCCTGTGCGGGGTCTTCGGGCTTGCCCAGCACGCGGCCCTCGCAGAGGGCCACCTGGTCCGAGCCAATCACCACGGCCTGAGGGTGTGTCTTTGAGACCGCCAGGGCCTTCATCTGGGCAAGTCTTGCGGCCATTGCCTCGGGCGACTCGTTGGCAAGGGGCGATTCTTCGACGTGGGGTGCCACTGCAGTAAAGACCACCCCAAGCTGCTTGAGCAAGGCCGCTCGGAATGGACTGGTGGAGGCCAGAATGATGGAGGACATGCAACATTCTCGCATCGGTCCTATGATCGCCGGATGTCTGCGATCGAGATTCCCGCCATCGATGAGCCCATCTCTAAGCATCACTGGCAGGTGAAGTGCCCCTCGGGGTTCGTGCACCGGTTTCGTGTGGATGCCCAAGACCTGATGGATCGTCTACAGCCCGAGGGTGTGGCGCTTCAGGCCCCACTCGAGGTCGATGTGGCATTCGATGGCGAGAGGCTTCGCCTGGCACTGTCGACCGAGCTCTCGTATCCCTGTGGCCGCTGCCTGGAGCCGATTCGTCAGCCCCTCTCCAGATCGATGGCCTACGCCCTGTTTGACTCGGCCCTTGAGGCCGATGAGGCCTTGGACCTCGAGGATGACGAGCACGAGACGCTCTCCTCGGAGGATGGCGCCACACTCATCAGCCTCGTGGGGGACGAGTTGCTCATTGCGGTGACGGAGGCGCCGACGCACCCCGCCTGCAACCCACCGGCCCATGCAAATGGTTCGGAGGAGCGATTGCGACCTTTTGCCGGCTTGGCGGGCCTTCTTCGCGGCGGAACCAAAGACGAAAATCGCTGAGCATTCAGGCATTTGGGCTGAATTTCCCGTATACTTGAGGGTTTTGAAGTTGCCTGGAGAAAATCATGGCCGTTCAGCAGAATAAGAAATCGCCCTCAAAGCGCGGCATGCATCGTTCGCACGACTTTCTGAGCCAGCCCCCGGTGGCCGTTGAGCCCACCACGGGAGAGGTCCACCGTCGCCACCACATCAGCCCCTCTGGCTATTACCGTGGTCGCAAGGTGGTGAAGTCCCCTGTGGCCGAGGCCTAAACCCGCAAGGTCCTCGACTCGATCTTTTTACTTTGAGTCTCGTTCCGAGCAGATAGGAACAGACCCACTCCCATGTCCGACGAATCGGTCTGTGTGGCCATTGACGCCATGGGCGGTGACCATGGATTGTCCGTCACCATTGCAGCATCCCTCGATTTTCTAAGCCGCCACCCCGCCCACCGAATTATTCTGGTGGGCGATGAAGAGCGCATTCGCGCATCTGTGCGCGCACAGGGCGGTTCACTCGATGCCTACGACACGCGACTCTCTCTGGTGCATACCGATGAGATGGTCGCCATGGATGATCCGCCCGCAGTGGCACTTAAGGCCAAGCGTCGCTCCTCGATGCGCATGGCCATCGAGCAGGTCTCGGATGGCCGCGCCCAGGCGGCCGTCAGCGCTGGCAATACCGGCGCCCTTATGGCCATCTCGCGCTATGTGCTTAAAACCATCGAAGGCATTGATCGACCGGCCATCGCCACATCGCTTCCCAATCGCACGGGTGGTTCTACCCTGATGCTCGATCTCGGCGCGAACGTGGAGTGCAGCGCGGAGCACCTCTTGCAGTTTGCGCTAATGGGCTCTGCTCTGGTCTCCTCTCTGCAAGGTTCCGAGCGCCCGAGCATTGGGCTATTGAATGTCGGCGAAGAAATTATTAAAGGCAATGACACCGTCAAGCAAGCCGGTGAGTTGCTTCGTGCAAGCCGCCTGAACTTCCTTGGCAACGTCGAGGGAAACGATATTTTCAAGGGCACTGCCGAGGTCATTGTCTGCGATGGCTTCGTTGGAAATGTGGCACTCAAGACATCCGAGGGGCTGGCCCAGATGTTGGGCGGTTTTCTCAAAGAGGAATTCACTCGTTCGTGGGCGACCCGGGCCGTTGCCTTGATTGCAAGGCCAGTGCTCAAGCGGTTCTCTCGCCGGGTTGACCACCGCCGTTACAACGGGGCAGCGCTCTTGGGCCTTCGTGGCATTGTCTTTAAGAGCCACGGCTCGGCCGATGCCTTTGCCTTTCGGCATGCCATTGAACGGGCTGCGGATGCCGCGTCTCACGGGTTGAATCGGCGTATTGAAGAGTCGTTGGCCAAGGGATATTGAGTTGTGATTCAAGAGTGCTTCTCGCAAATTGTTGCCACCGGTCATGTACTGCCTGGCCACCCTGTTTCGAATCAGCAACTCGCTGCGCAAATGGCCGAACGCGGCATCGAGACCTCCGATGAGTGGATTCAAGAACGAACCGGAATCGCCCAGCGATACATTGCGGCCGAGGGCGTGTTTTCAAGTGACTTGGGTGCGGAGGCCGCCCGCAAGGCCATGCAGGATGCGCAAGTCTCTGCCGAGGAAATCGACCTCGTCATTGTGGCGACCTCCACTCCCGACATGGTCTTCCCCTCCACGGCTTGTCTGGTGCAGCAGAAACTCGGTATTGCCCAGGGATTCGCATTCGATGTGCAGGCCGTCTGCAGTGGGTTCGTTTATGCAATGGCCACGGCCGATCTCTACATCAAGGCGGGCAAAGTCCGCACGGCCCTGGTCATTGGCGCAGAGGTCTTCTCTCGCATTCTCGATTGGAACGATCGGGGCACCTGTGTTTTGTTTGGCGATGGAGCGGGCGCGGTCTTGCTTCGTGCGGGGTCCTCGCCAGGCGTTCTTGCCCATCGACTCCATGCCCAGGGGCAGTACGCAGACATTCTTCGCACCGCGGGTGGAATTCAACACGGCAAAGCCACCGGGCATCCCTTCCTCACCATGGATGGCCAAGCGGTGTTCAAGCTTGCGGTTGAAGTGCTGGAGTCCTCTGCCAGGGAGGTTCTTGCCGATGCAAACATGCCTGCCGATCAGGTCGACTGGCTCATTCCGCATCAGGCCAATATCCGAATTCTTCAATTTGCCGCCCGCCGACTCAAACTGCCTTTCGAGCGCGTGGTGGTCACCGTGAATCAGCATGGCAACACATCGGCCGCCTCTGTTCCCTTGGCGCTCGATGTTGCGCGTCGCGATGGGCGAATCAAGGCGGGTCAGAATGTTCTGATGCAAGGCGTGGGCGGGGGTTTCACCTGGGGAGCGGTGCTCGCCCGAATGACGATCTAGCACGAGAGGAAAAGGATGAAGTCGGAGCAGCTTGCGTTTGTGTTTCCTGGTCAGGGTTCCCAGTCGGTGGGAATGCTGGGGGGGTTCTCGAATCATTCAGTGGTGATGTCGTGCATGGGCGCCGCATCCGAGGCCTTGGGCCAAGACCTGGTTGCACTCATCGAGTCTGGGTCTGCCGAGCAGCTTGGACTCACCGTCAATACCCAGCCCGTCATGCTGGCGGCCGGAGTGGCCTTCTTCGAGGCCTATCGGCAGGCGGGAGGCACCATGCCCTCGCTTGCAGCGGGGCATAGTCTTGGTGAATATGCGGCCCTAACGGCCGCAGGAGTGTTCGATCTCCCCGATGCGGTGCGAACCGTTCGCTTTCGTGCCGAGCAGATGCAGGCGGCAGTGCCGGTGGGCACCGGCACCATGGCGGCCATCATCGGTCTCGAGGCCGAGCAGGTTCGCGGCATTTGTGAGTCGCGGAGTCGGCCCGATGCAGTGGTAGAGGCTGTGAATTTCAACGCGCCCGACCAGACGGTGATTGCCGGCCACACCCCTGCAGTCGAGGGGGCCTGCGAGGCACTCAAGGCGGCTGGGGCCAAGCGGGCCATGCTTCTGACGGTGTCTGCCCCTTTTCATGCCAGTCTTTTGGCGCCTGCTGCCAAAGCCTTGGCCGATCGTCTCTCGGGCATGGCGCTTCGCGCACCGGCCTTTGGGATTGTTCACAACGTCGATGTGCAGGTTCGGCCCGACCCCAATGCAATCAAAGAAGCGTTGGCACTTCAGGCCATGCGCCCGGTGCGCTGGGTCGAGACCATTGCCTATCTGAAGGCCTACGGCATCACCACCCTCGTGGAGTGCGGTCCGGGCAAGGTTCTCTCGGGCCTTGTGCGTCGGATCTCGCCTGAGCTCACAGTGCTCAATATCAACGACCAGGCGAGCCTCGAGGCCGCATTGGAGGCAACAAAATGAATTGCGCTCTAGACGGGAAAATCGCGCTGGTCACAGGCGCAAGCCGCGGAATTGGGCAGGCCATTGCCATGGCACTGGCCCAGGAGGGCGCACGCGTCATCGGAACGGCCACAACGCAGGCCGGGGCCGATGCCATATCAAGTGCATTGACTCAGGCCGGACTCATGGGCGAGGGCAGGGTTCTGCAGGTCACCGAGGCCGGCGCCTGTGAGGCCCTGGTCGAGGGAATCATCAAGGACTTCGGAAACATTCATGTTCTGGTCAACAACGCGGGAATCACCCGCGACAACCTGGCCATGCGAATGAAAGACGAAGAATGGGACGAGGTCATCCAAACCAATCTGTCGGCCGTCTTTCGTCTGAGCCGCGCGGTCTTGCGCCCCATGATGAAAACCCGCTGGGGGCGCATTATCAACATCACCTCGGTGGTGGGTGTGAGTGGCAACGCGGGGCAGATTAACTATGCCGCGGCCAAGGCCGGCGTGGCGGGCATGTCGCGAAGTCTTGCCCGCGAGGTGGCCAGCCGTGGAATTACCGTCAACGCAATCGCGCCTGGCTTCATTGACACCGACATGACCCGTTCGCTGAGCCCAGAGCAGATTCAAGGACTTACGGCGCAAATACCTGCACAACGTCTTGGATCTGTAGCCGATATTGCATCATCTGCAGTCTTCTTGGCCTCAGAGGGCGCTGGCTACATCACCGGAATTACCCTAAATGTGAACGGTGGGATGGTGATGTGCTGATACAATCGGGCTGCGTCGCCCCCTGTTCAAATTAGGAAGGAAAACATGGAAGACATCGAGAAACGCGTCAAGGCCATTGTCTCTGAGCAGCTTGGCGTGAAACTTGAGGACATCAAGACGGAGTCCAAATTTGTTGACGATCTAGGGGCAGATTCGCTCGATACGGTTGAGTTGGTCATGGCCTTGGAAGACGCCTTCGAGTGCGAGATTCCCGATGAGGAAGCCGAAAAGATCACCACGGTCCAGCAGGCCATCGACTTCATCAATAACAACCTCAAGAAATAAACAGCAGCGGCCGGTGGGAAGTCCCGGCCGCCACTCCCCGACCCCCCGAGGCGCCTGTTGCACTGCCTTGGGGTGGGGGAGCCAACCCCTCCTTATGTTGATCCTATGAACCGTCGTCGGGTCGTTGTTACTGGTCTCGGATGCGTGTCACCGGTGGGCAATACCGTCACCGAGTCTTGGAGCAACTTGGTTGCAGGCAAAACGGGTATCGCCAACATCACCCGGTTCGATGCCAGTGGCCTTGCCGTTCACTTTGCGGGTGAGGTCAAAGGCTTCTCGATAGAGTCCTACATCGCCGCCAAAGAGGCGCGCCATATGGATGTCTTCATCCACTACGGAATTGCCGCCGGCCTTCAGGCCCTGGACGATTCTGGGTTGGTGATCAACGAATCCAACGCCGAGCGCATGGGTGTGATGGTGGGTTCCGGCATTGGCGGCCTGCCGATGATCGAGGACACCCACACCGAATACACGAACCGGGGGGCAAGGCGTATCTCCCCCTTCTTTGTGCCGGGCTCCATCATCAACATGATCTCTGGGCACATCAGTATCTTGCGTGGCCTCAAGGGCCCCAATGTGGCCGCAGTCACAGCCTGTACCACTGGCCTGCATAGCCTGGGCCTGGCGGCGCGGCTCATTCAGTATGGCGATGCAGACGTCATGGTGGCCGGTGGCGCAGAGTCCACGATCTCACCGCTGGGCGTTGGCGGATTTGCCGCTGCCCGGGCACTCTCAACCCGCAACGACGATCCAGCAACCGCCTCTCGGCCATGGGATGTCGATCGCGATGGCTTCGTGCTGGGTGAGGGCGCAGGGGTGATGGTCCTCGAGGAGTACGAGCACGCCAAGGCGAGGGGGGCGAAGATTTACGCAGAGCTCGCCGGTGTGGGCTTCTCGGGCGATGCGTACCACATGACTGCCCCCAATATGGACGGCCCCCGTCGCTGCATGGTGGCTGCACTGAAGGACGCGGTGGTGCAGCCGGAGCAGGTCGGCTATGTCAACGCACACGGCACGTCCACCCCCCTTGGGGACAAGAACGAGACCGAGGCCATTAAGGCGGCCTTCGGTGCCCAGGCTGGGAAGCTGGTCGTGAATTCGACCAAGTCCATGACGGGGCATCTACTTGGCGGCGCGGGCGGTGTCGAGGCGGTATTCACGGTGCTGGCCTTGCACCATCAGATCAGTCCGCCCACCATCAACATCTTCAATCAGGACCCCGAGTGCGACCTCGATTACTGCGCCAATGAGGCCCGGCAGATCAAGGCCTCGGTGGCCTTGAAGAATAACTTTGGCTTTGGAGGAACCAACGGCAGTCTTGTCTTCGCGAAGGTTTAAGCACCATGAGCGATAGAGACACCGACCAGGTTCTGGTCGCCCGAGTTCAGGCCGGCGACCGAGGCGCCTTCGATCTCCTGGTTTCCAAGTATCACCGCAAGGTTCTAAGGCTCATTTCTCGGCTGGTTCGAGACCCTGCGGAGGTCGAGGACATCGCCCAGGAGACCTTCATTAAAGCCTACCGGGCCCTGCCACAGTTTCGCGCCGAGAGTGCGTTCTACACCTGGCTCTACCGAATTGCAGTCAATACTGCGAAAAATTACCTCAGCGCATCGAACCGTCGGCCGATTCCAATGTCAGACCTCATGAGAGCAGACGATGAGGACGACTCGCCTTCGGCGATATTTGAGCCGTCCGTTGATGTCCACACTCCCGACTCGGTCTTGTTGTCCAGGGAAATCGCCAAGACGGTCGAGCAGGCCATGGAAGCCCTTCCTGCGGATCTGCGCACTGCTGTCACGTTGAGAGAAATTGAAGGGCTGAGTTATGAGGAGATTGCTGCCGCGATGAATTGCCCAATTGGTACCGTTCGTTCGAGAATCTTTCGTGCGCGAGATGCCATTGCGGAGAGGCTGCGGCCGCTTCTCGATACGCCCGATGACAAGCGCTGGTAGGAGAGCACCCATGGCTTACACACCAATCGACCCCACCCACGGAGAGTCCATCTCCAGTCTTCTCGACGACGATCTTCGTGCGGTCGAGGCCGAGCAGGTTGTCATTGCCATACAAGGCAACCCAAAGCTCAAACGGCAGTTTGAAACCTATTCGCTCATTGGCGATTGCCTCCGAGGCCACGGCAGCGCTCACGCAGCGCAGGGTTTTGTCCAGAGAGTGTCGAGGGCGATCGAGAACGAGCCCATTCATTTCCCCAATCGGCCGCGGCGGACTGGCTCTGAGAGTCTGCGCAACGCGCTCGGCGGAGTCGGGCGGAATAGGGCCTGGCCCGCCATGGCGGCATCGGTTGCCGCTGTGGGTTTTGTGACTCTTGGCCTCTGGTCCATGGTTTCCCCCGGCGGTTCCTCCTCGGGTGAGTTGGCCTCCGCGAGCAACATGCGGCCTGCCAGTGCACCCATTTCGGCGGCCTACGCACCTGCCATGCCCGCAGGGGTGGTGGTGCTTCGGGCTTCGCTCGAAGACGCTCACACCCGACAACTCTTGGAGACCCATGGGTCATTGCCAATGCGGCTTCGGCTCTCCGAGGAGCGCTCGCGGCCATGATGCCTCGTCGTTCGATTGCCATCGGTCTTCTCGTTCTTGGGGTCTATGCGCCTGCCGGATTGGGCGCCACAGATCGCTACGCCAAGGTCCACCCGCAGGAACTTCTGGCCAAGATTCAAAAAGCCAATAGTGAATTGAGCTTCACCGGCACTTACGTGTTTGATCATGGCGAGGGCATCTCAACGGCCCGGGTGATCCAAAAGGCTGCGCCCTCGGGCGTGCGGGTTCGGGTAGAGATGCTCGACGGAGAGCCCCGTGAAATCATGCGCCAGAGCGACTCGGTCAAGACCTATCTGCCCAAGGAAAAGCTTGTTAAGGTCAGTAGAGATCCCGTGGCCCGACCCGATTTCCCCCGCGTGTTTTATGGATCCCCCGACGAAGTCCTGCGTCACTACCGAGTGAAAGTCACCGATGGTGGTCGCGTTGCTGGACAGTCTGCAGATCTCATCGAGCTGCAGCCCGTTGATGGCTATCGCTGGGGGGTGCGTTGCTGGGTCGATCGAAAGAACGGCCTGGTTTTGAAGCACCAGCAGGTCGATCCTTCGGGGGAGCCAAAGGGCGAGTTCGCCTTCACTGAGATCGAGCTTCACCGCAAGCCGCCGGTGATCAAGTCACGCTACGAGGGTCAGCCGGGCTGGAAGGAGCGCTCCAATGGCCTCAAGCCAGTGGATCTATCCAAGCTGGGCCAGTTGCCGAGCCTGAATGGGTTCCGCCCACTGGCAGCGATGCAGTCGGCCGATGGCAAGACCCGACAGATTCTCTTTGGCGATGGGCTGGTGGTGGTCTCGGTCTTTCAAGAGTACGGAAGCGATCAACCCGCCCACAAGCCAGCCACCTCGCTTGCAGGTATGAGTATCGCGGCCAAACAGCATTCGGGCTGGCTGGTCAGTGCCGTTGGCGAGGTGCCCCCAAACACTGTCATGGCGTTGGCTGATAAAGTGCGTCCATCCCCGCTACCCTAAGCACCATGAAACCCTGTATCGCTCTCCGCCCCGTCGGAGAGGGCTCCGATTTAATTCAATACATGCCCAAAACCATGCGTGCTCATGCCAGTAGCCTTATCCTCCTTTTCGCAGTCTTGTTCGGTGCATCGCTTGCCCATGCGCAGCCCGCGCCTGCTGGGGCCAGGGGTCTGCCTGACTTCACCCAACTGGTCGAAAAGGCCGGCCCCGCGGTGGTCAACATTCGAACAGTCGAGAAGGCCAAGCCTCGCAGCGGCCCCCAAATCGACGAGAACGATCCATTTTTTGAGTTCTTCCGTCGCTTCGCACCCCCGGGACACCCGGGCTTTGGGCCACCATCCGATTCCCAGCAAGAGCGTCCCCGTGGCGTCGGGTCGGGCTTTATCGTGTCTCCCGATGGCTTCATTCTCTCGAACCACCATGTTGTGGATGGGGCCGACGAGGTCCTGGTTACTCTCACGGACAAGCGCGAGTTCAAGGCCAAGATTATTGGCTCCGATCGGCGCACCGATGTCGCTCTGCTCAAGATCGAAGCGAGCAATCTGCCCAGCCTCAAGTCGGGCAACCCGGATCAACTCAAGGTCGGGGAGTGGGTTCTGGCCATTGGGTCTCCTTTTGGGCTCGAGAACACCGTGACTGCAGGCATTGTCAGTGCCAAGGGCCGCGACACCGGTGACTACCTTCCCTTCATCCAGACCGATGTGGCGGTGAATCCGGGCAACAGCGGTGGGCCGCTTCTGAATATGAATGGCGAAGTCATTGGAATCAACTCCCAGATCTACAGCCGCACCGGCGGTTTCATGGGAATCTCCTTTGCCATTCCCATCGATGAGGCCCAACGGGTTGCCGACCAACTGAAATCCACGGGGCGGGTGATTCGAGGTCGCATCGGTGTGGCCATCGACGAAGTCTCGCGCGATGTGGCCGAGGCACTCGGTCTCAAGAGCACGTCGGGCGCATTGGTTCGCAACGTTGAGCCCAATGGCCCAGCCGCCAAAGCCGGAGTCGAGGCGGGTGACATCGTCACCGCATTCAACGGGAGGAAGGTCGAGAAGTTCTCGGACCTACCCCGGCTCGTGGGCAACACCCGGCCTGGCACCCAGGCCACCCTAGAGATCTGGCGCCGGGGCAAGGCCCAGCAGCTCAATGTACAGGTTGCCGAGCTCGAAGCCGAGCGAGCGGCTGCCAAAGTTCCAGAAAAGCCCACTGAGAAGGCCAGCGTGAACTGGCTGGGTATCGCCGTGGGCGACCTCTCCAAGGAGCAGAAGGACCAGGCCAAGGTCTCTGGCGGGGCCGTGGTGACCGGCGTGAAGGGGGCGGCCGAAAGGGCCGGAATCCGGCAGGGTGACATAATCCTGTCTGTGAACAACTCCCAAATTGCTTCGGTGCAGCAATTCACCGGTCTCGTGGAGCGATTGGACCGAAAGCGCACCGTGGTGCTGCTCGTTCGCCGTGGCGATGGGGTCTTGTTCATACCGTTGCGGCCCTAGCTCTTTCGGGGCGCAAGCGTTTTTTCGGCGGCGGGACATCCCGCCGTCGTTGTTTTTGACTAATGGAAAGCACGCGTGCAGCACATTCGGAATTTCTCGATCATTGCCCATATCGACCACGGCAAAAGCACGCTTGCCGATCGAATTATTCAGCTATGCGGTGGCTTGTCGGATCGCGAGATGGAGGCCCAGGTGCTCGACTCGATGGATCTCGAGCGAGAGCGGGGCATTACCATCAAGGCACAGACGGCCGCTTTGTCCTACACCGCACTCTCCGGAGAGAAATTTCTCTTCAACCTGATCGATACCCCTGGCCACGTCGACTTCTCTTATGAGGTGAGCCGATCCCTATCGGCCTGCGAGGGGGCCCTGCTGGTGGTCGACGCCTCTCAGGGGGTGGAGGCTCAGACGGTCGCCAACTGCTACACCGCCTTGGAGCTCGGGGTCGAGGTGGTCCCGGTGCTCAATAAGATCGACCTTCCTGCGGCCGACCCCGACAATGCCATTGCGGAGATCGAAGACGTGATTGGCCTGGCCGCCGCCGACGCCATTCGTGCCAGTGCCAAGACGGGCGAGGGGATCCGCGAGATCCTCGAGATGATCGTTCACCGCATTCCGTCGCCCAAGGGTGACCCCGATTCGGCCCTCCAGGCGCTCGTCATCGACTCTTGGTTCGACAACTATGTGGGTGTTGTTATGCTCGTGCGGGTCGTCAATGGCACCCTGCGCGCCAAGGAGAAGATTCTGCTCATAGCCACTGGCACCACCCATGTGGTCGAGCAGTTGGGTGTCTTTACGCCCAAGTCGGTCAACAAGGAGTCGCTCTCGGCCGGCGAAGTGGGCTTCATCATCACCGGCATCAAAGAGCTCAAGGCGGCCAAGGTGGGCGATACCGTCACGCTCGCGCAGAAGGCTTCCGCCTCGCCCCTTCCGGGATTTAAAGAGATCAAGCCGCAGGTCTTCGCAGGGCTCTATCCCGTTGAGTCCAGCGAGTACGACATCATGCGCGATGCCCTCGAGAAGCTGCAGCTCAACGATGCGGCCCTTCAGTTTGAGCCCGAGGTCTCCCAGGCCCTCGGCTTTGGGTTTCGATGCGGATTCTTGGGGCTCTTGCACATGGACATCGTGCAGGAGCGGCTCGAGCGCGAGTACAACATCGACCTCATCACCACCGCCCCCACCGTGGTCTACCAGGTCTTGCTCAAGGATGGCAGCCTGATCGACGTCGACAACCCGTCGAAGATGCCCGAGCCGGTGAAGATTGAAGAGATTCGTGAGCCGATTGTCACCGTCACACTCTTTATGCCCCAAGACTATGTCGGGGTGGTGATGACGCTCTGCACCAGCAAGCGTGGTGCGCAGATCAATATGAGCTACCACGGGCGGCAGGTGAACCTCACCTATGAGATTCCCATGAACGAGATCGTTCTGGATTTCTTCGACAAGCTCAAGTCGGTGTCGCGCGGCTATGCTTCCATGGACTATGAGTTCAAGGAGTACCGCTCATCGGATGTGGTGAAGATGGACATCCTGATCAATAGTGAGCGGGTCGACACGCTATCGGTCATTGTGCACCGGGCCAATGCCCAGTCGCGCGGCCGCGAGCTCGCTGCAAAGCTGCGTGAGTTGATACCGCGGCAGATGTTCGATGTTGCGATTCAGGCCGCCATTGGGGTGAATATTCTTGCGCGCGAGAACATCAAGGCCTTGCGCAAGAACGTGCTGGCCAAGTGCTACGGTGGCGACATCACCCGCAAGCGCAAGCTCTTGGAGAAGCAAAAGGCGGGCAAGAAGCGTATGAAGCAGGTGGGCACGGTGGAGATTCCTCAAGAGGCCTTCCTGGCCATTCTGAAGGTAGAGGACTAGAGACTAAAGGGCCCATGCAACCATGAATTTCGCGCTAATCCTCTTCTTGGCCTCGTTGGTGACAGGCATCTTCTGGGTGCTCGATCGTCAGATCTGGCGCCATCAGCGGCCCGCGGGTGCGCCGCGGCCGGGTTGGCTCGAGTACACCGCTGGGTTCTTCCCCGTCATTTTCGTGGTGTTTCTGGTGCGCTCGTTTCTTTTTGAGCCTTTCAATATTCCGTCGGGCTCGATGATTCCAACCCTGCGCATCGGCGATCTCATACTGGTTAAGAAGTACAGCTACGGCATTCGGGTGCCCGTACTCAACACGCTGGCCGTTCCCACGGGCCTGCCGCAGCGTGGCGATGTCGCGGTGTTTCGATACCCCAAAGACGAGTCCGTGGATTACATCAAGCGCATTGTGGCCATTCCTGGTGACCGCATTGAGATTGAGGGCAAGCGGATCTCGGTCAACGGCAAGTTGGTTGAGCGCAAGGATCTCGGCATCTTCGCCGATGCCTCCTCGAGCCGGCCCGCCCGCCTCTATGAAGAGTCCATGGATGGGCGGCGCTACCAGACGCTCAATGACGAGGGCGCTCCCGAGTTCTTCTTCATGGAGGCCTTTAGTCACCGTGAGGCATGCGATCGAACGGTGGCCGGGATTCGATGCACGGTGCCTGCTGGGCATTACTTCGCCATGGGGGACAACCGCGACAACTCAGCCGACAGCCGCATTTGGGGCTTTGTCCCCGAGCGCAATCTGGTGGGCCAGGCCTTCATGATTTGGTTCAATTTCGGTGAGGTGGTCTCTGGTCGTTTCGATCGATTGGGGTTTTTCGAGTGACCGATCTCGAAAAGCGCCTTGGCTACACATTCAAGGATGCGTCCCTCCTGCGGCTCGCGCTGACGCACCGCAGCCACAGCCAGCCGCACAACGAGCGTCTGGAGTTTCTCGGTGACAGCGTTTTGAATCTGGCGGTCTCTGGGCTGCTCTACCGAGAGCTCGATCAGTTCGCCGAGGGCGATCTGAGCCGAGTGCGCTCGAGTCTTGTTCGGCAGCAGGCCCTTCACGACATTGCCAGTTCTCTCCAGTTAAATGAACAACTCTTGCTGGGGGAGGGTGAGCGAAAGAGTGGTGGGCTGCGGCGTCCATCGATTCTCGCCGACGCACTCGAGGCAGTCTTTGGTGCGGTCTACCTCGATGGCGGCTATGAGGCCGCTCAAAGGGTTGTCGAATCGCTCTATCTGCCCATTCTTCAGTCTGTGGATGCGGCCACCCTGGGCAAGGATGCCAAGACACTTTTGCAGGAGTTTTTGCAGGGCCACGGTCTGCCCCTGCCGGGTTATCAGGTGGTGGCCACCATGGGTGCCGCCCATAGCCAGGTCTTCGAGGTTGAGTGTGTTGTGCCGAAGTTATCGATTGTGAGTCTTGGCAGTGGGGCGAGTCGCCGAGCGGCCGAGCAGTCCGCTGCCACCAAGGCCTTAACGGCCGCGCAGGACGCGGTCTCTGTAGCACCCAAGAAGCGACGCCGAAGCAAGAAGGCGGGTGAACCCCCTCAGAAGCGCCTTGAGTTCACGTCGGGGAATGAGTAGTTCAGAGCATCGAGCAGGCATGGTGGCGATTGTAGGTCGCCCCAATGTTGGCAAATCGAGTCTGATGAATGCATTGGTGGGGATGCCCATCTCCATCACTTCCAGAAAGCCTCAGACCACTCGGCACCGCATTCTGGGGGTGCGAACCGAGCCCGATCATCAGATTCTCTTTGTCGACACGCCCGGCATTCAAGAGCTGCATCGTGGCGCGCTGAATCGACAGTTGAACAAGGCCGCGGTCTCCTCACTCGAGGATGTCGATGTGGTGCTTTGGGTGGTCGAGGCCAAGGGCCTGACTGAGCAGGACGAGCGGGTCTTGTCGCTGCTGAGCAAGGCCAAGGGCCTGGTGGTGGCCCTTAACAAGACCGACCTTCTCAAGACAGATCGAGACCGACAGGCCGCCTTTGCCGTGGGAAAACGCATCTCCGATGCACTTCCCACCGCCGAACTCGTTCCGGTCTCGGCGAGCAAGGCCTTTCAGCTCAAAGAATTGGTCGAGACCTTGATGCGCCGACTCCCGGTGCAGGAGGCATTGGTGGACGCCGAGTTGGTGACCGATCGAAGCATGCGTTTCATGGCGGCCGAACTCATTCGTGAGAAGCTCTTTCGACTACTCGGAGACGAGCTTCCCTATGAGGCCACGGTGGTCATCGACCGCTACATTGAGCCCAATGAAGAGCTGCGGCGCACCGAGATCGATGCCTCAATAGTGGTTGCGCGCGCATCTCAGAAGCCCATGGTAATTGGCGAGGGCGGCAGCCGCATTCAGAAGATTGGCCAGTCGGCGCGACATGACATTGCACGGCTCATCGACGGCCCCGTTCATCTCCAACTCTGGGTTCGCGTCAAGGAGAATTGGGCCGACGACGATCAGGCGGTTCGCAGTTTCGGCTACGAGTGATGAAAGAAGCATTTGTATTGCACAGCCTTGCATGGCGTGAGACAAGTCTGGTGGTGGAGGTCTTCACGCGATCCGAGGGCCGGCTTGGCCTGGTGGCACGCGGGGCCCGGAGGCCCCGGTCGGCCATGCGGGGGCTGCTGCAGCCGTTCCAACCCATTCTGATTCGCTATGCGGCCAAGGGCGAGTTGCGCACGCTCATGTCCGCCGAGTGGTCGGGAGGGCTCGGAGCGCTGGCAGGCGAGGCGCTTCTGGCGGGTTTTTATCTCAATGAGTTGGTCTTGAAGCTTCTGGCGCGCGAAGACCCCCATCCCAATCTCTTCGATGCCTACCAGCAGGCCATTCAGTTTCTTGCGGCGGGGGCTTGCTCAACGGCTGCTTCACGCTCGATGCGTGCGGGCCCGGGTCGGGCCGCACCTTTAATCGAGCCGGTTCTGCGTCAGTTCGAGTGCCGACTCCTGCGGGAGATTGGCGTTGCGCCGGATTTCTCGGCGCCGCTCTATCGAGACCAACCCAACGGGCTTTTCGAGGTCCGGGCGGGCGAGATGATTCGCCCGGTTGCCGAGGCACCGAGCAACGGGGAGGCGGTCAGTGGACGGGTGATCCATGCGCTCTCGCGATACGATGACGGATTCGATGCGTTCGCGTCGGCATTTCTTGATGTTGAAGTCGCAGCCGAGGCCAAACGCCTTCTTCGTGCGCTGCTTCGCCATCAGCTTGGCGAGGCCGAACTGCTCTCCAGAGAGACCCTGCGAGAGCTTCATCGATTAACCGAGCCCTCGGGCCGACCTGGGAACAGACCATGATTGAGTTGGGTGTGAATATCGATCACGTTGCCACGCTGCGTCAGGCGAGACGCAGCTACGACCCGGACCCCATTTGGGCGGCAGTGGAGGCCCACCTGGGCGGTGCCGATGGAATCACGGTGCACCTGCGTGAAGATCGCCGGCACATCCAAGATGCCGATGTGGAGAGGCTGCGCACCCACACACAGATCAAGCTCAATCTGGAAATGGCGGCCACCCCCGAGATGGTGGAGATTGCATGTCGCGTTCGGCCAGAGATGGCCATGTTGGTGCCCGAGGGGCGCCAAGAGATCACCACCGAGGGTGGCCTGGATGTCGCGGGTCAGGCGACTTCGCTGGCAGCAATGGTGGATCGACTCCGTAAGGCAGGCATCACAGTGAGTGCGTTTGTGGATGCAGAGCCGCGGCAGATTGATGCGGCCAGGGAAATTGGCATCGAGGTCTGCGAGGTTCACACCGGCCCTTATGCCGAGGTCTTTCATGTCCAGGGCCGCGACCCCGATCGTCGGGCCGTGCGCGAGGAACTCAATCGCATACGCCGCGCGGGTGAGAGAATTTTGCAGCAGGGCATGCGATTCAATGCGGGCCATGCCCTGAACTATTTCAATGTCCAGCCCGTGGCTGCATTGCCTGGCCTTCGAGAGCTCCACATTGGCCATGCCATTGTTTCTCGGGCCGTGTTTGTGGGAATGCGCGAGGCCGTTCGTGAGATGAAGCGCCTGATGCGTGAGTCGAGCCTTGGGAGTGGCCGATGATTATTGGTGTGGGTTGTGACCTGGTCATGCTCGATCGCATGCAGGTCATCTTCGATCGGTGGGGTGACCGATTGGTCAACCGCATTCTGGGGCCCAGTGAGCAGGCGGTTTTCAGGAATCGATTCGGGATTCCTGAAGGCGACAATCAGCCGGCCCCTTCCAATTCATCGGGTCGCCGGGCCCGAGCGGTGAGTTATCTGGCCAAGCGCTTTGCGGGCAAGGAGGCCGTGGGCAAGGCCCTGGGCTGTGGCTTGGCAAGGCCCATGGGGCTTCATTGCCTTGAGCTGCTCAACGATTCGAAGGGCGCCCCCCTGGTGCAGACCCATGGAAGCCTGACGGCCCATCTTGCCGAGCGAGGCTGGCGCATTCATGTCTCGCTCTCCGATGAACGCGATATTGTTCAAGCCTTTGCTGTGGTGGAGACCCAATGACTGGTCCGTTGATTATCGATGTCGAGGGCTTTGCGCTCACGGCCGAAGAAAAGGAGCGGCTGGCCCATCCATGGGTGGGGGGCGTCATTCTCTTTACCCGCAACTTTGAGTCGATTGAACAGGTCACCGAACTGACTCGGTCAATCCATGCGATTCGGCCCGGTGGTGGGAAAGACGGCGAGCGACTGCTGGTCTCGATTGATCACGAAGGCGGTCGGGTGCAGCGCTTTCGCAAGGGGTTCACGCATCTGCCGTCCTTTCGATTGCTGGCAGAAGCGCTGGCGAAGGGCGGCGATGCGGCTGTGCCGGCTGGCGAGTCGGCGATGAGGGCCTCTCGGGCGGCACGGCAGGCCGGTATTCAGCTGGCCGCAGAGCTGCGCGCCATTGGCGTCGACTTCAGTTACACGCCGGTGCTCGATTTGGATTACGGACGCAGTGAGGTCATTGGCGATCGGTCCTTTCATCGCTCCCCGGCCTGGGTGAGCCTCATGGCTGCTGCGATGATGCAGGGGCTCTCGCTCTCGGGCTTTAAGAATTGCGGAAAGCATTTCCCGGGACATGGATGGGCGCAGGCCGATTCGCACCATGACCTTCCCGTGGACGAGCGCGACCTCGAATCCATTCTGCGCGACGATTGCCTGCCTTATGCGGAGTTGGCCGCAGCGCCTCAATTGAATGATGGAACCCGGGGTCCGGCGCTTCTCACAGCGGTGATGCCCGCCCATGTTCGTTACCCACAGGTGGACGATTCATCGGCAGGCTTCTCATCGGTCTGGATTCGCGAGATTCTGCGAGAGCGCCTTGGTTTTGATGGCGTGGTGATCAGCGACGATTTATCGATGGCCGGCGCGGCCATCTACGAAGATGTTGCCGATCGTGCACAGGCCGCATTCGAGGCCGGCTGCGACGCAACCCTCATTTGCAATCGCCCGGACTTGGCGGTTCGTGCCCTCGATGAGATGCCCAAGCGCATGCCCCAATTCTTGAGTTCATCGGACCGTCGTGGCCTTGGTCGACTGATGCCCCATGCGACCGCCCCTCAATGATTGTCGGGACTGCCCTCGTCTGGCCGGGTTTCTCGACCAGGTTCGTGAATCGAATCCCGGCTACTTCTGCAGGCCCGTTCCCCCGTTCGGAGACCCGAACGCGGCCTTATTAATCGTTGGCCTTGCACCCGGCATGCATGGGGCAAATGCGACGGGCAGGCCCTTTACTGGCGATGCATGCAGCGATTTGCTCTACGGAAATATCTTTCGCTGTGGCCTGAGTACGGCACCCCGGTCTGTCTCGGTGGCCGATGGTCTGGTCTTGAAGAATTGCCGCATCACCAACGCGGTTAAGTGCCTTCCGCCCGACAACAAGCCAACGGGCAGCGAGGTCAAGACCTGCGGGCAATTTCTCAAGGAAGAGATTTCAAGCGCGAAGCCGCGGGTGATTTTGGCCTTGGGGGCAGTCTCGCACCGGGCTGTGTTGTCCGCACTTCCCCTAAAGGAGTGGGGCCTGAAGGCAGCTGAAATTAGTTTTTCTCATGGGCTTGTGCATCGACTGCCCGAAGTCTCTCTGGTCGATAGCTATCACCCGAGTCGATACAACATCAACACCGGCCGGCTCACTCCCGAAATGTTTGCGCAGGCCATGGACCGAGCAGTGGAATGTCTGAGACCGGCTCGCTGATTAACGAGGAGACCCTGGGGGCGTTTATCGCAAGCCTTCCCGGGCAACCTGGCGTCTATCGCTTCTTCTCGAGCGAGGGCGATTTGCTCTATGTTGGAAAGGCTCGGCACTTAAAGAACCGAGTGAGTTCTTATTTCAGGAAGTCGGATCACTCGCCTCGAATCGCTCGGATGGTCTCGCAGATTCAGCGAGCCGAGATTACTGTGGTGCGTTCGGAGGCGGAGGCACTTCTGCTCGAGAACAATCTCATCAAGACGCAGTCGCCGAAGTACAACATTCTCTTTCGCGATGACAAGTCTTATCCCTTTGTGCGCATTAGTCGGCACCGCTTCCCAAGAATTGGCTTCTATCGGGGGGCGGTCGATGGACAGGCCGATTACTTTGGTCCTTTTCCGAGCAGCTGGGCAGTCAAGGAGAGTCTGCAGATTCTGCAGAAGGTCTTTCAGTTGAGAAGCTGCACCGATGCGGTGATGAACAATCGATCTCGTGCCTGCCTGCTGCATCAGATTCATCGATGCTCGGCGCCCTGTGTGGGTGCGATTTCCGAGGAAGATTATCGACGCGATACCAATCGTGCGCTGGGTTTCTTGCGAGGAGGGCACGATGCGCTCATGGAGGAGTTGCAGCAGGAAATGCAGGCCGCCTCCGATCGGCTCGACTTTGAGCAGGCCGCCGTCTATCGAGACCAGATTGGTGCGCTTTCGCGGGTCTTGCAGCAGCATGTCATGGAGACCGATGACTCGCAGGACTGCGATGTACTTGCTGTGGTGAGCGATGGCCATCGATTGGTGGTGAACATGGCCATGGTTCGAGGGGGGAGGCACCTTGGCGATCGGGCTTACTTCCCGGTTATGCCGCCGTCGGCCCTGGTTCAGGCCGATACCCAGGTGCTCGATGAGGCGCTCTTGTCATTCGTTGGGCAGCATTACGGACAGGACATCCCGGTTGCCACCTTGGTGGTGAATCGAGAGTCGGTGGTCGAGGCGCTTTCGGAGTGGTTGGAGCCTCTGCGTGAGGCCAACCCGGTCAAGGTACTCCACTCGCCCGTGGGCAAGCGTAGAGAATGGCTGCGCATGGCGGAAGACAACGCCCGACTGGCCCTGGTGCGTCGGGCCCAGGAGCAGGGCAGTGCGGAGGAGCGCACGCGCCTGCTCTCCGATGCGCTCGGCATAGAGTCCGCCCATGGTCTCGATGCCCTTCGTATCGAGTGTTTCGACATCAGCCACACCTCGGGCGAGGCCACCCAGGCCTCTTGTGTGGTCTACCATCACCACGCCATGCAGCCTGCTGAATATCGGCGTTTTAACATTTCTGGCATTACGCCGGGTGACGACTATGCCGCCATGCGTCAGGCCTTGGAGCGGCGCTATGGAGCCGATGCAAACCTTCCCGATTTGGTCCTTATCGATGGCGGGCAGGGCCAACTCGGAGTCGCTGCCGAGGTCTTTCAGGAGTCTGGGCACGACACCAGTATTCTGGTGGGCGTGGTCAAAGGGGAAGGACGCAAGGTGGGCCTTGAGCGATTGTTGTGTGTCGATGGTCGAGTACTGAGTCTGGGCCGAGACCACGGGGCACTGCTGCTCATTGCGCAGATTCGCGACGAAGCCCATCGCTTTGCAATCACTGGTATGCGTGCCAAGCGTGCCAAGGCCCGACAGGGCTCCATACTCGATGAGATTGAGGGCATTGGACCCAAGCGACGCCAACGACTGCTCGCGCGCTTTGGTGGACTGCAAGGGCTGCGTGCCGCATCGGCCCAAGAACTCGCGACCGTCGATGGCATCTCAATGGGACTGGCCCAGCAGATTGTTCGGCAGCTGCGAGGCGAGGTGGCATGAGTCGCAGGGGCCTCTTTGGGCGTGTCTGGTCATTGCTGCGTTGGCCGATCCTCATTGGTTTTGCGGCCTTGGCCCTTCTGCAGGGCTACTACGCACTCTCGATTGCCACCCTCAATTTCTACAACCCAGAGACGACTGCATTCATGGACGCAGAGCGCGAGCGTCTCTCCAAGGGGAAGAAGACCGAGGCAAAGCTTCGACACCAGTGGGTCTCCTATCCGCGCATCTCCGTCTCGGCCAAGCGGGCGGTAATTGCCGCAGAAGACTCCACCTTTGCCTATCACGATGGTGTGGACTGGGAGGCCATTGAGAAGGCGGCGCGCGAGAATCTTCGCAAGGGCACCGTTAAGCGAGGCGGGTCCACCATCACCATGCAGCTCGCGAAGAACCTCTATCTCTCATCGGAGCGAAGTTATATTCGCAAAGCACAAGAGTTTGTCTTGGCCTCTATGCTGGAGCTGTTGGTCGACAAGCGGCGCATTCTCGAGATCTATCTGAATGTGGCCGAGTGGGGCATTGGTGTCTTCGGAATAGAGGCCGCGGCTCGGCACTACTACGGGGTGTCGGCCGCAGAACTCGATGATGCCCAGGCGGCCTGGCTGGCTTCCATCCTTCCTGCGCCCCGTCGGTATGATCGGAATCGGGAATCCGAGTGGATTCAAGAGAAGGCACTGGTAATTCAAGAGCGAATGCCCAAAGTCAGTCTGCCGAAGTAACAAGCCGTTCAAGTCACCCAGTCTCAAGAAAAAGGATGCAAGCGAATCAATGATTCCGACGATGACCGATGCCTGGCGATTGCGAATTGCCCTGGCGCTTATTTTTGTGGTGCCGGGTTTCTGGACTGTGAACTACCTGATTGCGCGGCTCTATGTGGGCCATATCGAGGCCCACATGCTGGCATTGCTTCGTTGGACTGTGGCGTTTTCAATCCTTCTTCCGTTCTGTTGGGCAGAGATTCGAAGAGGGCTTCCGCTCCGAAGTGATGAGAAGAGAGAATTCTTGCTCTTGGGTGGCCTGGGCATGTGGATCTGCGGGGCCTTTGTCTACATTGGTGGGCAGACCACCAGCTCGGTCAACATTGCCTTGCTCTATGCGATTTCTCCAGTCTTAATTAGCCTCATCTCCGCGCGCCTTCTGAAAGAGCCCTTCGGCTGGGTCCAGTCCGTTGGGGTGGCCATGGCGCTCATTGGCATGCTCTGGGTCGTACTCAAGGGCGATCTCACAGCGCTCGGCCAACAAGAGTTCACCCCCGGCGACCTCTGGATACTGGTCTGCGTGGCCTCCTGGACCATCTATTCACTGCGCTTGAAGGCCATTGAGTCTCGTTTCTCCAATCTGGCCCGACTCACGCTAATTACCGCGGGCGGCATGGTCGTACTCATTCCTTTTACCTTGCTCGAGGCGGCCCTATTGGAGAACTGGAACCTCACCGCCACCGGACTCTGGTACGTGTTGCTGGTGGGCATCTTCCCTGGCGTGGGCGCTTATTTTTGCTACATCTATATGCAGCAGCAGATCGGTGCCGCCCGAACGTCGGTGGTGCTCTATCTCGGCCCACTCTATGCGGCCCTTGCGGGCTGGGCCCTGCTCGGTGAGCAGCCGCAGGATTTCCATGCCGTTGGCGGCGTGGCGATTTTGTCGGGGGTCTACTTGGTCAATCGAAGTCCGAGCGCCACGCCGCGAGCCAAGCCCGCCTGAACCATACCCACCTGAACCAAGGTTCAACTGCGTAAAAAAACGGCCGAACCCTATCTGGGGAGCAGCCGTTTGACTCCTGCTGACTGGCCCGCTTGTTTTACTTTGCGATGGCGCCGGGATAGCAGAGGCCGCCGGTGATCTCGAGCGTGGTGGCGTTGATGGCCTCGTTGGTTGCGCAGTGCTCGATGAGCGATGCAATCTCGGTGGGCTCGACCAGACGTCCAAGGGGCACGTCTTTGAGAATGCCGGCCAATGCATCTTGGTTCATGCCGGTGAGCATGGGCGTTGCTGTGTATCCCGGGGCAATGCCAACGGCGCGAATGTTCTTGATCCCGCGCATATGGAATTCACCCACCATGATCTTGGGCATCAATGCACAGGCCACCTTCGTGGAGGAGTAGTTGAGCTGACCGACCTGGCCCACCTTGTTAACGGATGAAATGGTGACCAGAAGTCCCTTCCATCCGCCGTTGGCCATGGCCTCCGCGGCATCGCGAAGGGTTAGGAAGGTGCCGGTGAGGTTCACGTCGATGACTTGCTTCCACTTGTCGAGGCCCAACTTCTTGCCGATCTTGCCGGTGGCCTTGTCGGGGCTCAGCATCAGGCCGTCGCGGATCACGCCAGCGCAGGCGATTGCCATATTGAGCTGGTTGTAGGCTTTGAGTGTTTCGGCGATGAATCGAGCGGTGTCCTCTTCGCTGGTGACGTCGGCGCCGATGGCAATGGCTTGGCCGCCCGATGCCTTGATTTCCTCGGCCACGCGTCGCGCCTCGGCCTCAGCTCGGTCGACCAAGGCGAGCTTGGCGCCCTTGGCGGATAAATGTTTGGCCACAGCCTGGCCGATGCCGTTGCCGGCCCCTGTTATGAGGGCAACGCTACCCTTGATGTCCATGTGACGACCCTTCTCCCTGGATTGATACACTGCTGGGATTCTAGTGGTTTTTATGATGCACCGCAACATAACGGTCAAGCCATCGCTCAACCGATTGCTCAGCCGGTTGCCATCAAGGAGGCAGGAACAATGAAAATCGCGCTTGTAGGCTCCAAACACTTTGGCGCCGAGGTCCTCACCCAACTCTTGGAGAGCCAGGCCATCCAGATTTCCGTTGTGGTGGTCGCCGACCCCGAGGATCGACTCGCGCTCCTGGCCAAAGAGAAGGGCCTGTCTGTGGTCGTTCAGGCCAGTCCGAAGGCCGTTTCCGGCGATGAGATTTCTTCGCCGGTGGACCTCGTTGTAACGGCTTATAGCCACGCATTGATTACCCCCGAGGCTCTGGCCAAGGCCCGCCTCGGAGGCATTGGCTACCACCCCAGCCTGCTGCCGCGGCATCGGGGCCGCGCGGCCGTGGAATGGACTGTGAAAGAGGGCGATGCAATTGCGGGCGGCACGGTCTATCAACTCAATGAAGTCTGGGACGCCGGTGGCGTGGTTGCCCAGGACTGGTGTTTTGTGCTGCCAGGCGAAGATTCAGGCAGCCTCTGGCGGCGTGCTCTGAGTCCCCTGGGGATTCGACTCCTGGTGAGGGCGGTTCAAGAGATTGCCGCCAAAGGTGCGGTGAAGGTGACGCCGCAAGACGAGGCCTTTGCCACCAAGGCACCTGCGCTGCCCAAGGCCTAGCCGAGGGCCTAATTTGTCAGGACTACTTCAGCACCTGCAGCAGGTTATTGAAGTCATCGGTCCAGAGACGCAGCCCTGGAATGCCAGGAATCTCGGTTTCGGCCGCGAGGAGTCTTTTGTCTTCCAGCATGGCCTTGTTTCGCGTCACCACTACGTAATCCGAAGAGGCCAGCAGCGCATTGGTCCCCTCGTCATCGGGGTCGTGCGAAAGGAGCTTGGTCATGTAGCCCGCGTTGTGGGCAATTTGCTGGACCACAGGCGATAAGCGTAGAAAGCGGTTGGTGACATGAAAGGCCACCGCGCCATCGGGCTTGAGGTGCTTTCGGTAGACCTCGAAGGCCTCGGCCGTGATCAGGTGAACCGGTATGGAGTCGCTTGAGAAGGCATCGATCACAAGCAAGTCGAATTGCTGGGGGGCCTCTCGTTCCAACTGCAGCCGTGCATCGCCCAGTGCGAGGCTGATCTCAGCGGCGGATTGCTTGAGGTAGGAGAACTCTTGCTGAGCGAAGCGGATGACGTCGTCATTGATTTCGTAGAAGCGGTAGTGATCACCCGGTCTTCCGTAGGCGGCCAGTGTGCCAACGCCGAGCCCCACCACACCGACTCGAATGGCCTCTTTGGGCTTGGATCGCTGCAGGTACTCAATGGCGAGTCCGGTCCCCGACGCGGCGCTGTAATAGGTGGTTGGCTTGCCTTGGAGTTTTGGGTCGGTGCTCTGCAGGCCATGCAAAATTACGCCATGGACCAAACGCTTCACGGGCGCATCGAGTCCACGGTAGTGCGATTCATTGACACGAAGGGTGCCGTAGAAATTACGGCTCGCAACGATGTTGTTGTAAAACGCGGACTGGTACTGCTCGTAAGCGTAATAGGCCACGATGCCAATGCTGGCACCTGCACTCGCAAGGAACAATGAACGAATGGGTACCAGAAGACTCGGCCGCGGCTCTCGCATAATGACCCATGCCCCCAAGATGCCCACCAACATGAGGCCAAAGGGCAACTCCCAGTAAAAGGGCGCGACCAAGGGCGCAAGAAGCGACACCGTGAGACCGCCTGCCGCGCCCCCAAGCGCGAGCATGAAGTAGAACCGTGTGAGGTAACGCGCAGCCGGCTTGGCCCCTGCGAGTTCACCGTGGCAGAAGAAACTCACCAAGAACAGGCCCACCAGATACAGAGGCACGGCCTCGGTTACACCCATGAGGCCGTCTTCCGCCACCAGTCCCCAGCCCATGAAGGCTGCAATGAGCATGCTTGGAAGCAGGTAAGTGGATCGGTCGTACCAGCCCCGTCCACCGCGGCCTTCGAAGGCGAGAACAAAGGTCAATAGATAGAGCGACAGCGGCATGACCCAGAGAAAAGGAATGGAGGCGATGTTCTGCGTGATGTGACTCGAAATCGCGAGCAGTAGCAGGGTGGCCGTGCCGGCCAGGCTGAACCAGAGGGCATAGTCGGCCCAACCGGGTGGATTGATCGCCGCGGTGCTGCCGCCCGGTGCGGCGTTGACCGCGGCTGGCGAACCATCCGGTGTCGCTGGGTTGGATTGAGTCGGTGCGGTGCCTGGCAGGGTTTGGGCGGCGATCGATGCCCGACCCACTGCCCGCAGACCCACCCAGATCACCACGGCCACGAAGGCGACATAGAGGCCGCTCCAAATCCAGGCCTGCTCATCAATTCCAACAAAGGGTTCGATCACGAAGGGATAGGCCACCAAGCCCAGCAGGGAACCAAAGTTCGACAACGCAAACAGCCTGTAGGCACGCTGGGCCCGCTCGGGACTGAGTTGCTCTCGTGCGAACCATGATTGGATCAGTGGCCCGGTGGTCGAGAGCATAAAGTAGGGCAGGCCCACGGTCAGGGCCAGAAGGCCAAGTATTCGCAGCAGGGGCACTTCATCGCCCGAGGGCTTCCAGTCGGCGCTTGCCAGAATGGGCAGGCTAATCAGGCTGGCGATCAACAGGGCGGTATGAAGCATCGACTGCCTTCGGGCTGCAATCCTCTGAACCACGTCGGAGTAGGCGTAGCCCGCGAGCAAAACGAGCTGAAAAAAGCTCAGGCAGGCCGACCAGACCGAGGCGGACCCACCGAACCAGGGAACGATTTGCTTGGCAATAATGGGTTGAACAAGAAAGAGCAGGAAGCTCGAGAGAAGAACTGCGAGTGCGTAGGGGAGCAAGGTGTCACCGGGCTTAATGGAGAGTGCATACTCTAATACAGCCATGCCCACGCCCTCGAACACCCCCCGGTTGCTGGCCCTCTGCACGGGCCGCGTCTCTCCCCTTATGGTTCGCTCGGGTGGCCAGGAGCCACCGCGAAGGGTTCAGTCCGGGATCGCCAAAACGGTTGTCTCCAGCCTGAGTGATCCGGTCTTGCATCGCTTGGGGCCGCTCGGTATCGAGGGCGATGAGCAGTGCGATCTCACTGTCCACGGGGGGCCTCAGAAGGCGCTCTATGCCTACACCTTTGCGCATTACGCATTTTGGAAACGTGTCTTGACCGAGCATCAAGGTCGGGTGGATCGGCTTGAGAACCCTGGTGCCATGGGAGAAAACCTCTCGATCGAGGGCCTCTCGGAAGACACCGTTTATCTGGGCGATGAGTGGTTGGTGGGCGATGTGGTACTGCGGGTGACCGAGCCCAGGGAGCCCTGTTTCAAGTTCAACGCAGTCATGGGATGGTCGGGTGCGGCCAAGGCCATGTTTGAGCAGGCCTGCTCTGGGTGGTACTTGTCGGTGGTAACCCCGGGGGTCTTTGCAGCGGGGTCGGAGATTCATGTGCTCGATGGGCCTCGCCGCCAGACCGTGCGGCAGGCTTTTCTGGGCAAAAAGTCTTCTACACTTTAGATCCATACAGAAAACCGCGTTCCAAGGGGAGGATTGGCGATGGTTGGACAGCGATGCATTTTTTGTCAGGTGGACCCCTCAAAGATCGTCGCAGAGAATGCGCATGCAATTGCGGTGAAGGATGAGTTTCCTGTCACGCCGCATCATTGTTTGGTGATGCCCAAACGGCATGTCACCGACGTCTTTGGTCTGAGCCAAGAGGAATTGTTGGCTTGCTATGCCTTGCTCAACGAACAGCGCCGCGCACTGTTGTTGGAAGACCCCAGTATTGTGGCTTTTAATGTTGGTTCGAACGCGGGTGAGGTCGCGGGTCAAAGCATGTTTCATTGTCACCTTCATCTCATCCCTCGTCGCAAAGGCGATGTCGCAGTCCCCAAGGGTGGCATTCGCAATCTGATTCGGGGTGGTGCACCCGCTCAGTGATTCCCTTAAGATGACTTCATTGAAATGACCAGAACGCCATCGACATGTTGGAATTTAAGTTAGACGAGTTCGAGGGGATCCTGCGACTCCATCCCCACGGGGAACTCACAGAAACCGATTTCGTTCTATTGACCCGAAAGGTCGACTCATACCTCGAGCACCATAAGAAGCTTTTGGGTGTTCTCGTTGTCTCGCAGGACTTTCCTGGCTGGGAGAGTTTTGGCGCCATGATCGATCACATGTCGTTTGTCTATTCCCACCATCAGAAAATCTCTCGGGTCGCCCTGGTCACCGATTCGGTCATTGGAGACATCGTTCCGCTCATCGCCAATCATTTTCTCGATGCAGAGATTCGCGATTTTGATTTTGCGCAAGAGCGGGATGCCCTCGCCTGGATTCGAGGCGATCTCCGCGAAGGCTGAATGACCCTTCGTCCATCCCAGAAGGGCTCGGCTTCGGTGCTTCTCGTGGCCGCAATCACCGGCGCATTGGCCGCAGAGCCCACGCCGAGACGATTCCCCGATCGGTCTCCGCTGGGGACGCTCGATCTGGCCACCTGCGCGGCGGCCGCCAAGGGGGCCGGGGAGGACGCTCCTCTTTGGTTCAAGGCCCTCATGGAACGCTATCGCTGGCACTACCCCGAGGACACTGCCGAGGGCCTGCGACTGCGCACCGAGGGAGTGGTTCAATCCCGTGAGGGCAAGCTGTTTCGCCGGGGGATGACAAGTAAGAAGGCCTTCAAAGCCTTCTTCGATCAGAACTGCGCGGCCCATAAGCCAATCCCCAAGGGCGGCCCTTGATCGATCAGCCGCTTGCCTTTGTTGATATTGAGACTTCGGGCTCCACGCCCACCAAGGATGGCATTACAGAGATCGCTGTAATTCGGCTCGTCGATGGTCAGTTGGACCGCTGGTCGACCCTGGTGAATCCAGGCATGCGTATTCCGCCCTTCATTCAATCACTCACCGGCATTGACGATGCAATGGTGGCGGACGCGCCTCGGTTTGAGCGAGTTGCGAGTGAACTTCGGGCGCGGCTCGAGGGCTGTATTTTTGTTGCCCACAACGTTCGGTTTGATTATGCGTTCATCAAACAGGCCTATGCGTCCATTGGCGAGGCCTTCCAGGCGCCCACACTCTGCACGGTTCGCCTCTCCCGGCTGCTTTTCCCCGATGAGCCGCGGCACAACCTAGATGCCCTGGTGCAGCGGCATGGCCTCGCGGTAACGGGGCGGCACCGGGCCATGGCCGATGCCGATTTGATTCTTCAGTTTTGGATGCGACTTGTTGAGTCGGTTCCCAGAGAGTCAATTGAGAAGGCGGTTCGAAGCATTCTTGGCCGGCCGTCCCTGCCGCCGAATATCGATCCGGCACAGGTTGCAGACATGCCCAATGGGCCTGGTGTTTACCTTTTCTATGGGGACAACGATCTGCCGCTTTACATCGGCAAGTCAAAGACCCTGCGCGGCCGTGTGCTTTCGCATTTCTCGGCCGACACACGCTCGAGCAAAGAGCTTCGTATCACTCAGCAGGTCAAACGCGTGGAGTGGCGAGAGACGGCTGGTGAGATCAGCGCACTCCTGCTTGAATCGGATCTGGTGAAGAAGCTCAAACCCACAATGAATCGTCGGCTTCGATTGAATCGCTCGATCACCACGATCGTGCTGCGAGATGCAGAGGACTTCCCCCAGTTGCAGTTTGGGCCCATCGCCGAGGCGCTGGAGAACCCGGAGCGACGCTGCTTTGGACTCTTCGAGACCATGTCAGAAGCCCAGCGGGTATTGCGGCAACTCAGCGATGACCACGGACTCTGCAAGTCGCTGACGGGCCTTGAGAAGGCCCGCTCGGGCCAGGCATGCTTTGGCCGCCAACTGCATCGATGCCGCGGTGCATGCGAGGGACTGGAGCCCTTGGCGCAGCATCGCCTTCGGCTCGAGGTGGCCCTGGCCAAACTTCGTGTGAGGGATTGGCCCTTCTCGGGGCCGGCTGTGCTCACCGAAGGTGATCGGGCGCTGCTTTTTAATCAGTGGGCTTATCTGGGTTCTGCCACCTGCGAGGAGGAGCTCGGCGACTTGTTGCGCTCACCGGGTCCGCTGCAGTTCGATCGGGACACCTACCGGATCCTTCTGCGGGTGGTTGGTCGGATGAGGCCGCTGGCGGTCGCCGCCCTGGGCCCGATCGACTGAACCCCACTGGAAAACTAGGGGAATAAGCGCTTCTACCAAGGCGGCTGGCCCCTGAATTTGCTAGCGTTTCATGCTCCCAATCTCTATGGATTTCTTGTGAGCCTAACAACCGATCAAGTCAAAGCGGCGCTCAAGGGCGTCGTGCTCTCCGATCTCTCCCAGGACATCGTCTCGGCCGGAATGGTCAAAGGCCTGGCAGTCGATGGCGGAGACGTTGTGTTCGAGGTGGTCTTTGGCTACCCCGCAAAAAGTATTTTCGAGCAGACCCGCAAGCAGGCGATCGAGGCCGTTCGAACCCTGTCCGAGGTTCGCAATGTGAGCGTCTCGGTTCGTCAAGAAATCATTCCCCATGCGGTCGCAAAGGGCGTGCGGCTCGTGACTGGGGTGAAGAACGTCATTGCCGTTGCCTCGGGCAAGGGTGGGGTGGGCAAATCCACCACCACAGTGAACCTGGCCCTGGCCTTGGCCGCCGAAGGTGCGAAGGTTGGGATCTTGGATGCAGATATTTATGGTCCCAGCATGCCCACCATGCTGGGTGCATCGGGGCGTCCCGAGACCCTTGATGGCAAATCCATGGAACCGCTCACGGCCCACGGCATTTCGGTCAACTCCATCGGTTTTCTCACCGGGGACGACCAAGCGATGGTCTGGCGGGGCCCAATGGTCTCGCAGGCGCTCGACCAACTCCTTCGGCAGACCAACTGGCCGGACCTCGACTATCTGCTGCTGGATATGCCCCCGGGAACGGGCGATGTTCACCTCTCGCTGGCCCAGTCGGTGCCCATTACTGGCGCCCTGATCGTCACCACCCCGCAGGAGGTCGCCCTCATGGATGCCCGAAAGGGGCTGAAAATGTTCGAGAAGGTCTCGGTACCTGTGCTCGGCATCATCGAGAACATGAGTCTCTATGTCTGCCCCCAATGCGGGCATGCCGAGCACATCTTCGGCCACGGCGGTGGGCAGCTCATGGCTTCCGATTACAGCGTGCCGCTGCTCGGCTCCCTGCCTCTGAACGTGAATATTCGTGAGCGGGCCGATGCCGGGGTGCCCATGGTGGTGGCCGACCCCAACGGTGCCATTGCGGGTCTCTACAAAGACCTGGCCCGAAAGGTCGCGGTTCTTATTGCCAAGACAGCCAAGGACATGACCCACAAGTTCCCATCGATTGTGGTCCAGAACTCATGATTGGCTGGCCCAATGAGCGGCTCAGCCCGTACTCATTGGGAGCGGTGGCGAAGACTGTCTTTCTTGGTCTCGCAACGTTCCTGCTACTGGGCCATGGGGAGGCGGCGCTCGCAGAGTCGCCCCGAGAAATGCGGGACAAGGCCGATGCGAAGAAGCAGGTGTTTCTCAAGCGCCTGCCGCTCACCTCGCATTGTCGAGCGGAGAATGCGGGCGGGGTGCTGGTGCCGCCCGGAGAGACCAAGTGGACCTCGGGAGCCTTCGAGGTCGAGGAGAAGGATCACTTCGTGGTGACGATCTCGACCATCGCCCAGTTACCGGCGCCCGATCGGCCCACCTGTGAGTCGCAGGCCATGTACCTGGTTGCCGAGTCTGTGGAGCGAGACCGTCAACTCGAGAACGGCTCGCTGCTCTGCATGACGAGGGTCTATCAGGATGCCGGCCGACTCCCGCAACTCACGGCCTGCCAGCTGCGAACACTGCTCACACAACCTTCCCACCTGCGCTGCAAGAACTGGGATCCAATCCTTGATCCGGATGGCCTTTTTGTTGCCCCCAATTTAATGGCAGTGGTCACGCTGCCGCAGGCCGTGATGACGCAGGGCCGTTGCAAGGCCACCGACCAGCCCGCCTCTCGATAATTCCCCGGAGTCTTGCTTAGGTCTTGGTGGCAGGTGCCTTGGTCGGAGACCCCTTCGAGGGATTGGTGGTTCTGCAGATATTGCTCACGCGGAAGGTGCCCATCAGGCCCGAGTGGTGGTGCTCCGAGACATGGCAATGAATCATCCAGTCTCCTGGCGCCTCGGCCACGAACATGATCTCCTGCTTTTCGAATGGCCAGACCAGGGTGGAATCCTTCGCGGGTCCCCAGCGGCCGTCTTTCTGCCTCTCTCGCAAGACCACGCCGTGAAAGTGCATGGGGTGGAACCAGGCCGTCTGGTTGTCGATCATGCAGTGAACCGTGCAACCCTGGTCGACCGTGAAGACTGGTTCAGGGGCGTTGCCGTGGGCATCGAGGTGTGAGTGTGAATTGCCCTTGCCGTTCATCAGCCAGATGCTTTCGCGGGAGGCCTTGTTCGAGAGCGCCCCTCCTTCAATGGTGAGTGTGATCTTCTCCGCGTTGCGATGGTCCTCAATCATCATCGCGTTCGGTGGCAGGCCTTGGAAGGGAGCCCTGGCGGGCAGAGGGCTCTGGTTGCTGGTGCCGAACAAGGCCAAGGTATTGCGCATGGCGGGGAAGAACTCATCCTCGAGCATCATGAGGGTTTGTTCCTCGCGGGGCACATCGATGATGAAGTCGTATCGATTGCCAGGTGAGAAATAGAGTGTGTCCTTGTACGCCGTGACGGGGCAAGGATGTCCATCAATGGCGACGATGAGCGGTGCCACGCGGTGGAACTTCAGGCGATAGATGCGTGCACTCGATGCATTGATAAGCCGAAGTCTTACGCGACTGCCTGGTCGCAGCATGGTCTTGGGCCGGGCCTTCTGGCCATTGACCAAAATGACATTGCCCAGTCGGCCGGCGTGGGCCGCGTCGTGCAGGCTCTGAAAGCCGTCTTTGATCTGGCCTTGCTTGTCTAAGAAGATGTCGGAGACCACCATCAAAATGTCTTCATCGACATCGATGCGCTCGCGTTCTTCCACAATGATTGCACCATAGAGGCCACGCCCGATCTGCTCGTAGGTGGCCACGTGGGGGTGATACCAGTAGGTCCCCGCATCCGGCAGGGCGAATTGATAATCAAAATGTTCGCCCGATTTCACCGCGGCCTGGGTGATGCCCGGTACGCCGTCCATGGCGTTGGGGAGGCGAATGCCATGCCAATGAATGGTCGATGGCTGTGGGAGTCGGTTGGTGAAGCGAATTGCAAGGGTATCGCCTTGCTTGCGGCGAATCAGAGGGCCCGGAATTTGATCATTGAAGGCCCAGACCGAGGTATTGGGGTAGTCTTCCCCGAGCATTTGAACATCGGTGGTCTGGGCGATAAACTCGTTCTTGCCCGGTTGGCGATACCAGTAGTAGCCCAACCCGCCCGCCAGCGCACCGCCCGCGAGAGACGCCTTTAAAAATGACCGCCGCTCCATCTCACCCTCCCTTTTGCAGCCTGCGAGCTTTTCTACTCGCTGTCTTTTTAGTGGGACTTCTACTTCAGTCTAGCCCAGGTCTTGCTCACAGTTGTCCCCTGGAGTTGTACAAGATTGACCGGGCCATTGCACTCAAGCCGCCCTTGTCTGCCGAGGCCTTGAAGAAGGTGATTGCCTTGCGAGACGAGGGCGAAAAACTCCATCGACAGGAGAAACATGGCGAGGCCATGTTGGTCTTGGGGTCGGCGAAGCGTTTATTGGGCATCGATTAATTAGAAAGTAAGAACCTTTGCCTGATCAAGCATGAGTTGCCCCACCACCGCTGTGGTGCCTGCTTGACCCGTTAGCTCTCCAATGAAGGCCTCTCCCTTGTGGTGGGTGCGAAGGGCCATGCCACAGGCAAAGAGCTTCACCCCCAACTCATGGGCCCGTTGGATATGCACCATGAGGCTGGTTTGGGAGACTTCCTCGGTGATGAAGCCCGCAGCCACGCCCTCGAAGGCCAGCTTGACTGCCTCCCCGGTGAGATGAATCTCGACCTCGTGATCGAGCGCCCGAGCCGTCTGGGCATAGACGAAGGCCGTGGCCGCCGGCGCCGGATTCTTGGGCGAGCCGTTGGCCAGAACAATCAGGAGTTTCTGCTTGGGCGCCATTACATTCCAACCAGCGGGTCGTAGGGCGTCATTTGTGGGGCGGGCAAGAGGTGCGCGAACTGCCGCTCGCCGTTCCTACCCAGCCAGTCGCAATACTGTTCGTAAGAGAGCAAAGACGCCTGCGGCACTGCGCTCGCCGCAGACTTCACCTTGAATAGCCAGCCATCGCTGTAAGGGCTCGACTTCGCCAGTGTGACGTCCTGGCTCACCCGCTCGTTGCCCTCCAGGATGGTGCAGGCAAAGGGAGCCTCGATTCCAAAAGCGGTCTTCCAGGTTTCCATGACCCCCATTGAGCCCCGAGCATCGATCTCGCTGCCTGCAGGCTTGGGGTAGAAGATCACAAAACGGCCATAGTGGGTCACGAAGGCGTTGGCACCAATCGTCCACTGATTCTCGCCTTCTGGGCGTGCCCAGAGGTCGACATTCGGCTCAAAAAAGCAGTCTTGGGGCAGGCCGGCCATGTATTGATCAAGTGTCATTGGCAATGCGATTAAAGATGGGGGCGGAAGGGTATGGGAGTCGAACCCACCAGAGGTTGCTGGCAACCTCTACCAGATTTGAAGTCTGGCCGGACCACCGGGTCGCGGCACCCTTCCTTAGGGTTTGGAGGCATCTGACCATGGATTGGAGCGCCGTACAAGGTGGTTATCCTTGATGCGGCGTGTAAAACCAACGCGATCAAAAAACTCGAGAATCTGTATGGCCACCTTGCGGCCACCACCGATTTGGTCGCGAAACTCGGCAGCGCGAACCTGCGGATTCGACTCCGAGAGGGTCTCGACAATCTGCCCCATCTCGGCCACGGTCTCGGTGAGAAAGAAGTGATCCAGGGCCACCAGAACCACATCGCCCCTGCGTGCCACCTTTCGCAGATTCGTTCGAATCTCGCCCTCTGCAATATTGAGTGCATTGGCGATATCTCGAACCCGAGGTGGCTGGAATGGTGTGTTGGAGAGCAGGGGGCGGATGCTCTCCCAGAGGGCCTGGTCTTTGGGTTCCAGGTCCACCTTGTGATCGGGCCGGGCTAGAAAGGCACCGCGACGAACGATGCCGGTGCGTTCAATCAGGGCGTCCACCAATACGCCAAAGGCCTCTTGCGAGAGGGGAAGAGTGAGTTGCCGGCGCAGGCGCTGGAGTTCGAGACCAGGCATCTCGGGCTCGCGAACATGAACTTGATCAATCAGCACCAGGGCGGCCTCTTGCAGGGATCGCCACTGATCGGCATGAATCAATTGCTCACCGGCCCGCACCACGGGAGCCTCTTGAACGAACGATTGGAACTCGGACGCGGTGAGGTTCCAGTCGTTGCCGAGGCGATCGATCTCTTGGGGGCCATTGGCGATGAGTCGCAGCATGGCCTCGGTTGGCGAGTGCTGTTCGATGTAGCGCAGGGTTTCGATTCGAGCCGGCGTGCGTCGTCCTCGCGCCGGTGGGCTGGGATCGAGAACAATTCCGCCCGCCAGGGTGTTGCGTGCCTGGCTGTCTCGGATCACAAAGCGGTCGCCCGCACAGATGGCGGTGGGTTGGGGGAGTTGAATGGAGACCAAGCCACTGCCTCCTGCGGAGATCTGATTCGACTCGAGTGGATGGATCTTGGCCAGGGTATCGAGGCTGCCCAGGTGCAGATGCACCTCAAGACCCGCTCGAATGTCCTTTCCCTCGAGTGAAGAGAGTGCAATCTGCGCATCAAAGCGCTGGCAAGGCTTGGCGGGCCGTGCTCCCAGCCAATCGCCATGTTGAACCGCTTGGTGGCTAACACCCACCAGGTTCAAGGCCAGCCGCTGGCCCGCCTGACCTATGGCACTGGGCTTGTCCTGCGCATGAATACTTCGAACCCGAATGGCCTGTCGACTGGCACCTAGAAAGACCTCGTCTCCCTCTTTGATGGTCCCCGCATGCGAGGTTCCGGTGACAACAGTGCCCCGCCCCTCAATTACGAATGAGCGATCGATGGCCATTCGAAAGGCCCCAGACTCCGTTCTTGACCTGTGCTCTCGAGCAGAGGATTGAAGTGCCTCGGATAGCGCATCGATCCCCTCTCCACTGGTCGATGACACAGGAAAGATCGGCCAGTGAAATGCCATGGAGTCGCTCACCATCACCGAGATCTCGATGAGTGCCTCTTGGACGCGGTCGGGATCGACTGCATCGATCTTGGTGAGTGCGATGGTGCCGAACTCGACGCCGAGCAACCGCAGAATATCGAGGTGCTCGTAGGTCTGCGGCATGGGGCCATCGTCGGCCGCAACAATGAGCAGGGCATGGTCAATCCCGGTCGCGCCCGAGAGCATGGTGTGAACAAACTTCTCGTGCCCGGGGACATCAATAAAGCCAAGTCGCTCGGCGCACTCGGCCACATCGACATAGGCATAGCCCAACTCGATACTGATCCCGCGCTTCTTCTCCTCGGGCAGGCGGTCGGTGTCCTTGCCGGTCAGCCGACGGATGAGCGAAGTCTTGCCGTGGTCAATGTGACCGGCGGTTCCAACGATCATGCGCGGATGCTCTCGCGAAGCAGCCGCTCATCCTCCTGCAGAAGGCAACGGCAGTCGAAGACAAGCGTGTCGTCACGGATGCGACCAATAACGGGTGGGTTGTGTGAACGGAAACGCGCCAGGGCCTTCTGCAGCCGAGAGCCCGGCTTCGTTGCATCGAGCGGTCGCAAGCAGACCGCCGCCGAGTCGAGTGTCTCCTCGGGAAGTGCACCGCTTCCAATCTGGCTTTTGCAGGAGACGACCTCGGCCTGAAAACCATCGCCGGCAATTGCCGCAAGCATGGGCGCGACGCGCACAGCGACCTGATGAATTTCATCGGCCGATCGGGTGAGCATGCGCAGAACGGGCAGCCGCTCTTGAAGGAGATGGTCGGAGTCGTAGATGCGCAGGGTTGCCTCTAGTGCAGCCATGACCATCTTAGAGATGCGCAAAACACGTTTGAGGGGATGCTTCTTGATTCGGGCAATGACCGCCTTGCTGCCCACCAGTATGCCGGCCTGCGGACCGCCAAGGAGCTTGTCGCCTGAGAACATCACCAACTCCGCACCCGCCCGCAAGGAGTCGGATGGAAGCGGCTCTCTGGGCAAGCCGAAACGGGACATATCGACCAAGGCGCCCGATCCCAGGTCGACCATGTAGACCAGATTGTTGGCCTTGGCCAATGGGCCCAGGTCGGCGTCGGTGACTTCGGCTGTGAAGCCAGTGACTGCATAGTTTGAGCGATGGGCTTTCACAATGAGCCCCGAGCGCTCGGAGATGGCCTGCTCGTAGTCCCGCAGGTGGGTTCGATTTGTGGTGCCTACTTCAATGAGCTTGCAGTTCGCTGCCCGCATGATGTCGGGCATTCGGAATGAGCCACCAATCTCGATCTGTTCACCCCGCGAGATGATGACCTCCTTGCGAGCCCCAAGGGCAACAAGCGAGAGCAGCACGGCCGCAGCGCAGTTATTCACAACGGTTGCCGCCTCGGCCCTAGTGAGTCGACAGAGCAGGGCCTCCACAATGCTGTCTCGGTCACCGCGCTCGCCGGTCTCCAGGTTGAACTCCAGTGCATTGAAGTGCCCCATGGAGCTGGCAACTGCATCGACGACCTCGGGGCCCATGATTGAGCGGCCGAGGTTCGTATGAATCACTGTTCCGGTGAGGTTGATGACCGGAAAAAGCGAGGGCGCAATCTGGGATTCGAGAGCCACCCGGACTCGGGAAGTGATGGCCTCTTGACTCGGGGCCTCTGAGGGCCCCTGGGGGCCGCGGTATTGGGCGAGGGTGCTCTGGATGCAGCGCTTGACCAGAGTGCGTCCATGGGCCTCGCAGAGGCCCGATACGGCCGGCCAGTTGAGTATCGCGTCGACCGAGGGGAGATGGGTGGGCTTGGTGGCGTTTGAACTTGCCAGGGAGTTGGAAGACTCGCCCGAACCGGGCAGAGCATTGCGGATCATGTTATTCGCTTCCGGGATAGAGCAGTAAGTTGGGTCCTGTTCGTGTGTAGCCTTTTTCATCCACCAGCATATCAAGTGCAAGGCTGCCGATGTCGTCGGCCATGACATCGAGCAGTGGGTCCTTCTCTTGAATGAAAATCTTCAGATAGGTCTTGCAGTCGTCGCAGGTCTCGGCACGCACGGCAGCTTTTGTAGCGGCCTTGGGATCCGTGTCGATGATGAGGTAAGCAATGCCGCCTTCCTTGTAGCAAGAACTGCATTTGACGCGCTCCATATTCCACTCGGTCTGGCAGAGTGAACAATAGAGGTAACGGGCATTGGAGCGATCGGGCTCCATATGAACCACGCTGGCTGTGGGTCGAGATCCGCAACAGGGGCAGAGCGACTGAACATCGGCGTTTTGGACATCCGCAACAGGAAGTGCCTGGGCAATTCGGGTGAAATAGACCTGAAGTGCAGCGCCTACAAAAGGCACGCGACGGGCATCGGTATTTTCGAGCACTGCCCCTGTAAGGATGGCATCGGCAAGCGACTCCACCTGATTGGGGTCGCGCTCGAGATGCGCTACAAAGGCCTTGGCCTCTGATCGCAACGATTCTTCGAGTTTGTCCTCTTCAGCAAGGGAGGAGAGCAGGGATTTGAGATCGGCCCGCCATTGCGCGGCTCGATTGAACACCAGGTCTGCAACAGGTGGCATGCCGTGCTCACGACTGTTCTGCAAAAGCGCGGGCGACACAGGCTCTGCATCAGCCTGATTGAACACCTTGGATTGGGCTCGACAGACATGGGCCAGGAAACCCAAATAGGGCCCCATGGGGCCATCCTGGACATGCGCCAGGGCATCCATGCGCGAGGCCCGGTTGGCAAATAGATTCTTGCAGTCTGTTGGAAGAACGACTTTCGGCGCCTCTTGCACACGGTCCATTGAACCGTCGGTAATGATTGGTGTTGGCATAGTCTCTAAAAAAAACGGCCTCCCTATTTGGGTAGGGAGGCCGGATGATGCGGCGGACGGATACTACTTATCGACCGACTTGAACCAGAGGGGGTGATGGTGCTTGGCCCACGCCCTGGAGACGAAACCGGTTGTCATTGCCTTAATGGTTCCCTTTACCCATATCGAAGCATACACATGCACGATGATCGTCAGTATTAGGACAAATCCTGAAAGGGCGTGAACAATCACGGCAATGCGCAGGGTATCGACCGTGAACATGTGGGAGAAGAATTCCCGCCACATGATCAGGCCGCTGCCCATGAGCAGCACCATGGAGAGCACCATGGCCCAGTAGGCCAACTTCTGACCAGCGTTGTACTTCCCGATTTCCGGGAGGTTATCGTCGCGGTTGCTGATGACATCACCAATCTGACCAAGCCACTTTTTGTCGTGGTCTTTGATGGTGTTGTCCGACAGCTTCTGCAAGGCGAAGATCATGAAGGAGAGGAACATCAACACCCCAAGCGCAGGGTGAAGGAACCTCGACAACTCTCCACCTCCGAGAACACCCGAGAGAAACCAGAACGATGGGTGGAAGAAGGCCAGACCCGAGCAGGCCAGGAGAATGAACAGGATTGCAGTGGCCCAGTGGTTGAGCCGCTCATTCGCCTCGTAGCGCTTAATTAAGCCTGACATGGTTAGACCTCTTCTTTCTCATCGACAACCTTTGGCCCCTTGATGAAGTAATGGGCCAGTCCCGCGAGAACCGCTGCACCGAGTCCCCACGAGAGGATGGTCTTGGTGACCCCCTTCCAGAGTGTGACGGTGGGCGCAATGGTTGGATCGGTGGGAAGACCGTTGTAGGCATCGGGTCGATCTGCGTGACGCAGCACGTACATCACGTGTGTGCCGCCAACACCCTGAGGATCGTAGAGGCCGGCCTTCTGATAGCCGCGCTCCTTCAGGTCGTTGACACGCTTCTCACCGAGCTTCTTCATGTCCTCTTTGGTGCCGAACTTGATGGCCATGGTGGGGCATGCCTTGGCACAGGCAGGCTTCTCACCAACAGCCAGACGGTCCGAACAGAGCGAGCACTTGTAGGCCTTGTGATCGTCTTTGCTGATGCGGGGGATGTTGAAGGGGCAGCCGGCCACGCAGTATCCGCAGCCAATGCAGTTGTCCTTCACAAAATCCACCACACCGTTGTCGTACTTGACGATCGCACCCGGGGCCGGGCAGGCCTTAAGGCAGCCCGGGTCCTCGCAGTGCATACAGCCATCCTTGCGAATCAGCCAGTCCAGACGTCCTTCCGGACTCTCGACCTCATTGAACCGCATGACGGTCCAAGAAGCCGGGGTGAGGTCGGCGGGGTTGTCGTAGATGCCGACATTTGAACCAATCGTGTCGCGCTTGTCGTTCCACTGCATACAAGCCACTTGGCAGGCCTTGCAGCCGATGCACTTGGACTCGTCGATTAGCTTGGCGACTTCGAGCTGCGGATTGGACCTCATCACCATCGGTGCCGTAGAGGCAGACCGATCGACGATGGTCATGGGTTGAGCATTTGCCATGGTCTTTCCTCCTTAGACTTTTGCGATGTTGACAAGGAACGCCTTGTACTCTGGCGTATACGAGTTGGCGTCGGCCACATACGGCGTGAGCTCATTGGCCAGGAAGCCATTCTTCGCCACCCCGACAAAGCCGAAGTGGATGGGAATGCCCACCGTGTCAACGTTTTGCCCACCGGACTTGAGCCTTGGCATGCGCTTGGTGACAACCACAGTGGCCCTGATCTCACCCCGGTCATTCCAGACCTTCACCATGTCGCCATTGCGAATGCCCTTTTCCTTGGCCAGGTCGGGGCTGATCTCCACAAAGGGACTCGGCTGCGTGATGGCATTGGATTCCACGTTCTTGGTCCAGAAGTGGAAGTGCTCCGTGAGCCGGTAGGTGGTGGCCGCGTAAGGGAACTTCTCCTTGGTGCCGAAGGTACCCGCCACAGACTTGAAGATCTTTGAGGCGGGATTACTGACCGCCTTGGGATTCGAGTTCATGGGGTTCTTGCCAATCGGCGTCTCAAAGGGCTCGTAGTGCTCTGGGAGAGGCCCCTCGGCCATGGGCGCATAGAGATTACCCACACCAGTCGTCGTCATGATGAAAGGCGGCGCGGTGTTGTTGGTGGGTGGCATATCCGGAATATCGGTACCAGACCACTTCTCTCCATCCCAGGCGATGCTCGGGCGCTTCGGATCCCAGGGCTTGCCCGAGAGGTCTGTACCTGCGCGGTTGTAGAGCACCCGGCGGTTGGCAGGCCATGCAAAGCCCCAGTTGAGATAGGTGCCCATCTCGCCCGGATCGCTCTTGTCTCTGCGTGCCGTGAGATTGCCCTTCTCGGACCAGCAGCCGGAGTAAATCCAATTGCCGCAACTCGTGCTGCCATCGTCCTTGAGCTGTCCAAAGCCTGCCACTTGACCGCCCGCCTTGACCAGAACTTCTTTGGTCTTCGGATCGAGAATCTCGGTCGCAGTTCGCCCAGAGACCTCTTTGAGAATCTCCTCCGCGGAGGGATTCCTGGGGTTGGAGTAGTTCCAGGTCAGCTTCATCATGGCCTCGGGATACTTGCCACCATCCTTCTTGTACATGGCCTTGAGCCGGACGAAGAGTTCAGCAAAGATCTCCCGATCGGTCTTGCCCTCTCCCGGGGGATTGGCAGCCGCCCAGTGCCACTGAAGGACGCGACCCGAGTTCGTGAAGGTGCCTTCGTCTTCGGCAAAGCAGGAAGACGGCAGGCGAATGACCTCGGTCTTGATGTCCGCTGTGTTGGCCTTGTGGAATTCGCTGAAGTTCTTCCAGAACTCGGCCGACTCGGTCTCTAGGGGGTCGATGACCACCATATAGTCAAGCTTGGAGAGCGCTTGAAAGAGCTTGGTCTTGTTTGGAAGGGCGGCGATGGGATTGAAACCTTGACAGATGAGTCCACGCATTTCGCCAGACGCCATGCGCTCGAAGGAGTCCATGACGTCGTAGATGCCATCCCGCTTGGGCAGGAAGTCATAGGCATAGTTATTCTCTTTCGTTGCGTGATCCCCGTACCAGGCCTTCATCAGGCTGGTGTGGAACTTGGAAAAGTTCTTCCAGAAGTTCACCGCCCCGGGACGCATTTCCTTCGGGGTGCGCGCTTCCAAGAACTTCGCATATTCCACATCCGCCTCCGTCGGCGCACTCATGTAGCCGGGCAGGCTTGCTGCAAATGGACACATGTCGGTGACGCCCTGGACGTTGGCGTGACCGCGAAGCGCATTCACACCGCCGCCTGCGCGACCGATATTGCCCAGGAGCAACTGGATCATCGCCATGGTGCGGATGTTCTCCGACCCATGCGAGTGCTGCGTCCATCCAAGGGCATAGAGAATCGTCATGACCTTGTCGGGCGTGCAGGTGTCGCCGATCATCTGAGCGACCTTCAGGAACGACGCTTTCGGCGTGCCGCAGACATTCTCGACCATCTCCGGGGTGTAGCGGCTGAAATGCTTCTTCATGATCTGGAAGACGCAGTTGGGATCCTTCAGCGTCTGGTCCACCCTCACAAAGCCATCATCTCCGCGGGCAAAACCCCAGGCCGAGCGATCGTAACTGCGCTTGCCTTCGTCGTAACCACTAAACAGGCCATTCTCGAAGGCGTATTTATCACCCACGATAAATGATGCGTTCGTGTAGTTCAGAACGTAGTCGCGGTGAATCTTGTTGTTGGACAGCAGGTAGTTGATGACGCCGCCCAGGAATGCAATGTCGGTTCCCACGCGCAGGGGCGCGTAGAAGTCGGCAATTGCGGCCGAGCGAGTGAAGCGAGGATCAACCACCACTAGGCGGGCCTTGCGATGCTCCATGGCCTCGGTCACCCACTTGAAACCACAGGGGTGGGCCTCGGCAGCATTGCCGCCCATCACCAGCACTAAATCAGCATTGCGAATATCCGTCCATCCGTTGGTCATCGCACCACGCCCAAACGTCGGAGCCAAACTGGCCACCGTCGGGGCATGTCAAATACGTGCTTGGGTATCTAGCGCGACCATTCCAAGGGCGCGCCCCATTTTGACCTGAAGGTAAGAGGCCTCGTTGCTGACAGTGCTGGAAATCAAAAACTCTGTTGTGTTCCAGCGGTTGACGGTCACACCGTCCTTGTTCTTCTCAACGAAGTTTGCGTCACGATCCTTCTTCATGTGCCGCGCCACTCGATTGAGTGCCTCGTCCCACGAAATCTGCTTCCACTCGTTGGAGCCCGGCTCGCGCACCTGGGGGTGCAGCAGGCGCTTGGGTGAGTGGACCATGTCGAGAAGACCGGCACCCTTGGGGCAGAGCGTGCCCTTGTTGATGGGGTTGTCCGGATCGCCCTCGATGTGAATGATTTTCTTCTTGCCTTGCTCTTCGCGGCTGTACATCACCACGCCGCAGCTCACAGAGCAGTATGGGCAAGTGCCTCGGGTCTCAGTTGTTCGGGCCAGCTTAAAGGCCCGGACCTCAGCAACAGCAGAGTTGGAGACAAGCCCCAGACCCACGGCTGATGAGGTCGCAATGCCCGCCGTACAGACCTTGAAGAACTGTCGGCGAGAGAGTGGTGCGTTCATAGCGTCTCTCCAAAAGGTTGAACACAGGTGCTCGGATCCCAAGACCCTTGCTGTGGTGAAGATGCGCCTATCTTTTGGCCGTGTCAATGAAGTGTCTCCCTGAGTCAGGAGCAGCTTGGGAGGGTTTGTCTAGCCGATGTCCGGCCGGCCATGAAGGGGCGTTTCGAGGGTTTACCCGATCTTTTGACACCAGTAATTCACGGCCTTGTCAATATATTCATGGGGATAAATAAGCGCATAGCGAGCAGGTAAGCAGCGCTTTGGGCCGTTTGGGTGAAGATAAGAGCTATTTGATAGATTTTAAATATCTTTGAGCAAAAGATGAATGGGGTTAATGGACGATCGACCTTTGTGGGTTGTAGCCTCTTTGTCCACCCGAGGGCGTCTACGAAGCACGTTTCCCCGAAAAATATCCCCTACAAAATCAGGGTGATTTAGGCGGTGTACGGCCCTGGGGGTCAACCCCACCGGCGACTCTTCTTGGCGTCGCCGATCGTTTTTTCTAGCGGGCCAATGCCTTGCGAACTGCGTAAGAGAGCGAGTCCACCAAAACAACCAAGAGAATCATCGTGATCAAGATGCTGCTGGTCTCATTCATTTGAAACAGGCCCATGTGGAAGGCGAGCATCTGTCCCAGGCCGCCTGCACCCACCACCCCAAGCACTGCCGCCGCGCGAATGTTGTTCTCCCATCGGTAGAGTGTGTAGGACATCAGCTGAGGGATGATCGAAGGAAGGGTGGCATAGACAAAGCACTGGCTGGGGCTTGCCCCATTGAGTCGCAGCGCCTCGTGCACTTGCTGGGGGGCATTCTCGGCAGCCTCTGCGAAGAGTCGCCCAAGCACACCGGCTGTATGGAGTGCCAGGGCCAGTGTGCCGGCCATGGGGCCCAGTCCCGAGGCAATGATGAGCATGGCGGCCCACATCAGGTCGGGGACCGAGCGAAGCAGATTCAGCAGAAGTCGACTGAGCCGGTTCATGGTTCCCGAGACGCCGTTGCTCTCAGCGGCCAGAAAGGCCAGGCCAATGCCTGCAATTGCGGCAATTAAGGTGCCCACGAAGGACATGGCCAGTGTCTCGAACCCGGCAACCAAAAGCTTTGCAAGAAACTCGGGAGAGAGATTGGGTTGGGTCAACTCCGAAATGAACCGGCCGATGCGTTGCATCGCCTCCACCGAGAAGAGTCGGTGAAGCTGCATATCGAGGCCCCAGAAACTCAGTACCACGAGCAGGGCCAAGCCAGCCAGTCCCCAACAGACTGAGCAGCGCCAGTGAAACAGCGCGGGCGGCATGGGGGGTGCGGTCTTCTTCATTGAATCGATCGCCGAATCCATGCGCTGATCTGATCGGCAATTGCAACCAGGAGCATGAGCACAATCAGAATGGTTGCGACCTCACCGCCATTGAACATCTTCATGGACGCGTCCATTTGTTGGCCGAGGCCACCCGCACCAACGAAGCCGAGGACTGCCGAAGAGCGAATCGCACACTCCCAGCGGTAGACCGTGTAGCTCGAGAGCTCGGCTGCATTCTGAGGGAGCAATCCGTAGAGGAAGGCCTGCAGTCGACCCCCACCGCCGTTGAGCACTGCACGGCTCGCCTGCATGTCGCCACTTTCAAGAATTTCACCGTAGATCTTTCCGAGCATTCCTGTGTAAGTCACGGCAATTGCGAGCACGCCCGCAGCGGGACCGAGCCCCACAACACGAACAAAGATCAGCGCCCAGACCAACTCCGGGATGCTTCGAAGAATGATGAGTAGCCAGCGAATGAGCTGGCGGATCGCAAAGCCAAGCGGATGCATGGGCCCAGTGAGTGACGATATAGAGAGGGCACTGCTGGCGGCGAGTGCCAATGGAATTGCAAACAGCAGGGCAAGCGACATTCCTGCGGTGGCAATTGCAATGGTGGTCCACGACTCCTTCAAGATGAGAAGAAGGAACTCACCATTGAATTCGGGCGGGAAAAAATCCAGAACAAAGCCCATGGTGACTTTGAGATTGGTGGGTTCGAGCAGTATCCAAGGCTTAAACTCGACCGCCACCAAAGATGGCATGAGAAGAACCAGAAGTGCCAATCCCCAGAAGACTCTGCCGACCCATGCAGGGTCGCGCATGGCGGGTGATTGAGTGGCCATCAGCGGCAGGCGATCACCGTCGGAGTCGCGGTATCAACGAGCTCATGCGCTTGCTCAACCGGGGTGCGCCCCTCGAGTTCATGCTCGAACTGTGCGTAGAGTTTCATGAGCGCCTCGTCGGTGAGGCGTTCGCGGGCGAGGTCGAATTCCAGCATGCCATCGCGAAGACCAATGACTCGCGGAAACATCTCTCGTGCGACCCCCACTTGATGAAGGGTGGCAATGAGGGTCACGCCGCGGCGATTGGCCTCCGACACCAAGGCATCAATTGCCTGTCGAGATCGTTTGGGATCGAGGGCCGAGAGCGGCTCGTCGATCAGCCAGAGTTCTGCCGATGACATGAATGCCTTGGCCAGGCCCACACGTTGGCGCTCTCCACCGGAGAGGCGGTCCACGCGAAGCCAGAGTTTCTCGCCCAGATCGAACGCAGACAGGGCCTCATGGGCTGGCTGCGCAAATCGGGGAATCAGCAGGTTCAAGGCGGACTGGGCAAGAGAGAGATGGGCGAGCTTTGCACTCGATAGCGAGGTCACCACCCGTTGTCGTGGTGGCAGTGGCGGGATTTGAGGTGCGTAGAAGACTCTTGATCGCAACTGCTTTAAGGCCGCAGATTTGAGTCTCCAAGGGTCCTCGCCTGAGAGAGCGATTCTGCCACCCACAGGGCGAATAGCCAGGGCCAGTGCCTGAAGAAGGGTGGTCTTTCCAGCGCCCGAGGGACCGATCACCGCGAGGTGCTCGCCAGGGTTAATCTGAAGGCCAAGACCCCGCAGCGCGCTGGCCGAACCGGCGACCGCAGCGGGGTGGCGAACCTCGATTGAATCGAGTGTGATTTCCATCGGGCGCGTGGCTCGCCGACTACTTCACCAAGTCTGCACTTCTTGCCGCCTTCTCCATGCCCTTGTAATTCTCTGCTTTGGTGGGGATGAAGCGCGTTGCTCGGGCGAGATCGAGTATCTCCTTGCCTTCTGGATTATTGGGGCTCAGATCCATGAAGGCCCTCTCAATCTTGCCGCGAAGGGCAGGGGCCATGTCGGCGTGAATGGTCCAGTTGTAATTGAAGAAGGTGGGCGTTTCGTAAAAGACATTGACCTTCGAAGTGTCGACCTTATTGGTTTCAACAAACTTCTTCCAAACGGTCATGTCGACGGCAGCGGCATCGACCCGACCGCTCACCACTGCGGCAATCGAGGCATCGTGCGCGCCCGAGTATGCCACTCGAGTGAGATCCTTCTCGGGGTTGAGGCCCGCCTCGAGCATGTAGGAGCGTGGCATCAGGTGCCCAGAGGTGCTCGAGGGTGAGCCGAAGGTGAGGGTCTTTCCTTTGAGGTCGGTGAGTTTCTTGATCCCCGATCCGGTCTGTGCAATGAAGACCGAGCGGAACTTGGTGTCTTCCTCCCGCTGAAGTATGGGGATGACCTTGCCCCCCGAGCGGATGTCGGCCTGAACGTAAGTAAGGCCCCCGAGCCAGGCCAACTCAATCTGCTTATTGACCAGTGCCTCGACGGCGGCGGGATAGTCGGACACAGGGCGGAACTCCACCTTCATCCCCAGGCTCTTTTCGAGGTACTTCGCCAGTGGGGTGAACTTGCGGATTTGTTCGCTCGCGGCTTCCTCTGGGATCGTTGTGATTCGGAGAACTTGCTGCGCATACACCTGCATTGGAATGGCTGTTGCCAATAGGCAGGCGGCAACAGACCGAAGCATCTGACGTCTCTTCATGAATAAAAATTCCTTTGGATGTGAGGCCAGCACGTGGCACGAGAGAGCAGGGGCCAGCAGGGCACCCCGCGACCGGATTTTAACGCGAATGGACGTCGAAGTGAAAGCACATTAGCCTTGCACCATGGAAATCCCCACCAATGATGGGCCGCGTGTGAAAGGCCGTTTTCAGTGCCACGTGTTCATCTGCGCGAATGAGCGCAGCGACGGCGAGTGCTGTGCGGCACGAGGCGCGTTTGAGTTGCTCAGATGCATGAAGAAGCGTGCTCGGGCGCTTGGGGTCGATACAGAGGGTGGGTTGATGATTAACAAGTCGGGCTGCTTTGGTTTGTGTCAGTCGGGGCCGAATGTGGTGGTTTATCCCAGTGGCGATTGGCTCACGGTCTCCACCGCCGAAGAGGCCGAGGCCCTTATCGACCGACTGGCTGCCGAGATCGCCTAGACCCGCTTAGAACGGCTTAATGACGGTCAGTGCGATTGCGGCGGTCAGCAACAGAATGGGAATAGCGCCGAACACCACAAACCAGCGCTGGGTTTTGCTTGCACCTTCTTCTTCAAATGCTTGAAGGACCATGCCGCAGTAATGGCTGTAGCCCAGCAGAAACACCACGATGCCGAGCTTGGCCAGCATCCAGCCGCTTTTGGGGTCTTGTCCGATGCCCGAACCCATCCATAGCCAGACGCCAAAACCCAGGGTGCCGAACATCAGTGGAAGCATGAACTTATGAAGGCTCTTGGCCATGGAGCGCAGCCGAAGTTGCTCGAAACTGGACTCGGTTCGTGGGCCGGTGGCATACAAGTGGGAGAGCAGTCGCGGCATGTTCAACAGCGTTGAAAACCAGCCGATGATGAAAACGATGTGAATTGCCTTGATCCATAGGAAGTCCATGTGCGAAGTGTCAGGGCTTCTCCGCTGTGTGGGAGAGGAATGGGCTTAAGCGAATAGAGGTTAATGCTTGTTAGACCATCGCCGAACGCGCACGGCGTATGAGACATGGCAGATGACCACTGCACCGTGCACCGAGGCTTGGTGGCTCCCCGACCTGGGCTCGAACCAGGGACCTACGGATTAACAGTCCGGCGCTCTACCGACTGAGCTATCGGGGAAAGAAAACGGAATTATATATCAGCGCTCCACTCGGCTCCGCATCCCAGGCTCTCTCGCCAGACATGGACTCGAAGCAGTGCGGGCCCATCCCATTGCTTGCGAATAAATTCGATCAACTGCTCCATGGTCGGGTCGGCCGAGAGGACATCGTTGAGGTGGCGGTGGTCGAGCATCTCTTTTATTCGACTGGCGGCCGTCTCAAGGCCAGGCAAGGGCGTGACCTGAGACGGGTCCGACTTCACCCAGACGCGTGCCCAATAGGAATGGCCATGGATCTTTGGAACTCCGATGGCGGAGGTGAGGCTGTGGGAAGCCTCGAAGCAGAAGGTGGTGTAGAGGAGAGTCATCGAATGCCGAGCGTTTTGTGATTTTGCAGCGATAGTCGCCAGCGAGGATACTGCCGAACCCAGTCCATACAAAACGCAATGGCCTCGGCCTGAAGGGGCCCGTCCATCGGTTGAACGAAGAAGTGTTCGAAGTCCAGCGTCTCCAGCCAGGCGCGGTCGACTTGGGGTTGTGGCAGGACCAGCTTGATCTCTTGGCCCTGCGTCACTGCCAATTGCTGAGGTGTCCCATCGAGCGATCTCTTGGGACTCACGCAGATCCAATCCACCCCACTCGGCAGGGGCAGGGTGCCATTGGTCTCGATCGCAACAATCGCTCCGAGGCCATGAAGTCCATCGACCAAGGCTTGGTCGAGTTGAAGGGCGGGCTCGCCCCCGGTGCAGACCACGTAAGGCGCAATGTCTCCATGGGGCCAGAGTTCACGAACTCTCTGCAGCAGGCCGCCGAGTTCGAACTGCCCGCCACCATCGCCGTCGGTGCCCACAAAGTCGGTGTCGCACCACAAGGCACAGTCGGCCGGTCCCTTCCGGCGGTCTTCGGCTCGACCGCTCCAGTTGTTGCATCCGGCAAAGCGCAGGAATACAGCGAGTCGTCCCGCCTGTGCGCCTTCTCCCTGCAAAGTGAGGAAACTCTCTTTAATCTTGTAAGACATTGCAGAAGGAGTTTCGCATGATCGAGCCGCCAGCCGTTCCGTTATTGCCCATCGATCTTCAGGATCCCAAGGAACTGGTCAGTGCCATTCGTGCGCGACGCGGTGGCGATTTGCTCAAGATTGACCGGATGCTATTGCACAGCCCCGCCTTGGCCGAGGGCTGGAATGTCTATCTCGGGAAAGTCCGGGGCGCCTTGGCGGTGTCACCTCGACTGAGAGAGTTGGCCATGTGCGCGGTTGCTGTGTTGAATAAGGCGCACTACGAGTATGAGCACCATGCGCCCCTCTATCTCGCTGAGGGGGCCACGCCCGAGCAGGCCAATGGCATTCTTGATTTGGGAAGGGAGAATTTCCCCTTGGGACTCTACCCGGAGTTGGAGCAAGATGTTTTGAACCTGAGCAAGTGCATGACTCGGGATATTCTGGTGCCGGGGTCGTTGAAGCGCCGGCTGGTCAAAACACTGGGGGTTCAACAAACAGTGGAGATCATTGCGGTGATTGCCACCTACAACATGGTCTCGCGCTTTCTTGTGGCCCTAGAAATTCATTCGGAAGCGCTCCAATAAAAAAGCCCCGCGATTGCGGGGCTTTGAGTGTCACGAGGGCCTTGGCCTAGCTGCCGGCCTCGATCTTGTTCTGCTTCACGACTTTGCCCCAACGCTCGATCTGGGCGCGGTTGAACTTGTCTAACTCGGCAGGGCCGCCGGCAACGATTTCCATGCCTTGCTCTTTCAGTTTCGCGGCGACCTCTGGCTCCCGAAGCACCTTGGCAATTTCAGCGTGGATCTTATCGACGGTGGCTTTGGGAATTCCTGCGGGTCCGAAGACGCCCCACCATGAGTAGGCTTCAAATCCTTTGAGGCCTTGCTCTGCGACCGTCTTCACGCCAGGCATTTGAGGGTCGGGCTTGATGGAGGTGACTGCAAGAGCGCGGAGTTGGCCCGCCTGTACATTTGGGCTGAGCAGAAAGACAGACCCAATCGCAATGGGTACATGGCCTGCAAGCGCGTCGGTCTTCAGTGGACCGCCTCCCTTGTAGGGCACATGGGTCCACTTCACATTGAGGTCGTTGCCGATCTGAACCATGGCAAGGTGACCGAGCGACCCAGTTCCAATAGAGCCGTAACTCACGCTGTCGGGTTTGGCTTTGACTGCGTCGAGTAGTTGCTTAAAGTCCTTGATGGGCGAACTGGGATGCGCGGTGATGGCCATGCCCCCGGTTCCGATGAACGTGATCGGTGAGAGATCCTTGAGCGTGTCAAAGGGAAGGTTCGGAATGAGAGAGGGGTTGACCGAGTGGGTGTCGAACACCACGGCAAATGTGTGGCCATCCGGAGCAGCCTTTGCAACAGCGGCTGTTCCGATGGAGCCCGAGGCACCCCCCTTGTTCTCAACAATGAACTGACCCCCCGTGCTCTTGGTGAGTCGCTCAGCGAGTAGTCGGGACACCTGGTCCACCGAACCGCCCGGCGGGAAGACGGAGACGATGGTGACGGGCTTGTTGCCTGGCCAGTTGGTTGCTTGGGCCGCGGCGGGGCCGATCGTGCCCGAGACCATTGCGCCAGCAAAACCCAGTGCGGCCAGCAATGCCGTCGGGCGGCGAAGTACAGAACTAATCATTGGCGGGATCCTCCGAAAGAAAGGACCTTATTCAACGTCGACTCCGAGGAATCGCGCCAGTGGGTTTACCCTCAGACAGACCCCGAGAGCAATAGCGCCGTGTGGTTAAGCAGCGACCGCCGCAATGGCCTTGCAGACGCGGCCCAGATTGCCGGAATTCAGGGCTGCAATGCAGATGCGCCCCGTGCCAACGGCGTAGACCCCAAACTCATCGCGCAAGCGATCGACTTGCTTCTCAATAAGCCCGGTGTAGCTGAACATTCCCCGCTGAGAGGTCACGAAACCAAAATCGGCTTTGAGCCCCTCGGCCTTCAGGCCATCGACCAATCCCTGGCGCATGGCCTTGATTCGATCTCTCATTTGAGCGAGTTCGGCCTCCCAGGTGGCCCGAAGCTCTGGCGTCGAGAGGACCATGGCCACGACTGCGCCACCGTGCGTGGGCGGGTTGGAGTAGTTGGTTCGAATGGTTCGTTTGACTTGGCTGAGGACTCGGCTGGCCTCGTCTGCGGACTGGGTCACGATAGAGAGCGCCCCCACCCGCTCGCCGTAGAGCGAGAAGGACTTTGAGAAGGAGCTCGAAACCAGGAAAGACAGGCCCGATGCAACAAAGGCCCGAAGCGCACTTGCATCGGCGTCGATCCCGTCGCCAAAGCCTTGATAGGCCATGTCGAGGAAGGGCACATGGCCCTTGGACTGAATGGTGGCGATGACCTGCGCCCACTGGGCATCCGACAAATCCACGCCGGTGGGGTTGTGGCAGCATGCATGCAGCACCAAGATGGTGCCGGCTGGGAGCGCCTCGATGCTCTTGATCATGCCCTCGAAGTCAAGGCCTCGGCTGGACGAATCGTAGTAGCGGTAATTAACGACTTCGAAGCCAGCCATCTCAAAAAGAGCGCGGTGGTTCTCCCAACTGGGGTCACTGATGGCGACCTTTGCCTTGGGGATCAGCCGGCGGAGGTAATCGGCCCCGACCTTGAGCGCTCCGGTGCCCCCGAGGGCCTCAATGGTGATCACTTTTTGCTCGGCCAGGATTTGGCTCGAGGCCCCAAATAAAAGGGTTTGAACCGATTGGTTGTAGGCGGCCGCTCCCTCGATGGGTTGGTAGCCCCTGGCTGGTGCTGATGCCACTCTCTTGGCTTCTGCGTCCTTTATACACTTAAGTAACGGTAACTTACCGTTATCGTCATAATAAACCCCAACACCGAGGTTGACTTTGTCGGCTCGAGTGTCTGCGTTGAAAGATTCGGTCAAACCGAGGATCGGGTCGCGCGGTGCCCGTTCAACTTGCGCAAATAGGGTGCTGGTCATGGGTCGGGGGAGTAAGAGAAAACCCTAAAGTCAAGGGGTCGGGTGCAAAAAAATAAATGGAATTTTCGCTAAGGGGCAGGGAAAATACGTGATTCGTCTAGTTGTAGACGGCCTCTATTTCAGCTCTTTGACAGTCTAGCATGCCCCTTCAGGCCATTTCCTACCCTGGCAGCCCCTACGAATTGGTGGCGCCCTTTGAGCCAGCCGGCGATCAGCCTGCGGCTATCGAACGCCTGAGCGACGGGGTGGAGTCGGGTCTGGCCTACCAGACGCTCCTGGGGGTCACCGGCTCGGGAAAGACATTCACCATGGCCCATGTCATTGCCAAGACGGGGCGTCCCGCCCTGGTTTTGGCCCCCAACAAGACATTGGCCGCCCAGCTTTACTCGGAAATGCGGGAGTTCTTTCCCCGCAATGCCGTTGAGTACTTCGTTTCTTATTACGATTATTACCAGCCCGAGGCTTACGTGCCTCAGCGCGACCTCTTTATCGAGAAAGACTCGGCCATTAATGAGCACATCGAGCAGATGCGGCTCTCGGCCACGAAGTCGCTTCTGGAGCGCAAGGACACCATCATTGTGGCCACGGTCTCCTGCATCTACGGCATTGGCAACCCGGCCGACTATCACGCAATGGTCTTGGCCATGCGGGGCGGCGATCGTCTCTCGCAGCGGGATCTCATCGGCCAGCTGGTTCGGATGCAGTACACCCGCAACGATGTCGACTTCTCCCGCGGGATGTTTCGAGTGCGCGGGGATACGGTTGATATCTTCCCTGCCGAGCACTTCGAGCTCGCCCTTCGGGTCGAGCTCTTCGATGACGAAGTCGAGTCGCTTCAGCTATTCGACCCGCTCACCGGACGTATTCAGCAGAAGATCAATCGTTTTGTGGTCTACCCGTCATCGCACTATGTGACCCCCCGAGAGGTGGTGCTTCGAGCGATCGAAACCATCAAGGAGGAGTTGCGAGATCGGGTGAAGTTCTTCGTGTCGCAGGGCAAGCTCGTGGAGGCCCACCGGCTCGAGCAGCGCACCCGCTTCGACCTCGAGATGCTCGGCGAGCTTGGCTTTTGCAAGGGCATTGAGAATTACAGCCGGCATCTATCTGGCGCGGCCCCCGGTTATCCACCCCCAACGCTGGTCGATTACCTGCCGAGCAATGCCTTGGTCTTTCTCGATGAGTCGCATGTAATGATCGGCCAGCTCGGTGGAATGTACCGAGGCGACCGTTCTCGCAAAGAGACGCTCGTGGAGTTCGGCTTTCGGCTTCCCTCGGCGCTCGATAACCGGCCTCTGCGGTTTGATGAACTCGAGCCAAAGTTTCGGCAACTGGTTTTTGTCTCGGCCACCCCCGCCCAGTACGAACTCGATCGCTCCGGTGGCGAAGTCATTGAGCAGGTGGTTCGCCCGACGGGCCTTGTCGATCCTCTCATCGATGTTCGGCCCGCCAAGACCCAGGTCGATGACCTTCTCTCCGAGATCAATCTTCGGGCAGAGCGCCAAGAGCGCGTGCTGGTCACCACCTTAACCAAGCGAATGGCCGAGGACCTCACCGACTACCTCACCGACAACGGCATTCGTGTTCGTTACCTGCACTCCGATATCGATACGGTGGAGCGTGTCGAGATCATTCGTGATCTGCGTCTTGGCCAGTTCGATGTGCTGGTGGGCATTAATCTCTTGCGCGAGGGGCTCGACATCCCAGAAGTGTCACTGGTGGCAATTCTCGATGCCGACAAAGAGGGTTTTCTTCGCTCTGAGCGAAGCCTCATACAAACCATTGGACGCGCTGCCCGAAACATCTCTGGCAAGGCCATTCTCTATGCCGACCGAATCACCGACTCCATGAAGCGAGCCATTGGTGAGACCGAGCGCCGGCGCAACAAGCAGTTGGCTTTCAATCAGGCCAATGGCATTACGCCCAAGGGAGTGGCCAAAGAGGTCCGCGAGCTCATCGACGGTGTGGTCTCGAGCAAGTCCAAGCAGCGGGCATCCGAGCAACTCCTTGCATCCCAAGGGTCAGACCTTCTCGAGTTGTCGGAGAAGGCGCTGGCCAAAGAGATTGCGCGACTTGAGAAGCAGATGCTCGAGCATGCCCGCAATCTGGAGTTCGAGAAGGCCGCCCAGGCCAGGGATCAGTTGTCTAGTCTGAAGTCGCGGGTATTTGGTGCCGGCCGATTGCACGACCAAATTCAACCCGATTCTGTAACCCCAGGTGCGAGCCAGGCCAGCCGCGCCGCCTAATTAACCACAAGAAAGAGGAAGCCATCGCCATGAGCCGCCCAATGAAGAAGCCCGAAGCACCCGTCGCCATCTCCCCCAAGGCGGTCGGTATGCAGACCAAAGTATTGTTTGTCTGCATGGGCAATATCTGTCGTTCACCCACAGCCAAGGCCGTATTCGATTCCATGGTGAAAGCCGCTGGCCTCACCGAGCTTGTCCAAGCCGACTCGGCCGGCACCCACGCATTCCACGTCGAAGAGGCCGCAGATCCCCGCGCTGTATCGGCTGCGCAGAAGCGCGGCTACGACCTCTCGGGCCACCAAGCCCGCAAGGTTGAGATGTGCGATTTCAGCGATTACGACTACATCCTTGCCATGGACTGGGACAACCTGGCGCTCCTGCAGCGCACCGCGCCGCGTGGCCTGCAGCACAAGCTCCAACTGCTCATGCGGTTTGCAACCGAGTACGAGGCTGCAACGGTCAATGACCCCTACCACGGCGGTCCTGCTGGCTTTGATCAGGCGCTCGATTACATCGAGGACGCCTGCAATGGCCTTATGGAGGTGGTTCGGCGTCGGGCCAGCATGGTCGCTGCCGCCTAAGTCAGTCCGAACCCTTGCCCGTGGCGGCGGGCCGAGTCTTAGAGCGGGAGCCTTGTGCTCCCGTTTTTTATACTTGACTAAATCGCTCGGGCTCTGTAAACTTCCTACTAAATCACTCGGAAAAGGAATCGAGCCATGCGACTTACGACAAAGGGACGATTTGCAGTCACGGCGATGATCGATCTTGGTCTTCGCCAGGACAAGGGGCCAGTGACCTTGGCTGCAATCAGTCAGCGGCAGCGCATTTCCCTGTCCTACCTCGAGCAGCTCTTCGGGCGCCTCCGCCGGCATGAATTGGTCGAGTCCATGCGGGGTCCCGGTGGCGGTTACCGTTTGGCGCGCGATGCCAAAGACTTAACTGTGGCGGACATCATTTACGCGGTGGACGAGCCCCTGGATGCAACCCAGTGCGGTGGCAAGCAGAATTGCCATGAAGACCAGATCTGCATGACCCATGAGCTATGGGCAAGTCTCAACCGACACATGGTCGATTTCCTTGATTCCATCAGCTTGGCCGACCTTGTCGATGAGCAACGCGAAAAGCAGTCCATGACCAATCAACCCGTTACCCGCCACGTCATGTTTCACGACGACCGCGAGTCTGCGAGCCACTAAAACACCGAGTCACGAGTTGAGTCCACCTCTATGAACACACCGATCTATCTCGACTACTCTGCGACGACCCCGGTCGACCCCCGAGTCGTCGACGCCTTGTTGCCCTACCTAAAGGAAGATTTTGGCAATCCCGCCTCGCGGAGCCACTCATTCGGATGGCGCGCCGAGGAGGCCGTTGAGAAGGCTCGCGAGCAGGTGGCCGCTTTAGTGGGCTGTGATCCGAAGGAGTTGGTGTGGACCTCGGGTGCCACCGAGTCCATCAATCTGGCCCTGAAAGGCGCGGCGCATTTCTATAAGGACAAGGGCCGGCACATCATTACGGTCAAGACCGAGCACAAGGCCACCTTGGACACCTGTCGTGAGCTCGAGCGCGAGGGCTTTGAGGTGACTTACCTCGATGTCAAAGACGACGGACTCATCGACCTGGCGGCTTTCCGTGCCTCGGTCCGGGCCGACACCATCCTGGTCTCGGTGATGTATGTGAACAACGAGATTGGCGTGATTCAAGATATTCCCGCCATTGGTGAGTTTTGTCGCGAACGCGGAATCATCTTCCATGTGGATAGCGCCCAAGCAACCGGCAAGGTGGACATCAAACTCTCGGACTTGAAGGTCGATCTCATGTCCTTCTGCGCCCACAAGACCTATGGCCCCAAGGGCATCGGCGCATTGTTCGTTCGCCGCAAGCCCCGTATCCGGCTCGAGCCACTCATTCACGGCGGTGGTCACGAGCGCGGCATGCGTTCTGGAACGCTTCCGACGCATCAAATTGTTGGCATGGGTGCCGCCTTCGATCTGGCCAAGCGCGAGATGGCCAATGAGAACGAGCGCATTCGGATGCTTCGCGATCGTCTCTGGAAGGGGCTGTCTCAGATCAAGGCGGTCTACCTCAATGGTGATTTCGATCGGCGGGTGCCGCATAACCTCAACGTGAGTTTCAACTACGTTGAAGGCGAGTCTCTGCTGATGGCCATCAAAGACATTGCGGTCTCTTCGGGTTCGGCTTGCACCAGCGCAAGCCTTGAGCCCTCCTATGTGCTTCGAGCGCTTGGACGCAGCGATGAGCTGGCCCATTCGTCGATTCGATTCTCGATCGGCCGCTACACCACCGAGGCAGATGTCGACTTTGCAGTGAACCTTCTGAAGGACAAGGTGGCGAAGCTTCGTGAGATGTCACCACTCTGGGAGATGGTGCAGGAGGGAATCGACCTCAACACCATTCAATGGGCTGCGCACTAACTTAATTCATCGGGACTTTTTTCGGAGACGACTGATATGGCATACAGCGAAAAGGTAATTGACCATTACGAGAACCCAAGGAATGTGGGCTCCATGGACAAGGACGATCCCAACGTGGGCACGGGCATGGTCGGCGCGCCCGCCTGCGGCGATGTCATGAAACTACAGATCAAGGTCAATGAGAGTGGTGTGATTGAAGATGCCCGCTTCAAGACCTATGGCTGCGGCTCGGCCATTGCCTCCTCTTCGTTGGTGACCGAGTGGGTGAAGGGCAAGACACTCGATCAGGCCATGGAGTTGAAGAATACACAGATCGCCTCGGAGTTGGCCCTGCCGCCAGTGAAGATCCATTGCTCGATCCTCGCCGAAGATGCTATCAAGGCGGCGATCGAGGATTACAAGAAAAAGCATGGCCATCTCGCTAACTGAGCGCGCAGCCGATCACGTCAGCCGCTTCATTGAGAAGCGTGGCAAGGGCGTGGGCATTCGACTCGGTGTGCGCACCACCGGGTGTTCGGGCTTGGCTTACAAGTTGGAGTTTGTCGACCAGGCCGTCGGCGAAGACCTTCGCTTCGACAGCCACGGGGTGGCTATTTTTGTGGACCCCAAGAGCCTTCCTTATATCGATGGCACCGAACTCGACTACACCCGCGAGGGGCTCAACGAGGGCTTCAAGTTTCAAAACCCGAACGTGAAGAGTGAATGCGGCTGTGGTGAGTCCTTCCAGGTCTGAGGCGAGCGCTCCTCAGTCGCGTTTCACCCAAGATTTTTTTAGCCTTCTCGGATTGCCCATCTCTTTCGGTCTCGAGCTCGATCGGCTCGATGCTGCGCGTCAACAGTTGCAGGCGGTGGTTCATCCCGATCGCTTTGCCTCTGCCACCGAGAGCCAGAGACGCGTCGCCCTGCAGTGGTCGACCCGGCTCAACGAGGCCTTCAATACCCTCAAAGACCCGGTCTCTCGCGCCGCTTATATGCTTGAGCTCAAGGGGCAACCGTCTGCCGCAGAGGGGCGCTCGAGCCTGCCCCTGGCGTTTCTAGAGGAACAGATGGCGCTTCGTGAGTCTCTGGAGGAGGCGCACGCATTGAGCGATTCGGGTTCGCGGGAAGCAGCGCTCGCAGCGCTTCGGGCCTCTGCCGATCGTGCCCTGGACGCTGCCATGAGGAACCTGGCCCGTCTACTGGATGACGAGTCCGACTGGGCGCAAGCCTCTGGCGTTCTTCAGATGGTGATGTTTCTCGATAAATTTCGCCAGGAGATTGGCTAGATGGCCCTGTTGCAGATCGCAGAGCCTGGTCAGGCCACGGTTCCCCACCAACGACGCCTTGCGGTTGGGATCGACCTCGGCACCACTCACTCGCTTGTCGCCGCGGTGCGATCGGGCTCGGCCGAGGTTCTCAGCAACCAGGAGGGCGAACGGTTGATTCCCTCTGCCGTTCGCTACTCGAATGATGGCGTCTCGGCTGTGGGGCGACTTGCCCTTGAGTCAGCCGCAGAAGACCCGCACAACACGCTCGTTTCCCTCAAGCGACTCATGGGCCGCGGGCATTCCGATGCCCTTCGTCTACAGCTTCCTTACGACATCGCGGCGCCCAGCGACACTGGGGGTGGGATGGTGCGATTGAGAACAGCGGCCGGTGAGGTCACCCCCGTTGCCTTCTCCTCGGAGATTCTCAAGCGCCTTCGGAAGACGGCCGAGGAGCGACTCGGCGATGAGCTTGTGGGTGCGGTGATCACGGTGCCTGCTTATTTTGACGATGCCCAACGGCAGGCCACCAAAGATGCGGCCCAGTTGGCGGGGCTCCATGTGCTTCGGCTAATCAATGAGCCCACCGCAGCGGCACTGGCCTATGGGCTGGAGACTGGCGCCGAAGGCCTCTATGCCGTCTACGACCTGGGCGGTGGGACGTTCGATATCTCGATTCTGCGTTTGCGAAAGGGAGTCTTTGAGGTCGTGGCCACTGCGGGTGATCCGGAGTTGGGTGGCGATGATTTCGACGAACGACTCGCATTGCACTGGCTCGAGGGCTGGGGCATTGATCGTGCGGGTCTCTCTGCGTCGGAGTGGCGATCTCTTCTTCGGCTGGCCCGAAGAGTCAAGGAGATGCTCTCAACCCTATCCTCCGACACCGAGCGGATTTCAGAGGCCTGGCCCCGAGAGAGTGGCAACCGTCCCCTGGCAATGATCAGTCGCAAGGAGTTCGATGCGCTCACCGCAGACCTCGTGGATCGAACGCTGGCGGTATGCCGACAAGCCATGGCCGATGCCAAGTTGTCGGTGAAGGAGATTCAAGGCGTGGTGTTGGTCGGTGGTTCGACTCGACTGCTGAGCGTTCGCCGATCCGTCGAGGCCTTGTTCGGGCAGAAGGCCAAATCGGATATCCATCCCGATGAGGTGGTTGCCGTGGGGGCCGCGTTGCAGGCCAATCTTCTTGCTGGCAATCGTGCCTCTGGCGATGATTGGCTTCTGCTCGATGTCCTTCCACTAAGCCTTGGTCTTGAGACCATGGGGGGGCTTGTCGAGCGAATCATCCCAAGGAATACGCCCATTCCCGTGGCCCGTGCCCAGGAGTTCACGACTTATCAAGACGGTCAGGCTGCAATGGCGCTTCATGTGGTGCAGGGAGAGCGTGAACTGGTCTCTGAGTGCCGCTCATTGGCCCGGTTCGAGCTTCGGGGCATTCCGGCCATGACCGCTGGTGCGGCCCGAATTCGAGTGCACTTTCAGGTCGATGCCGATGGCCTTTTGCAGGTCAGCGCCCAAGAGAAGACCACCGGCGTCTCCTCAAGTATCGAGGTCAAACCTTCGTATGGACTCAGCGAGACGGAGATCGCGAGCATGCTTGAGGATGCGTTTTCGCATGCCAAGGATGACATGGCCGCAAGGGCCCTTCGTGAACAGCAGGTCGAGACCCAGCAGCTTCTGCAGGCGCTGGACGCAGCACTCGAGGCCGATGGCGACCTGCTCAGTGCCGAGGAGCGGTTTGCGGTGGAGCAGGCCATTCGGGCCTGTCGTAATTTCTGCGGTGGTTCCGACCTACAGGCCCTTCGTCAGGCAACGGAGCGACTCACTCGTCTGACCGACCCATTTGCTGAGCGCCGAATGGACCGTGCTGTCGGAATGGCGCTGGCCGGACAATCAATCGACAAGTTCTAATCATGCCGAAAATTAAAGTCTTTCCCCATGCCGATGTCTGTCCCCATGGCGCGGAGTTTGAGCTCAAGGAGGGAGAGAATCTCTGTGAGGCGCTCTTGGCCAACGGCGTTGAGATTGAGCATGCCTGCGAGATGAGTCGTGCATGCACAACCTGCCATGTGATTGTGCGTCAGGGCTTCAATAGCCTTGCGGCCCCCGACGAAGACGAAGACGATTTGCTGGACCGCGCATGGGGGCTAACCGCCCAGTCTCGACTCTCTTGCCAAGTGAATGTGGCCCAGCAAGACCTCGAGATTGAAATTCCTCGCTACACCATTAATCACGCCCGAGAGAACCACTAGCCCTTCGAACTGCTTACTCCTCTCTTCGAAGGGCGGGGAAGAGAATTACATCGCGAATGCTCGGGCTGTCGGTCAGTAGCATCACCAGACGATCGATGCCGATGCCGCATCCGCCGGCGGGCGGCATACCGACCTCCAGGGCTCGGATGTAATCCGCATCGAAGAACATGGCTTCTTCATCGCCGGCCTTTTTCGCGGCCACCTGCGCATGGAAGCGTGCAGCCTGGTCCTCGGGATCGTTGAGCTCGGAAAACCCATTGGCAATCTCTCGGCCGGTGATAAAGAGTTCGAAACGCTCGGTGATGGTTGGGTCTCGGTCGGAGGCCCGGGCCAGCGGCGACACCTCCACGGGGTAGTCGATGATGAAGGTCGGGTTCCAGAGCTTTGATTCCGCGACCTCTTCAAACAATGCGAGTTGAAGTGCGCCCAGTCCCGCGTGAGACAGCGGGGACTTGGTGCAATCCACGCCATGCTTGCCGAGCCGCTGGCGAAGCCAGGTCGCATCGTGCAGCATCTCATTCGAAATGCTTGGGTCATGGCGCACGATGGCCTGCTCGATGGTCAGCCGCTCAAACGGCTTTTCGAGGTCAACGGTTTGTCCCGCATAACTCAGCTGCGCCGAGCCCGTGGTGGCCACTGCAAGGTGGCGAAGGATTGATTCAGTGAAATCCATGATCCAGGCGTAGTCGGTGTAGGCCGCATAGAACTCCATCATGGTGAATTCGGGGTTGTGACGCGGGCTCAGGCCTTCGTTTCTGAAGTTGCGATTGACCTCATAAACGCGCTCGAAGCCACCGACCAAGAGCCGCTTCAGGTAAAGCTCAGGCGCAATGCGCAGGAACATGTCTTGGTGCAGGGCGTTGTGGTGGGTGACGAAAGGCTTGGCCGCTGCGCCTCCGGGAATGGCATGCAGCATGGGCGTTTCCACCTCTAAGAAGCCATGCTCGGACATGAAGCCGCGCAGAGAGGTGAGGGCCTTGGAACGGGTGGTGAAGACGCGACGGCTGTCTGGATTGACCACCAAGTCGATGTAGCGCTGGCGATACCGAATCTCCATGTCACTGAGTCCATGGAACTTGTCGGGCAGGGGGCGCAGGCTTTTGGTGATCATGCGAATAGCGCTGCAGCGAACCGAGAGTTCGCCCTTCATTGTCTTGAAGAGCTCACCTTTGGCCTCGATGATGTCGCCAAGGTCCCAGTGCTTGATCTCCTCGTGGGCCTCCACACCCACGCCGTCGTCGTTGATGTAGAGCTGCAGCCGTCCCGTTGAATCCTGGAGGGTGAGAAAACTGGCCTTTCCCTGAACCCGCTTGAGCATGATGCGTCCTGCCAGGCAGACCGACACCTTCTCGGACTCGAGGGTCTCGCGGGTGTGTGACTCAAACCGCTCGAGCAAGGGTGCTGCATGGTGAGTGGGCCGCACGCCATTGGGAAATGCAGGCGCGTTGCGCTCGCGAAGGGCAGCGAGCTTGGCGCGTCGCTCGGCAATAATCTGATTGTCGTCGGAGGTGCTCATTGCTGCCTAAACTCCTTGTTTGAGGCTGGCCTCGATAAAGGGATCGAGATCGCCATCCAGAACCTTCTGTGTATTGGAAATTTCAACGCTCGTTCTCAGGTCCTTAATGCGGGACTGGTCTAGTACGTAGCTTCGAATCTGATGACCCCAGCCGACGTCGGTCTTGCTGTCTTCCAACTTCTGTTGCTCTGCCATTCGCTTTCGCATCTCGTGCTCGAACAGACGCGACTTCAGCATCTTCCAAGCCTCATCGCGATTGCGATGTTGCGAGCGGTCGTTCTGACACTGCACCACAATACCCGTGGGGACGTGGGTGAGGCGCACAGCGGAGTCGGTCTTATTAATATGCTGGCCACCGGCCCCGGAGGCCCGATAGGTGTCTGTGCGGACATCCGCGGGGTTGACCTCAATCTCAATCGAATCGTCCACCTCGGGATAGACAAAGATGGACGCGAATGAGGTGTGTCGCCCGCCGCTTGAATCGAAGGGGGACTTGCGAACCAGCCGGTGCACACCGGTCTCGGTGCGCAGGAATCCGAAGGCATAGTCGCCGGAAATCTTGATGGAGGCTGATTTGATGCCTGCGACATCGCCGTCGGAGACCTCAAGGAGCTCGGCTTTCAAGCCCTTTCGTTCACAGTAACGCAGGTATTGGCGCAGGAGCATGGAGGCCCAGTCACAGGCCTCGGTTCCGCCCGCACCCGCTTGAATGTCAAGAAAGCAGTTCGACGGATCGGATGGGTTCGAAAACATCCGACGAAACTCCATGGTGCCAACCCGTTCGGCCAGCGACGCAGCATCGGACTCGACCGCGAGTATGGTCTCTTCGTCTTGCTCATCCCGGGCAATATCGAAGAGTTCTCTGGCGGCCTCAATCTCTCGGCCCAAATCTCGAAGCCGAATGACAACGTCCTCTAAAAGCTTCTTCTCGCGTCCAAGCTCTTGCGCGCGCTTGGGGTCGTCCCAGAGTTTGGGGTCTTCGCTTAACTGCTCGACTTCGGCGAGTTGCTTGGTCTTTGCATCGAAGTCAAAGATACCTCCGAAGATCGCTGGTTCGCGACTGGAGGTCGTTGATGGTTAGGTCAATCTGGTTGATGCGTTCGGGTTCCATTTGCTCATTTTACTGTGTTGGGCATTGCGCCTCTCGAACCAGAAGCTGAAGCCTCTCAATGCCTTGCCAGTCATTGATTCCGAGCTCGTAGGCCAACTCCACCTCGCCCGAGGGGTCGATAGGGGCATTGAACCAGATGGCCTCGAATCGGTGGGCCGGGGCGTCCACCGGAACGAGGTCGAGCCGCAGGTGCTTTTCCTTGAGCAAACGCTTTTGCGATACACGGAAGTGACCGTGGAAGACTGGGGTTGGAAAACCCTGGCCCCAGACGATTTTGGAAATGGCACGGGCAAGCTCCAGGGTGTGCTCTTCGGCACGGAGTGTCCCGTCGGTTGGCAGTGTCTCATCAAACAGGGACGGGTCGGCAAACTCCGCGAGTGCATCAAGGAATGCCTCTTCAAAATGCTTGAGGCGATCTGGGGAGAGGCTCAGCCCCGCTGCCATGGCATGGCCACCGAATGTGCGGATGAGGCCCGGGTGCATTGTGTCCACGCGCTCGAGAACGTCTCGCAGGTGGATTCCTGGAATGGAGCGACCCGATCCCTTCAAGAGTCCCGATTGCTCATCTCTTGCGAACACCAGGGCAGGCCGATTTACGCGGTCCTTGATCTTGCTTGCGATGAGGCCGACAACGCCTTGGTGCCAGCCTTCGTCGTAGAGGATGATGGCCGACTGGTCCTGCAGATCGGTGCGCTCATCGATCTGTCGAATGGCCTGCGCACGGGTGTCCTCTTCAATGCTGCGACGCTCGCGATTCAGAGCCTCCAAGCTCTGCGCAAGGCCTGCTGCCTCCTCGGGGTTGTCACTCAGTAGGCAGCGTATTCCAATCGACATGTCGACCAGGCGACCCGCTGCATTGAGCCTTGGTCCGATGGAGAAACCCAAGTCCGAGGCCTGCGCCGAACGCCAGTCCCGGCCTGATTGTTCAAATAGGGAGCGAATGCCCACGGGCATGACGCCCTTGCGGATTCTCTGCAGGCCGCTGGCCACCAGTCGCCGGTTGTTCGCATCGAGGGGGACCAGGTCTGCAACCGTGCCCAAGGCCACCAGTGGAAGCAAGTCATCGAGTCGCGGTGGGTCTCTGGGGAAGATGGGCTTCTCGTTCGGGGTTCGATTGTTGTTGCGTTGGGTGAGAACAGCTCGGGTGGCCATAATGAGATAGAAGGCCACGCCGACCCCTGCAAGCGATTTACTGAGAAATGTGCAGCCCGGCAGTTGGGGGTTGATGATCAGACTGTTGGGAAGTTGTTGGCCTGGAAGATGGTGATCGGTGACCAGCACCTGGTAGCCGGCCCTCTGTGCGGCGGCCACACCTTCGATGCTCGATATGCCGTTGTCAACGGTGATGATCCAGTTGGGCTTCGGATCGGTGAAGATCGAATTGGCATGCTCGACCAGGGCTGGGCTTAGGCCGTAGCCAAATCGAAATCGGTCGGGCACGAGAAAGTCGACTCGACCGCCGAGTTTGCGCAGGCCTCTGACCATCACTGCTGTGGCGGTGGCACCGTCGGCATCGTAGTCGCCAATGATTAGAAACGAATCGCCCTTGAGGATCGCGTCGGCCAAAAGGTTCGCGGCCTCATTGGTGTTGCTCAGGCTGCTCGGCGGGAGCAGTCGAGTGAGCGCCTCATCGAGATCTTGGGCCTCATTCACCCCCCGGGCAGCGAGGCACCGTGCAAGTGGGGCCGGGTAGCCGTCTTGCATTAAGCGCTCGAGCGCCTGCGGCTCGGGTTGACGATCGACAAATGCCCTGGGTCTATGCATCTTGAACGCTTGTGTTGTTGGGGATCACAAGACGCGATGGCCAGGCCGACAGCGAGGCCACTCGTTTCCCGATGAGTCCCCTTAATCGATGCCGCAGGTGAGTCGACTGAGCAGGAGTGATCACCAGAGACTCCCATGCATCGACCAGCAGCAGGCTATCGATTTCGCCCTCTGCTAGGTCAGCCAGCGTGTCGCGCCACTCGGTCGCCCATGCATCGATTGGATGCAGCGAGGGATTCAGGGCGATGGCGCTCGTTTTAATCTTGGGAGAGAGTCCAATTGAACCCAGAAGCGCTTGAAGGCCTGCAATCCAGGGCTCTGTGCCCAATTCCGCCTCTGGGTCTACCGCGTTCGCAGGCATGAGGGGAGGCGACTTGCTCCCAGCCGCCGGCAAGGCACCCCATCCCCAGGCCCAGACCATGGTGGCACCACCGGTAAGCGGATCGCCATTCTCTGGCGTGAGTTGATCCCAGGTCATTTGAATCTCGTTGCTCAGACGTCGCCACCAGGCCGCATCGCTCCCCAATACAGGGTAATCCGGCAGGTGTGCATTCATGAGGCAGCGCGGGTGGGCGGCTGCAAGTTCAACATTTCGATTGGCAACAAAGTAGTAGCGGCCCGACGGGGCGCGTTCGATTCGAACGCCATGCGTGTGCAGGGTCTCTTCAATGGCATTGAGGTAGTGTGGATCGATCTCAAGGCGGTCGGAGACAAATGAGAGGCCCACTTGTTGGGGGCTCATTTGAAGCTTCGCCAACCGGAGGGGCGCCCAAGACTCTCCATCCTTCGGCATGAGCCCGTCACCGAGGGCGGAAATGGCGCCCCAGGGAAGGCGACCCCGTTCGTTTAATGCAAAAAAATCTGGAAAGCGCCTTGAGATGGATTCCTCCATCCAAGCAAACTCGACCGAGGGGGCGCACTCGGGGGATGTTTTCCAGTGATCGACCGTTGCCTGCGTTAGGCGAAGAAGGGTGTCCGATTCGGCCGCGGGCAGCGAGGGCTCCCGGGCATCGGATTCTTTGAGCCGGCGCCCCAGTGTTTCCGCCTCTGCGGCCGATAGAAGAGCGTCCCGAAGGATGACCAGTCGGCATTCTCCGGTCATCCAGGGCGATGCGGTTTGCGAGTGGATCATGGACTAAGTATCGCAAACACTGTGGCACACTCCCGCCATGCGATTTGAACTCCAAGTGGGCCTTCGGTATACCCGGGCAGGGCGTGGCCGCGGCTTTGTGAGTTTCATTTCCGCAATGGCAACCATTGGCATTGCGTTGGGTGTGGCCGCCCTGATTATTGTCATGTCGGTAATGAATGGATTTCAGAAAGAAGTCCGAGATCGCATGCTCAATGTGCTCTCTCACTTGGAGTTGGTTGTTGGTGACCCAGACACCGAATCCCTTGGCAAGGCCCAGTCCATTCTGTCTGCGAGGCCCGAGGTCACGGGGTCGGCTCCATTTGTGCTGGGTCAGGCCATGTCGATTCGCGGCGATGAGATGCGCGGCGTCTTGGTGCGTGGGGTCGATCCCACGCGTGAGCCGGAGGTCACCCCGATCCTCTCGCGGCTCGATGCCGGCGAGTTAAGTGCACTCGGTAAGCGCCGCTTTGGTGTTGTGATTGGAAGAGAGCTGGCGATATCTCGAGGCATTGGCGTGGGTCAAGCCTTGACGCTGGTCACAGCAGACTCCGCATCGGGGCCAACAGGATTGCTCCCTCGGATGAAGGCCTTTGAAGTGGTGGGGATCTTCTCTTCTGGCCACTACGAATACGACAGCTCATTGGTATTCATCAGTCAGCAGGATGCCGCGGCCTTCTTCCGCGCGCAAGCAGTCTACGGGGTGCGAGCTCGACTTCAGGATATGTATGCCGCACCTCTGTTGGCATCGGAGATCTCGGCCCAACTGCCCATGGGCATGTTGGTGCGCGACTGGACACGTGAGAACCGCAACTGGTTTGCGGCCGTTCAGCTAGAGAAGCGAATGATGTTCATTATCTTGACGCTGATCATTGCTGTGGCGGCATTTAATCTGGTCTCGATGCTTGTGATGACCGTAATGGACAAGCGCTCAGACATTGCAATTCTCCGAACCCTGGGGGCGCAGCGCAATTCGATTCTTGCGATATTCGTTCTTCAGGGCGCCACGCTTGGTGTTATTGGTGTGTTGATGGGTCTGATTCTCGGTGTTGCTGGGGCCCTGAATATTGGTGAGATTGTTGCCACTGTCGAGGCCTGGTTTGGGTTTCAGGTGCTGCCGCAGGGGATCTATCTCATCAATCAATTGCCCTCAGACCTCCGAATTTCGGATGTCACACAGGTGGGTCTGGTGAGCCTGGGGCTCTCGCTCCTCTCCACGGTCTATCCAAGCTGGAAGGCGGCGAGCCTTGATCCCGCGGAGGCATTGCGTCATGACTGATCGCGTCTTGCTCGCGGCCACCGGACTCGAGAAGGTATTCCGCGACGGTCCGCGCGAGGTTCGTCCCTTTCCCGCGGTTGATCTTCGATTGAATCGTGGCGAGACGCTCGCAGTGGTGGGTCCGTCGGGGTCTGGCAAGAGCACCTTGCTGCAGCTTTTGGGAGGCCTCGATACCCCGACTGCGGGGGAGATTGTTTTTGAAGGAGAGTCGCTCGGCCGGATGGATGACCGCTCGAGGACCCTTATGCGAAATCGGTCGCTCGGCTTTGTCTACCAGTTCCACCATCTCTTGGGCGAATTCACTGCGCTCGACAATGTGGCCATGCCGCTGCTTGTTCGTCGTTTGGAAACTCGGCTCGCCCATGAGAGAGCCCAGGCCATATTGGACCGGGTCGGCTTGCATGCCAGGGCCTCGCACCGACCATCGGAGCTCTCGGGGGGGGAGCGTCAACGGGTGGCGCTGGCCAGGGCCTTGGTCACCGAGCCATCGCTTGTCTTGGCCGATGAGCCCACCGGCAATTTAGACCGAGATGCGGCCCGACTGGTGTTCGACTTGATGATTGAGCGGGTCAGGGACCAGTCTTCGGCGCTCATTGTTGTAACCCATGATGCCGAGTTGGCCTCGCGGTGCGACCGCATCTTTTCAATGCCCACTGCCGCTGCGGCTTAGTCGCTGTGCTCGGCGCCTGCGGATTGCAAACCCCCAGCCGAAATAGCAGAGACCCCCTCCAATAATTGCCAAGAGGCTTGCCAGGGTGAGCACCCCGATGACCAGCGGCCATCCCATTGAGACCATCCAGCCAACAAGACTCCCCATCGATTCAAGAGGGCTCGCCAATGAGAAGTCGGGCGGCATTGGAACCCCAAGGGCTGTGGCCTGACCGGCGAAGGATTGGGTTGACCCAACCTGATCAACCATCCAAAGGCCCATATGAAGCGCGAGGAAGTAGAGCGGAAAGAATGTGATGGGGTTGGTGTAGAGGGTTACGAAGACGGCAAGCGGTGCGTTCCCACGAAGCCACCAGGCCACTAATCCTGCACTGACCATCTGAAATGGCGCGGGCAGAAGGCCACAGAAGAGTCCGGCCGCGGCACCAATCGAGACCGAGCGGCGATTGATGGTCCAAATGGCGGGGTGCTGCAAGAGTGGGGCAAGCCATCCCATTCCAGGCGAGGCAATTAACTCAGCTTGGCTGGGGAGTCTCTGTCGGATGGATTGCTTGATCGACATTGGCAAGATTGTAGAGTGTGGCGATGATCGATACCCATTGCCACCTCGACTTCTTGTCGGACCCCCATGAAGCGCTGCTCGATGCGCAGGCCGCCGGCATTCACCGGGTTGTGGTGCCTTCGGTCGAGGTCTCCAACTTCTCCCGCGTTCGGGCCCTGGCAACGGCCAATCCCCAGGTGTATTACTGCCTTGGGCTTCATCCTTGCGTTGTGCTTGGCTCGGCCGAAGATGATCTGCGACGCCTCAAGGAGGAGTTGGCTGTCTCGCTTGCAGACCCAAAGTTCTTGGGTGTCGGTGAGATTGGTCTTGACCACTATCTGCCAGGGCTCGATCGCATGGCAATGGAACAGGTCTTTCATGCACAACTCCGGCTCGCCCGCGATTTTGATCTGCCGGTGGTGCTGCATGTTCGTCGTGCCCAAGACTTGGTACTCAAGGGGCTGCGGCGATTCGGCATACAGCATGGCATTGCGCATGCCTTTAATGGAAGCCACTCGCAGGCGCAGGCCTTCCTCAAGCAGGGGTTTCACCTTGGGTTCGGTGGAACCCTCACCTACAGCGGCTCGCGGCAGATTCGTCGACTCGCCGTTGACCTGCCACTGGAGTCCATCGTTCTAGAGACCGATAGCCCCGATATTGCGCCCTCGTGGCTCTCGCGAGGAGAGTCCAACACACCCAAACAGATTCGAGGCATTGCCGGTGTCTTGGCAGAGTTGCGTGGGGTGCCGATCTCGGAGATTGAGGCGGTGACCAGCCGGGCGGCCGCTGCCGCGCTTTCTCGACTTCCCGCCGAAGCGCTTTGAAGTTACTGGGCTTGTCGCTGGCCGCACTTTTGGGGCTGCTGTGGGTATTGTCGAGTCCGCAGCTTCCCGCGTGGGAGTCCTTCGCCGCGGCCTCTGCCGTGATCGCTTTGCCGGCCTTGGGCATCCATCGCTGGTCTGGCGCGTGCCCCGTTTCCGTGGCGGGAGAGTCTGCGGACGCGAGGCCAATCGCTCTATGGACGCTGCTCCTTCTTATGTCTGGAGCCTTGGCTGTTGCCTGGGCAGGCCTGCGATTCGAGCAGTCCATCGAGGCACGGCTTCCAGCAGTGCTTGAAGAGAGCAATCAACGGGTTCGTTTGGTGGTGCGAGATCTGCCGCAGCTCAGCCAAGGCCCCTTCGAGGCTTGGCGCTTGGAGGCCGATGTCACTCTGTCAGAGCAAGACAATACCCGAGCGGGCCGTTCATTTCGTGCCATGGTGATCTGGCCCGTCGAAGTCTTGGGGCCGACCGAACTCATTCCGGGGCAGGTCTGGGAGGCGAGTGCCAAGCTGCGAAGCCCTGCGGGCACGCGCAATTTTTATGGGTTCGACTTCGAGACTTGGGCCTTCCAGCGAGGGGTTGTGTTGTCGGCGACCATTCGAGGGAGCGGCGGAAACCCACCCAACCTGGTCGGTGTTGACACCTCTTTTGCCACGTCAATCGATCGGCTGCGCCACCGGATTCGGACTGCCATCGAGTCGGTAATGCCTGCAGAGTCGCACTGGGGGGTGATGTCGGGTCTGGTGGTCGGAGATCAGCGCGCAATCTCGAGTGAGGATTGGGTGCTCTTTTCTGTCACTGGGGTCTCACACCTGATGTCCATATCCGGCATGCATGTGACCATGTTCGCGGTGATGGCTCGCTGGCTTACAACACTGCTCTGGTCTGGATTGAGCCGGCCGCCCCTCTACCTGGCCTTGCATATTCCAAGCCCCATTGCGGGGGCCATTGCAGCAAGTCTTGCAGCCTTCTCTTATGCGCTACTGGCGGGCTTTAACCTGCCTGCACAACGCACGGCAATTATGGTGACCGTTGCTGCAGCCACGACCATTGCCGGCCGATCGATTTCTTCATGGTCAATTATTGGCGCGACGCTCATCGCTATTCTGCTCTGGGACCCCTCAGCGCCTCTTGCCCCGGGCTTCTGGCTCTCGTTCTTCGCAGTGGCCATTTTGTTTGGCCAGCCAACTAAACAGAGGGGCCTGTCTAACCCTGAAGATGCATCGAACCCATCGAGCGCGTCGAGACCATCGATTGCAAAAGGGGAGAGGGATGGGCGCAGAATTCTTGAGCGGGTCGGAGTCGGACTATGGAGCGCGACTCGGGCGCAGTTGGCCATCTCGATCGGTGTGGCACCACTCACCATTGTCTTTTTTCAACAGTTGTCGTTGGTGGGCCCCATCGCGAATGCAGTGGCCATTCCCGTGGTGACATTCTTGGTAACACCTCTGGCGATGTTGGGTTCAGTGTTTGCCCTGTTCTCGGTTGGCTGGCCTTTGGCGATGGCCGATGCGGTTTTCGGCGAGCTTCACAAAGTCTTGGAGTGGATGGCGGGCTTCGAGTGGGCATCGATAGGCTGGCATGCGCCCGCTGCTTGGGCAGCCGTTGTTGCGATTCTCGGGGTTACGTTGGCATTGCAGTCCTCCTTGCCTCGATGGCGCCACCTCGGCTGGGTGGGTCTTCTTGCCCTGTTAACGGGTGGTGCATCGCCGGTTCCAGAGGGCGAGATGCGCCTTCACGTGTTCGACGTGGGGCAGGGAAGCGCAATGCTCATCGAGACGCGGGAGTATCGATTGCTGGTTGATACAGGCCCCCCATTTGGAGAGTCCAATTCTGTGCAGCGCGTTATCCTGCCTCAACTGGTGGCGATGGGCATTGGAAAACTCGATGGCGTGGTTGTCACGCATGCCGATGCAGATCACAGCACTGGCTTGGATGTTCTGCTTCCCAGAATGAATCCAGACTGGGTGCTCTCATCCTTGAGCGAAGAGCAGTGGCAAGGCCACCTGGGTCACTCCAGGCCAGAGGCGGCCCATATGCGATGTGTGGCCTCTATGAGTTGGGTTTGGAATGGGGTCTGGTTTCGCACTGCCCACCCATTTCCGGATGCGCCGCCTCCAGCGAAGCAGATTGGCCGAAATGAGGACTCCTGTGTTCTCGAGGCGATCGATGCCAGTGGCCGTCGGCTTATTGTGGCGGGTGACCTTCCCGCGGCACAGGAGCGAGACGTGATCGCCCGAACACCTTGGCTTGGTCGAGGGGTGGGGGCATCGCTGGCTGGATCGACGTTGGATGGATCGACGTTGGATGGATCGACGGTGGTACTGATGTCTCACCATGGCAGTCGCACCTCATCGAGTCTTGAGTGGCTAATGCACACAAGTCCGGGCCTTGCAATCGCGCAGGCAGGCTATCGCAACCGCTTTGGCCACCCCCACGCCGAGGTCCTCCGTCGTCACCGCGACTTGAGTATTCCTATCGAACGCACAGACCTCGCGGGTGGGCTGCGCCTCGTGGCCAAGCAGAGTGGTTGGCAGATTGAGCGTGCAGTTGATGGGAATCGGTTCTGGCATCGGCCTCGCCGCGAGGGCGATTAGAGCGGCTGGGCAGAACACTAGAGAGGCTGGGCACAACTACTGCGCGAGCCATCCCCCGTCGACATTCCATGCAGCACCCCGAATCTGCTCGCCTGCGGGGCTGCACAGAAAAAGCGCCAGTGCGCCCAACTGCTCTGGGCTGACAAACTCCCCAGAGGGCTGCTTCTCCAGTAGGAGTTGTTGCCTTGCTGCCGTCTCCGTCAATTGGTGTTGGGCCGCTCTTGCGTCCACTTGTTGTTGCACCAAGGGCGTGAGCACCCATCCCGGGCAGATGGCATTGCAGGTGATGGCGGTCTGAGCCGTCTCGAGGGCCACCGTCTTCGTGAGCCCGATGACACCATGCTTGGCGGCGACATAGGCCGACTTGTTCGGAGAGGCCACCAGACCATGGACCGACGCAATATTAATGATGCGCCCCCAACCACGTTTGCGCATGCCTGGCAACGCATGGCGAATGGTGTGAAAGCAGGCGGAGAGATTGATTGCAATCACGCTGTCCCAGCGGTCTGCGGGGAACTCATCCACAGGAGCGACGTGCTGAATTCCGGCGTTGTTGATCAAGACATCGACGGCGCCCAATTTGGATTCGGCCTCTTGGATGAGCGACTCAATTTCATTGGGTTTGGACATGTCGGCGCGGTGGTAGAGCACTTCTCGATTGGACAAGCCCTGCAGATGGCGAGTCATCCCAGCGATCTCTTGGTCGTTACCGAATCCATTGATGACGAGTTGAGCCCCCTCACGGGCGAATGTCTCTGCCATTCCTAGACCAATTCCACTGGTCGATCCCGTGATGACCACCACCTTCCCTGGGAGTGAGGCCATGTCTGTGTCTCCTTGGATATTGTTAGGATCCTCATTATGGATCGGCAGCTTATTGAAGTCTCGTGTGCAGGCGCGGCGGGGCCGCATGTCATGCGCATTCAGACCTGGGGCAAGACAGACCCAAACAGGGCGGTGATTTGCGTGCATGGCCTCACGCGCGTTTCCGATGATTTTCTTCGAGTGGCCCAGGCCCTCGCCGATAACCATTGGGTGATCTGCCCGGATGTGGCCGGGCGGGGTCGCTCCGATTGGTTATCGGAGCCGAATCACTACCACCTCGGGCAGTACGCCCACGATATGCACACCATGGCGGTTGCTCTGGCCTTGGGGCCATGTCATTGGGTCGGTACCTCAATGGGGGGGCTCATTGGCATGCTGCTGGCCGGGAGTCCGACCCGGCAGAGCGATTACCCGAAGCTTGTCTTGCAATCCCTGCTGCTCAACGATGTGGGCGCAGTCATTAATGGCGAGGCGCTGCAACGCATCGGCAAGTATCTCGGTGAAAATCCGCTGATTGAATCCATTCCAAAGGCAGAGGAGATCATTCGAAAGATATTCTCGGGCTTTGGGGTCTTGTCGGATTCCGACTGGGCCATGCTCACTCGCTCGGTGATTCGGCCCGATGCCGATACCGATGGCTGGCGATTTCATTACGACCCGCGCATCGCCGATGCATTTCAATCGAGTCTGCCCGATCCCAGCACGAAGAGCGGCGACGTCTCGCTATGGCCTCTGTTTGAGACGATTGATATTCCTGTGCTTGTTGTTCGGGGCGCGCAGAGCGATCTGCTGACTGACGCCGTTGCTCAAGAGATGGTTAAGCGTGGCCGCTCCACATCGCTGGTGACCCTCGAGGGCGTCGGCCATGCGCCGCCGCTACTGGATGCGCAACAGGTGGGCCTGGTCGTCGACTGGGTAAGATCGCAAGACCAATGATTCACGGATAGCACCCACCCATTCCCCACAACCAACTATGGAGAGAAGCATGTCAGAGATTCAGCGTTTTCATGTCGGCCCAAGAATGTCCGAGATGGCCGTTCACAACGGGGTGGCGTATCTTGCCGGGCAGGTCGCAGCCGATCCAACGGCCGATGTGATTGGTCAGACCGAGCAGGTCCTTGCCGCCATTGATCGGCTGTTGGCTGAGGTGGGTTCAGACAAGTCACGCATTCTTCAGGCCCAGATTTTTCTGGCCTCGATGGGCGACTTCAAGGCCATGAACAGTGTCTGGGACGCATGGGTGGTTCCCAAGAACACCCCGCCTCGGGCGACGGTTGAGGCCAAGATGGCGGCGCCCGAGTACAGGGTTGAGATCAAGGTGATTGCTGCGCTCGCCTAGATTCCAAAGTGAGATCGACTACTTCCAGTTGATCTTGTCGACCAGTTGCTGTGCAGTGCGCTGCTGCCCTGCGTATTTGGCCACTGGCATTGGGTCGGCTTTGAATCGGCCGAGCGATTCAAGGGCAGGATTCTTATAGACAACCCCCGGTACAACCGGCCACTCGTTGTTGCCGTCGGCGAATTCGGCCTGGATTTCTTTGCTGGCCAGGAACTCAAGGAATGCAATCGCGTTCTTGGCGTTGGGCGCATTCTTGGTGATTCCGCCGCCTGAGATGTTCATGTGGCTCCCGGCGCCGGCCTGGTTCGGCCAAATCACCTTGGTTCTAGCGACAACCTCTTTGTCTGCCGGCTTGTCACTGCGCATTAGTCGCGCGTAGTAGTAAGAGTTCGTGACTGCGATGGCGCATTCACCCGATGCAACCGCGCGAATCTGATCGGTGTCCCCGCCCTTCGATTGTCGTGCGAGATTGTCAACAATTCCTCGCATCCATGACTCGGTCTTTTCCGGGCCATTGGTCGCCAGTTGGGCGCCAATCAGAGAGAGCATGTAGGGGTGGGATGCAGAGCGGGTGCAGACCATGCCTTTGAAGTTTGGTTTGGCCAAATCCTCGTAGGCGCGAATGTCGGCAACTTTGACCTTGTTGGGGTCGATGACAATCACCCGGGCTCGCGATGTGAGACCCACCCACATATTTCCGCTTCGCTTGTCAGCGGGAATGGCTTGATTGAGCGCCTTTGATTGGATCGGAGCGAGGAGGCCGTCTTGCTCGGCCTTCCAGAGGCGCGCGGCGTCGGCGAGCAGAATGACATCGGCTGGACTCGCAGCGCCTTCACTTCGAATGCGTTCAAGCAATGGCTCATCGCCAGCACTGACAACATTGACCTTGATGCCCGTCTTCTGAGTGAATTTTTGATAGATGGCGTCGTCGCTTGCGTAGTGGCGTGCGGTGTATAGGTTCACGACTTTGTCCGCCGCTTGCACCGCGAGGGCGCTGCCCAGAAATCCCATTGCAATGAGGGTGGTTGTGAGACGAGTGGGCTTGGGCTGTTGGGGCTTCATGGTTTCGAACCTTTCAATAAATGTTGGCGTAACGAATATTAACAAGAATAATTCGCATTAGCAACTAAACGGGCAGTGCTTGGCGGCCACGGTAGACTTTCACATCCAATAAGGAGGCACAGAATGATTCAAAAGCCCATGCTCACGCAGGAAGATGTCGAGAAGATTGGCGCCGCCGCCGAGGCGGAGGCAGCCAAGAATGGTTTCAAGGTCAGTATCGCAATATGCGATGACGGCGGTCATTTGCTCTGGTTCAAGCGTTTGGATGGTGCGCCGGCCGTTTCGTCCTATATCGCTCCGCAGAAGGCACGCACGGCTGCATTGGGTCGCCGCGAATCGAAGGTCTATGAGGAGCTCATCAACAATGGCCGCGTCTCGTTCCTCTCCGCACCGGAGCTCAGTGGAATGCTTGAGGGCGGGGTACCGATCGTGGTCGATGGACATTGCATCGGAGCCGTCGGGGTCTCGAACGTCAAGTCCTTCGAAGACGCACAGGTGGCCAAGGCCGGTATCGCCGCCCTCGGAATTTAGACGCCAAGGGAGGCCGAGTCCCTCAGGCCGACTTGCGAAGGCCCTCGATGCGCACCTTCCACTCGGCGGGACCGGTCTCGTGGACAGAGCTCCCCGAGGAATCGACGGCGACCGTCACGGGCATGTCGACCACCTCGAACTCGTAGATGGCCTCCATGCCAAGGTCCTCAAATCCAACCACCTTGGCAGAGCGAATCGCCTTACTCACCAGATAGGCGGCACCCCCAACCGCCATTAGATAGGCGCTCTTGTGGCGTCGGATGGCCTCGATGGCCTCGGGGCCGCGTTCGGCCTTGCCGACCATGGCGATCAACCCAGTCTTTGACAACATCATGTCCGTGAACTTGTCCATGCGGGTGGCGGTGGTGGGGCCTGCTGGGCCTACCGCCTCTTCGCGGACGGGATCGACCGGCCCAACGTAATAAATCACTCGGTTGGTGAAGTCCACTGGAAGCGTCTCGCCCTTGGCGAGCATGTCTTGGATTCGCTTGTGGGCCGCGTCGCGTCCCGTGAGCAGTTTCCCTGAAAGCAGCAAGGTCTGCCCCGGCTTCCAACTCGCCACCTCGGCCGCGGTGAGTTGGTCCAAGTCGACTCGCTTGGATTGCTCCGTATTGGCCGTCCATTGGACCTTGGGCCAGGCATCCAGTGGGGGTGGGTCAAAGCGGGCGGGGCCGGAGCCGTCGAGATGGAAATGAACATGCCGCGTCGCCGCGCAGTTCGGGATCAGGGCGACAGGAAGATTGACTGCATGGGTTGGGTAGTCCATGATCTTCACATCGACCACGGTCGTGAGCCCGCCGAGCCCCTGTGCACCAATGCCCAAGGCATTGACCTTCTCAAATAACTCGAGCCGCAGCTCCTCGACCCGAGTCTTCGGTCCCCGTGCCTGAAGGGTAGGCATGTCAACCGGTGCCATGAGGGATTCCTTCGCAAGCAAGGCGGCCTTCTCGGGTGTTCCACCGATACCGATGCCGAGGATGCCAGGCGGGCACCAGCCCGCTCCCATGAGCGGAACCGTTTTGAGAACCCAATCAACGATCGAGTCGCTTGGGTTGAGCATTCCAAGCTTGGCCTTGGCCTCGCTGCCACCACCCTTTGCGGCACAAATCACTTCGATTTCTGCGCCGGGGACAATCTCGACGTGAATCACGGCGGGGGTGTTGTCGCGGGTATTTTTCCGTCCCCCTGCTGGATCGGCCAGAACCGAGGCCCGCAATGGGTTGTCGGCATTCCCATAGGCCCTGCGCACGCCCTCGTGGATCATTTCGTAGAGCGGCATGGTGTCGTTGGCCCAGCGGGTGTGCATGCCCAGCTTGAGGAATACGGTGGCGATCCCGGTGTCTTGGCAGATGGGCCGGCGGCCCTCTGCGCTCATTCGGCTATTGGTCAATATTTGAGCAATAGCGTCTCGGGCCGCAGGACTCTGTTCGCGTTCATAGGCAGCCCCCAGTGCCTGGACGTAGTCTAGGGGGTGGTAATAGCTGATGAACTGGAAGGCATCCGCGATGCTCTGAATGAAATCGTTCTGCTCGATGGGTCGCATAAGTGTCCCGAATTGGCGTATAAATTAGAAAAAAGAATTATCACACTCAGGAGAGGAAACTGACATGTCCAACAACATTGAATCCGTGATGCACGAGGATCGCGTATTCGAGCCGCCGAAAGAGTTTGCATCCAAGGCTCGGATTGGCAGCATGGCCGCTTACCAGGCCATGTGCGACGAGGCTGCAACGGATTACCCGGGCTTCTGGGCCAAACGTGCGCGTGAGGAGTTGAGCTGGAAAAAGCCATTCACGCGCGTGCTCGATGAGAGCAATGCGCCGTTCTACAAATGGTTCGATGACGGCCTCATCAATGCCTCATACAACTGCCTGGATCGCAACATCGAGAATGGGCAGGGCGATAAGGTCGCAATCATTTTCGAGGCCGACGACGGCAGTGTCAGTCGTGTCACCTATAGGCAATTGCACGCCCAAGTCTGTGCGCTCGCGAATGGAATCAAGTCCCTTGGATACAAAAAGGGCGATCGCGCCCTCATCTACATGCCGATGTCGGTGGAGGGCGTGGTGGCCATGCAGGCCTGCGCACGGCTTGGCGTTATTCACTCGGTGGTCTTCGGCGGGTTCTCGGCCAAGAGCCTGCAAGAGCGTGTGGTGGATGCGGGGGCTACCCTGGTCATTGCCGCCGACGAGCAGTGCAGGGGCGGCAAGAACATCCCCCTCAAGCCCGCAGTCGACGAGGCCTTCGGTATGGGTGGTTGCGAGGGCGTTCGCAATGTCATCGTCTTTCGGCGCACGGGCGGCAAGGTCGCCATGACGGCTGGCCGTGACATTTACATGGACGACCTCATGAAGGGCCAGGCCGCCACATGTGAGCCTGAGTGGGTTGAGGCCGAACACCCGTTGTTCATTCTCTATACCTCTGGGTCCACAGGAAAGCCCAAGGGGGTTCAGCACTCCACTGGGGGCTATCTGCTCCATGCCGTGCTCACCATGAAGTACACATTCGATCTGCGGCCAGACGATGTCTTTTGGTGCACGGCCGATATTGGATGGGTCACCGGCCACACCTACATTGCCTATGGGCCCTTGGCATGCGGTGGCACCCAGATTGTTTTCGAGGGCGTGCCCACCTTCCCCAATGCGGGGCGTTTCTGGCAAATGATTCAGGACCACCGGGTAACGATCTTCTACACCGCTCCCACGGCCATTCGCTCGCTCATCAAGGCCGGCGAGACCACGCCCGAGGTCCACCCGCGTCATTACAAGCTCGACTCCCTTCGGCTTCTGGGTTCGGTGGGTGAACCCATCAACCCCGAGGCATGGATGTGGTATCGCAACAATATTGGCGGAGGCCGATGCCCGATTGTGGACACCTTCTGGCAGACCGAGACCGGTGGCCACATGATCACCCCGATGCCGGGTGCCACGCCGCTTGTTCCCGGTTCGTGCACGCTCCCATTCCCGGCTATTCAGGCAGCGATTGTGGATGAATCGGGCGGTGATGTGCCCAATGGCCAGGGCGGCATTCTGGTCGTTAAGCGGCCGTGGCCCTCCATGATTCGAACCATCTGGGGTGACCCCGATCGTTTCAAGAAGGCCTACTACCCTGAGGAGCTCGGTGGCCGGCTCTACCTTGCGGGTGATGGCGCGATTCGTGACAAGGACACGGGCTACTTCACCATCATGGGTCGAATCGATGACGTGCTCAATGTCTCGGGTCACCGGATGGGAACCATGGAGATCGAGTCGGCCTTGGTGGCCAATTCATTGGTTGCAGAGGCCGCTGTGGTGGGCCGACCCGATGACATGACCGGCGAAGCCATTGTTGCCTTTGTGGTTCTCAAGCAGGCCCGGCCCTCGGGGGATGCAGCCAAGGCGGTTGCAACAGAACTTCGAAACTGGGTGGGCAAAGAGATCGGACCCATCGCCAAGCCCAAAGAAATCCGTTTTGGTGACAACCTCCCCAAGACGCGATCGGGCAAGATCATGCGTCGTCTTCTCAGAACGATTGCGAAGGGAGAGGAGATTACGCAAGACACTTCCACCCTCGAGAATCCTGCAATTCTGGAGCAACTCAAGCAAGCAACCTAAACTGATACACTGGCGTGCTTTAAAGGGTCGGTTGGGCCTTGGTTGGCCTCAACCGACCACGCGTCCTCTCAGCGGAGAGATGGATGAGTGGTTTAAGTCGCACGCCTGGAAAGCGTGTATAGGTTAATAGCCTATCGGGGGTTCGAATCCCCCTCTCTCCGCCAACCCCTTACTTAGTTCATGAATACGGTCGAAGCGAAAAAAGTGCTGGAGGCCGCTTTGCTGACAAGTGGAGAACCTCTCACGGTCCCTGTCTTAAAGCGGCTATTCAATGATGAGATGGATGACGACACGGTGCGTCTGCTGCTCGATGACATTCGTCGAGATTGGGCCGACCGCAGCGTCGAACTCGCGCCGCTGGCGTCGGGCTGGCGGTTTCAGTCACGCCCCGAGATGCGGGTCTACCTCGACCGCCTTCGTCCGGACAAGCCGGCCCGCTATTCCCGGGCCACGATGGAGACCCTTGCAATCATTGCCTATCGACAACCAGTCACGCGGGCCGATATCGAAGAGATTCGCGGTGTTGTGGTGGCGACACCAGTGCTTCGGGCCCTCGAGGAGCGGGGATGGGTCGAGACCATTGGCCACCGCGATGCCCCAGGTCGCCCCGCACTGTATGGAACCACTCGGCAGTTTTTAGATGATTTGGGCCTGCGGTCTCTCGAGGAGCTCCCCGCCCTAGAGGATGCATGGTCCGAGGCGGCGAGTCAGATTCTTCTTCAGGCGGGTGCGCCTGCCGCGATCGCTGAGTCGATCTCAGACCAGATGGCCAGCGAAGGACATAGCAATGCTCAATGAAGACCAAGACTTAGAGATGAAGCCGTCGCCGGCTCCCGACGAGCCCCTGACCGAAGAGGAGTGGCCCACGCTTCTTGGGGACCCATCCGACTCGGGGCTTCTTCTCGATTCCGGGGGCAAGGGCGCAGGCCCCACCTACGACCCTCCCAAGCTCCACAAGGTCTTGGCGGATGCCGGCATTGGCTCGCGTCGTGAGATGGAAGAACTCATCCTCGCAGGTCGCGTCTCTGTCAACGGCACACCCGCCCACATCGGTCAACGAATCACCCACACCGACCAGGTGAAGGTCAATGGCAAGCCCATACGAATCGCCGTGGAGCCGCCACCGGTAAGGGTTCTGGCCTATCACAAGCCAGCCGGCGAAATTGTCACCAAATCCGATCCGCAGCAGCGGGTCACTGTCTTTCGTCAGCTCCCCCCGGTTCGCTATGGGCGTTGGATCACCGTGGGACGGCTCGATGTCAGCACCGAGGGCCTCTTGCTGTTCACTACTTCGGGTGAGTTGGCCAACCGCCTCATGCATCCGCGCAATGAGGTCGAACGTGAGTACGCTGTCAGGGTCTTGGGTGAACTCTCCGATGAGGCACGGGCCCAGCTCAGTCTTGGAATCACGCTCGATGATGGCGAGGCGAAGTTTGAGCGCATTGAAGAGGCCGGTGGCGATGGCGCGAACCGCTGGTGGCGCGTCGCCATTCGCGAGGGCAGGAATCGCGAGGTGCGCCGAATGTTTGAGCATGTGGGACTGACCGTCAGCCGTCTCATCCGCATTCGTTATGGCCTTGTTCAGCTTCCGCCCGGGCTCAAGCGAGGGCAGTCTGTAGACCTCTCGCAAGAAGCGGTCGCGGCACTGATGCAGTCGGTTGGCCTCAAGGGGCGTGCATCGGGAGCGGCTCGAAAGTCCGGTGGCCGAGCCAAGGCTCGGACTCGTCCCGATCCCGCCAAGGGCCGCGGGCCTCGAGCCCCACAGGCCTTTCAGGGCCCAATGTCGTCGGAATCTCGTCTGGCGATGGATCCACACGACCGCGCGCTCGACGCCGAGGACTTTCAACCCACCCAGGAGGAAGACGAGTGGCAGCCCAGCGGACCAGACGCGCACCTGTCGCATCTGGGTGGCGCGGCAAAGCGGCGGCAGGGCGGGCGAAAGCCCAATCCGCTTCAAACCACATGGGGCACGGCCAAGCCGGGCAGCGGGTCCTTGTCTGCCCCGCAGCGCACGGGCGGTGCCGGCCGACCCGGTGGCGATGGACCCAAAAGAAATGGCCCCAAACGTTCATCTCGCCCGCGCAAGGGCCCCGGCGGGGGTGGTCCGACTGCTTGATGCGGCAGTGTAAATCGCCTACAATTCCGGTAGATTCTAATTTCATTGAAATGGGCTCATTCGGGCCCATTTTTTTTTCCGAAAGGGATTAAAAAAGAACAATGACCGACCGGGTCTGGGATGCAATCTCGAAGTGTGCCGCTGGATTTGGCTATGAGCTCGTGGATTTAGAGCATGGCCCAGGTGGGCTGCTTCGGGTCTTTATCGACATCTCGGATGGCAGCCGACTGGTCTCGATCGAAGATTGTGAGGCCTTGTCGAACCAGCTGGTGCATCAACTGCCGGTCGAGGGCATTGAGTTTGAGCGGCTTGAGGTTTCGTCGCCGGGGTTCGATCGACGGCTTCGCCGAGATCGGGACTTTGAGCGGTTTGAGGGTGAAAGGATTCGAGTGAAGTTGCGGCATCCGGTTGGGAATCGGCGCAACTTCGAGGGCCCCTTCGAGCGTGTCGAGGGGCACTACCGTCTGGTCTTCGAGGGGCCAGAGGGCAAGGAGATGGTTTTGGACTTTGAATTGAACGATGTGGATGAGGCACGACTCGTGCCCAATGACCCTTGGAAGGAGAAGAGGCGATGAGCCGTGAAATCCTAATGCTGGCCGATGCGCTGGCCCGCGAAAAAAGCGTTGAGCGAGACATCGTGTTTCAGGCACTGGAGTCCGCATTGGCATCGGCAACGAAAAAACAGTTTGTCGACGAGGTCGATGTTCGCGTCAGCATCGATCGTGATTCCGGTGATTACGAGGCATTCCGTCGCTGGCAGGTGGTTCCCGACGGCGAGCTCGAGGACCACGACCTCCAGGTCATTCTCACTGAGGCCAAGAAGCAGATCGACGACGTCGAGGTGGGCGACTTTATTGAAGAGGAACTCGATGCGGTCCCGTTCGGACGCATCGGTGCGCAGGCGGCCAAGCAGGTCATTCTTCAGCGAATCCGCGAGGCCGAGCGTGAGCAGATCCTGAAAGATTTCCTTGAGCGTGGCGAGATGATCGTCAATGGAACCGTCAAGCGCCTAGAGCGTGGCGATGTCATCGTCGAGGCGGGCAAGATCGAGGCCCGACTTCCACGTGACCAGATGATCCCTAAAGAGAATCTCCGACCGGGCGACCGGGTTCGCGCTTTTCTCCTGCGAGTCGATCGCACACCTCGCGGCCCTCAAATTATTCTCTCCCGCACGGCCTCGGACTTCATCATGAAGCTCTTTGAGCTAGAGGTTCCCGAGATCGAACAGGGCCTCATGACCATCAAGTCAGCCGCCCGTGACGCGGGTATTCGCGCCAAGATTGCGGTCCACACCACCGATCGACGCATCGACCCCATCGGCACCTGTGTGGGTGTCCGAGGAAGCCGCGTTCAAGCCGTCACTCACGAATTGGCTGGCGAGCGAGTTGACATTGTTCTCTGGTCGGATGACCCGGCCCAGTTTGTGATCGGCGCACTTGCTCCAGCGAATGTGAGCTCGATTGTGGTGGATGAAGAGCGCCATGCAATGGATGTTGTCGTCGACGAGGCCGAACTCGCGGTGGCCATTGGCCGCGGCGGGCAGAACGTTCGTCTGGCCTCCGAGCTCACGGGCTGGCAGATCAACATCATGACGTCAGAGGAATCCGAGCAGCGCTCCGAGCAGGAGAAGCAGCGGGTTGTTGAGATCTTCATGGCCAAACTCGATGTCGATCAAGAGGTCGCTGAGGTCCTGGTTGGTGAGGGCTTCTCGAGCCTTGAAGAGATTGCCTACGTGCCTGTGGCCGAGATGATGGAGATGGAGGCCTTCGACGAGGACACCGTCAATGAGTTGCGAACCCGTGCGCGAAATGCCTTGCTCACAGAGGCCATTGCGACCGAAGAGAAGCTTGGCACCACCACCCAAGATTTGCTCGACCTCGAGGGAATGGACCATCAGCTTGCTGCCAAGTTGGCCGACGGCAAGGTCTTTTCTCGCGACGACCTTGCGGAGCTCGCTGCCGATGAGCTCATGGAACTGACCGGCATGGAAGAGGCCGATGCGAGTGCACTGATCATGAAGGCGCGGGCCCATTGGTTCGAAGATGAGGCTCATGAAGCGCTCGAGGAAGGGGGGGCATCCAAGGATGGCCGCTAATACAGTCGAAGGGTTCGCCCAAGAGCTCAAGGTCTCTGTAGAGACACTGCTTGAGCAATTGAAGTCAGCTGGGGTCGATAAGTCCTCCGCATCCGATGCGCTTGCGGAGGCCGATAAGGAAAGGCTGCTCGAGGCACTGCGTAAGTCCCACGGGGCCGAGGCCGCGACTCGAAAGAAGATCACCATTACCAAGAAGCAGACGTCTGAGATTCGTCAGGCCGATGCCACTGGCAAGTCCAGAACCATTCAGGTCGAGGTGCGCAAAAAGCGCGTCTTCGTCAAGCGAGATGGTGCCGAGACGGCAGAGGCTGCCGTCGCAACTCCCGCGGTGCCCACCATTGGTCCGGAGGAGCAGGCCCGTCGCGACGCGGAGGCCAAGCGACAGCAGGAATTGCTTGCGCGACAGGAGCAAGAGCGCGCGGACAAGCTCAAGGCGCTGGAGGAGCATGCCCAAGCCGCCGAGATCGCTGCCAAGGCAGCGGCCGAGGAAGCGCAGCAGGCACTCTCGGATACCGAGAAGTCCGCCGAGTCCGATGAGCCCAAGAAATCTCGTGTCCGCAAGGTCACCGCTGCAGAGGACGCCGCTGTGAAGGCGGCCGACGCCCGGCGTGCCGTTGAAGATGAGGTGGCGGCGATCAATCGCTTGATGACGGCCGCTCGCTCAGGAAAGCTTGCTTCGACGGCCAAGGCGCCCGAGCCAGCCAAGCCCGAGTCCACCATTACGCTCAATAAGGCGGCCAAGAAGCGGGGAGAGGAGTCCGCCGACAAGCCCAAGGACAAGAAGAACGAGAAGTCGGTCAAGTCCGCGCAGCTCTCGTCGACTTGGCAGGACGATGCACAGAAGAAACGCGCCTTAAAGACCCGTGGAGATGCCTCGGGAGGTGTCGGGGGCTGGCGTGGATCGGGCCCGAGGTCGCGCAAGGGTGGCTCAACAGAGAAAGAGGCGAGCAATTTTGTTGCCCCGACCGAGCCCGTCGTGCGTGATGTCCGTATTCCCGAGACCATCACCGTTGCAGATCTAGCTCACAAGATGTCGGTCAAGGGGGCCGAGGTGGTCAAGGCCCTTATGAAGATGGGGCAGATGGTCACCATTAACCAGGTGCTCGACCAAGACACCGCCATGATTGTTGTCGAGGAGATGGGCCATAAGGCCTTTGCCGCCAAGCTCGATGACCCAGAGGCCTTCCTCTCAGAGGATGTCTCGACCGAGGAGGATGGGGAGCTGGAGTCTCGCCCACCGGTGGTGACCATCATGGGCCACGTCGATCATGGCAAGACTTCCTTGCTCGATTACATTCGTCGCTCAAAGGTTGCAGCAGGCGAGGCCGGTGGCATTACCCAACACATCGGTGCATACCACGTGAAGACCCCGCGGGGCGTCGTCACCTTTCTTGATACACCGGGTCACGAGGCGTTTACGGCCATGCGTGCACGCGGTGCGAATGCCACAGACATTGTGGTCTTGGTTGTTGCGGCCGACGACGGCGTGATGCCACAGACCAAAGAGGCGATCGCCCACGCGAAGGCAGCAAAGGTGCCCATCGTTGTTGCCATGAACAAGATTGACAAGCCAGAGGCCAATCCCGATCGAGTTCGAGGTGAGTTGGTGGCCGAGGAAGTGGTGCCCGAGGAGTTCGGTGGCGATTCGCCGTTTGTCGCTGTCTCCGCCAAGACCGGTCAGGGGGTCGATGATCTTCTGGAGCAGGTTCTCCTGCAGGCCGAAGTCCTTGAACTCAAGGCACCGGCCAGGGCAATGGCCAAGGGTCTTGTGATCGAGGCGCGAATAGACAAGGGCCGTGGCCCAGTGGCCACGATTCTTGTTCAATCAGGAACGCTTCGTCGTGGCGATGTTCTCTTGGCGGGAAGTTCGTTTGGCCGCGTGCGGGCAATGCTCGATGAAGCGGGGCGCCCGATCGAGGAGGCCGGCCCATCCATCCCCGCCGAGATACTTGGTCTCACCGACGTGCCCTCGGCCGGCGATGAGGTTCTTGCCTTGGGTGACGAGCGCAAAGCCAGAGAGATCGCACTCTTTCGCCAGGGCAAGTACCGCGATGTTCGGCTGGCCAAGCAGCAGGCTGCGAAGCTCGAGAATATGTTCGAGAACATGGGAGAGGGCTTCCAGACCTTGCCACTCATTGTGAAGGCCGACGTTCAAGGCTCTCAAGAGGCACTTGCTGCCTCGATGCTCAAGCTATCCACCGATGAGGTGCGGGTCGCCGTGGTTCATGCCGCTGTTGGCGCCATTACCGAGTCGGACATCAACCTTGCCATTGCATCGAAGGCTGTGGTGATTGGCTTTAATGTACGAGCCGACCAGGCGTCCCGAAAATTGGCCGAGGCCAATGGCATCGATCTTCGCTACTACACCATCATTTACGACGCAGTCGACGATGTTCGCAATGCCATGCAGGGCATGCTCGCACCGGAGCGGCGTGAGAATGTCATTGGACTCGTTGAGATTCGGCAGATCTTCAAGGTGTCTCGTCTCGGGAATATCGCAGGCTGTATGGTTCTCGAGGGCATCGTTCGTCGCAACGCACAGGTTCGTCTGTTGCGTGACAACGTGGTGGTCTGGACAGGCGAGCTCGATACGCTCAAACGGTTCAAGGACGATGCCAAGGAGGTCAAAGAGGGCTTCGAGTGCGGCCTGACGCTCAAGGGCTTTGATGCAATCCAGGAGGGCGATCAGCTTGAAGTCTTCGAAATCCAGGAAATCGCGCGGACCCTCTAGAGCCACGATTGAGCGAGGTTTTCGTGTGGCCGATCAGGTCCAGCGAGACCTCGCGGAACTGCTTCGGCTCGAGGTGCGTGACCCGCGTATTGGATTTGTGACGCTGACGGAAGTAGAGATCTCCGCAGACTACGCCCACGCAAAAGTTTTCTATTCAGTGCTGCCCGACAGCGACGAGCAGCGCTCGAAGTCGGCCCAAGGCCTGGCTGCCTGCCGAGGTTTCTTGCGTGCAAGGCTCGCACAGATGCTTGGTATTCACCAGACCCCAGAACTTCATTTTGTACTCGATGACTCGGTCTCCCGAGGCGCCCATCTCAGCGCACTGATTGATGAGGCGGTGGGCCGGTCGTCCTAGGACGCCGGCGCCGCATTCTATGAGTTCCAGACGACGCGTGGACGGCTTGTTGGTGCTCGATAAGCCAAAGGGCCCTTCCTCGACTCAAGTGCTTGGTTACGTCAAGCGTTTGTTCCGTGCCAGCAAGGCCGGGCACGCCGGAACCCTCGATCCACTCGCCTCGGGTCTACTGCCGGTGATGTTTGGTGAGGCGACCAAGTTTGCCCAGCAGGGATTGGAGTCCGATAAGTCTTATTTGGCAGAGATTGAATTGGGCATCAGCACAGACTCCGGTGATGCCGAGGGAGAAGTACTCTCCCGCCAGACGGTCGCTGTTTCACGTGAGCAGGTCCAGGTCGTTGTTGAGTCCATGGTGGGGCCACAACTGCAGGTTCCGCCGATGCACTCGGCACTGAAGCACCAGGGCAAGCCCCTCTACGCCTACGCGCGGGCAGGAGAGGAAGTTCATCGCGAGGGCCGCAGGATTGAGATTTACAGCATCGCCCTTGTTGGCTTGGAGGGGACTCGGATGAAGGTTCAGCTTCGATGTTCGAAAGGCACCTATGTTCGAGTCATTGCCCAGGAGATTGGAAAACGACTCGGCTGTGGCGCTCATTTGGCGGGGCTGCGACGCAATGGCTTGGGCCCGCTGGGGGATCAAGATGCGGTGACACTCGAGCAGCTCGAAGCCCTGGCCAAGGACGACCCCACGAGTATCGATGGCGTGCTGTTGCCGGTGGATCACCTCATTCGAGATTGGCCCACAGTGACGCTTGGTCATGTCCAACTCGATTCTTTTTTGCACGGCCGTGTGGTCAGCATTCCGCCAGCGCCCGGTCATTCGACCCAAGACCGGGTTCGAGTGATCGATTGCTCCGGCAGGTTTTTCGGGACAGGCAGTTGGGTGGGGGGACAGTTGTCGCCCACCCGATTGCTGGCCCAACTTGGTTAAATTTCAAGGAGAAGTTTCATGCGCCAACTGCGCAACATTGCAATCATCGCCCACGTGGACCATGGCAAGACCACCCTGGTGGACAAGCTACTTCAGCAGTCAGGCACCTTTCGATCCAACCAGGCCGTGTCCGAGCGGGTGATGGACTCCAACGACCTCGAGAAGGAGCGCGGAATCACCATTCTTGCCAAGAATTGTGCGGTCGAATTCGAGGGCACGCATATCAATATCGTTGACACGCCGGGGCACGCGGATTTTGGCGGCGAGGTGGAGCGGGTCCTCTCGATGGTCGACAGCGTTCTTCTGCTGGTCGACGCTGTCGAGGGGCCAATGCCGCAGACGCGCTTCGTTACACGCAAGGCTCTGGCCCAGGGCCTCAAGCCCATTGTGGTGGTCAACAAGGTCGATCGTCCGGGGGCACGTCCCGACTGGGTGGTCAGCCAGACCTTCGATCTCTTTGACAAGCTCGGTGCCACTGAAGAGCAACTTGATTTTCCGGTGGTCTACGCCTCTGCATTGCAGGGCTTTGCCACCTTGAACCATTCCCAACCCGGCACCGATATGCGCCCGCTTTTTGAGGCCATTCTTCAGTATGTGCCGATCCGCGATGACGATGAAAATGGTCCCCTTCGGCTACAGATCTGCTCCCTCGATTACTCCAGTTATGTCGGCAAGATTGGTATTGGCCGGGTCGCCCGCGGCCGGCTCAAGCCCCTTCAGGATGTTGTAATTGTGGATGGTCCCGAGGGTGCACCTCGTAAGGCTCGAATCAATCAGGTCTTAGAGTTTCGCGGTTTGGAACGAGAGGTTGTTGAGGAAGCCTTGGCGGGGGATATCGTGCTCATCAATGGCATTGAGGATCTCAATATTGGCACCACGATCTGTGACCCTGCCAATGTGGATGCCTTCCCGATGCTGAAGGTAGATGAACCGACGCTGTCGATGAACTTCATGGTGAACAACTCACCATTGGCTGGCCGCGAGGGAAAATTCGTGACCAGCCGTCAGATTCGTGAGCGGCTGGAAAGAGAGCTAAAGAGCAATGTGGCCCTGCGTGTTGAGTTCGGTTCGGACACTGACACATTCAAAGTCTCTGGCCGGGGAGAGCTTCACTTGACAATCCTCCTTGAAAATATGCGGCGCGAGGGCTATGAGTTGGCGGTCTCTCGGCCACGTGTGGTCTTCAAGGACACAGAGGGCGGCGAGCGCCTCGAGCCCTATGAGATGCTCACTGTCGATGTGGAACAGGAGCATCAGGGCCCAATCATGGAGAATCTGGGGCTGCGCAAGGGAGACCTGCTCGACATGGTTCCGGATGACAAGGGGAGGGTCCGACTGGAGTACCGTATTCCCGCCCGAGGACTCATTGGCTTTCAAGGCGAGTTTCTCACCCTGACCCGCGGCACGGGCCTGATGAGTCATATCTTTGATGCCTACGGTCCATACAAGGGCGAGCTTGCCGAGCGTCGCAACGGCGTACTGATCTCTCAGGACGATGGCGAGGCCGTGGCCTACGCGCTCTGGAAGCTTCAAGAGCGGGGGCGTATGTTTGTATCGCCCGGCGAGAAGCTCTATGAAGGAATGATCATCGGCATTCACAGTAGAGACAACGACTTGGTGGTTAATCCGGTAAGAGAGAAGAAGCTCACCAATGTTCGGGCCTCCGGCAAGGACGAGCATATCGATCTCACCACGCCAATTGAGCTCACTCTAGAGAAGGCAGTTGAGTTCATTGCGGAGGACGAACTTGTGGAGATCACGCCACAGAGCATTCGTCTGCGCAAGCGATACCTGGTCGAGCACGAGCGCCGCAAGGCGGCTCGTGAAGAGGCTGCTTGATCGACCAAGGATCTTCGAACCGAGCCACCCCCGCATGAGTTCCCCCTTGTCAGACCTCTCGCGCCGGGCCCTCAACACCCGGCCGTTCTATGTCATGGAGCTGATGGCCCGTGCCCATGGCTTTCGAGCGAGGGGTGGAGAGGTTGTGAGCATGGTGGTCGGCGAGCCCGACTTTCCCACCCCTGAGCCGATTCTTGTCGCTGCCCGCAAGCACCTCGAGGTGGGTCGTATTCACTACACAGATGCGCTCGGACTCATGGCACTTCGTGAGGCGATCGCAAGAGACTATGCCCATCGAGACCAACTCGATATTGATCCTGCAAGGGTGATGGTGACGGCCGGTGCCTCCGGTGCCTTGCTGCTTTGTTTCGCAGCAATGCTCAATCCCGGAGACGAGGTTCTCATTCTTGACCCTGGCTACCCTTGCAATCGAGAATTTGTCTCGATGGTCAATGGCGTTCCGCGAAGCCTGCCGGTGACAGCCGAGACCAATTTTCAGCCCACATTGGAACAGGTTCAGCAGGCGTGGGGCCCCAATACGAAGGCATTGCTGCTGGCCTCTCCCGCCAACCCCACTGGCTGCACGCTCGACCCAGTGGTGGCCGCGCAGATTCACGATTTCATTGCATCCAGGGGCGGCTGGTTTGTGGCCGATGAGATCTATCTACGTATTCAATTCAGTGGTGGCGCGCGTTCGTTCCTTGGTCTCGGGAATCGGGTCATCTCGATCAACAGCTTCTCGAAGACCTACTCCATGACGGGCTGGCGGCTGGGCTGGATGGTTGCGCCCATTGAATGGATGCCTGCATTGGAGCGGCTCTCACAGAATCTATTCATTTCCGCATCGGGGCTTGCCCAGCATGCCGCGCTCGAGGCATTTCATTCAGACACCTATGCAATCGTCGAAGGGTATCGAGGCCGCTATGCAGAGCACGCAGAGTCCCTTCTGCCACGGCTGAAGGCGCTGGGCCTTGCAATTCCTGCCCAGCCCTCCGGGGCCTTCTATGCGTACTGCGATGTGTCGCCTCTGGTCGCCGACAGCTATGCATTCTGCCTGGAACTCTGCGACAAGATGGGTGTCTTGATTGCTCCCGGGCGTGACTTCAGCGACTTCGATGCCCATAAGTTTGTGCGGGTCTCATTCCCCAAACCAATCGCGGTGTTGGAAGAGGGCCTCGATCGAATGGAGCGCTACTTCTTAGGCCGATAGGCCTTGCAGATCGACTCATCGACGTGAAGGCTCGGGCCGCCAATGAGTTCCATTCCATAGGGCACCGCCGCAAAGATGCCCGGCACCCGAATCTCGCCCGTCTCGGTGCGAAGACCCTCGAGGGTCTCCTGAATGGCACGCGGCCGGCCAGGCAGATTAATGATGAGGCAATTCCCCCGAATGACAGCCACCTGACGCGAGAGGATCGCAGTGGGGACGAATTGCAGCGATATCTGCCTCATCTGTTCACCAAATCCCGGCAAGTCTCTGTCGGCAACGGCCAGTGTGGCCTCTGGAGTGACATCCCGCTTGGCGGGTCCCGTGCCCCCCGTGGTCAGCAACAGGTCACATTTCTGTTGGTCGACGAGATCAATGAGCGTTGCGGAGATGACCGACTCTTCATCGGGGATCAGCCTCTCGATCGCCGTCCAGGGACTGGTGAGTGCTCTGGAGAGCCATTGCTTCAGACTGGGCAAGCCTTCGTCGGGGTAGACCCCGGCGCTGGCCCGGTCGCTGATGGATACCAGACCAATCCTGGCCACTCGAGTGTCGTCATGCTTCATGGCACTATTGTGACCCATGCAATCCAAAGACTCCCAAACCTTCTTTTATAGCCCCGAATCGCTTTGGGACATGTCTCACCAACTCCTGGATATTGCCAGCGAGCTAGGCGCCTCGGATGCAAGTGCCGAGGTCTCAGAGCAGTCCGGATTGAGCGTCTCAGTGCGAATGGGACAGCTCGAGACGATTGAGCGAACCCGCGACCGCGGCGCGGCCGTGACGGTCTACAAAGGCCATCGTCGTGGCCATGCATCGACCTCCGACCTCTCGGAACCTGCGCTGCGCGCAACTGTGCAACGCGCTCTTGATATTGCACATTACACGGCAGAGGACCCACATTCCGGACTTCCCGAGGATGCGGACATTGCCCGAGAGATGCGGGATTTGTCGCTGTTTCATCCTTGGTCGATCACCGCCGATGCAGCGGCCCGACTCGCCCTGGAGGCCGAGGCCGCCGCGCTGTCGGTCAGTCCCCTCATTCAAAACAGCGAGGGCGCCTCGGTGGCGGCCAGCCATGGGCAGTTTCATTCTGCGAATTCCCGCGGTTTTTCAGGGGGCTACCCATACAGCCGCCATTGGCTCAATGTGGCCCCCATCGCCGGATCGGGCGAGGCCATGCAACGCGATGACTGGCACACCACGAGCCGGGTCGCCACGGAGTTGTTGCCTCCCAAGGCAGTGGGTCGCTATGCCGCCGAGCGTGCGCTCTCGCGGCTTGGTGCCCGGCGTATTCCCACTGGCGAGTATCCAGTGATTTTCGAGGCCCCATTGGCCGTTGGCCTGATGGGCTCTCTGGTTCATGCCCTTTCGGGAAGCGCCCTCTATCGAAAGGCGAGCTTTCTCAATGACAGCATGGGCCAGTCCATCTTCCCCGACGGGCTTGAGCTCACAGAGGATCCCTTCGTTTTGGGCGCTGCGGGGAGCGCACCCTTCGACGATGAAGGTGTTCGAGTGCAAGCCAGACGCGTCATTGCCAATGGGTGTGTCGAGGGCTACTTTCTCTCCACCTACACCGCGCGCAAGCTGGGTATGCGGACCACTGGTAACTCGGGGGGGGCGCACAATCTGCGTTGGACCTTGAATCAGTCCCGAGGCGCTGCTGGCTCGCTCGCCGAACTAATTCGGATGATGCGGCGCGGCCTCTTGGTCACGGAGCTCATGGGACAGGGCGTCAACGGACTCACTGGTGACTACTCTCGAGGCGCGTTTGGCTACTGGGTTGAGAATGGAGAGATTCAGTACCCGGTCGAAGAGATTACGATTGCCGGTAACCTCAAGCAGATGTTCAAGGGCATTGTTGCCATCGGGGGTGACGAGATCAATCGTGGAACCAAAACCTCTGGGTCGGTGCTGATCGACCGCATGATGATCGCAGGCAGCTAGCGCCAGTTACATCCCTGGGCTTGCCCCTGCATTCTTGGTTCGGCGCGTGGCTCGGTGCACTGTTTTGTTCCTGCGAACGCGTCGTAGCACGTCTGCCAGGTGGAGCCTGTTTTTTACCTCAATGGCCACTGCCAGGGTGGCGAGCCCCCCCGCATGGGGTTCGATTGAAATATCAACGATATTGGCCTGGCATGCGGATATAGCGGCAGCGACCTTGGCCAGTACTCCGGGCTCGTCGTTGACCTCAATATCGAGTTGGGTCTGAAAGACCCGAAAGAGTGGGTCGCCCCAAACAACATCTGCCCAGCGCGCCGCATCTTTGCTGCGTTGCCTGCGTGCCATGGGGCAACTGGCACGGTGAACAAGCAGGCCAGCGCCGCCACGCATGAATCCCCAGGCGTTGTCACCAGCGATCGGAAAGCAACAACTTGCATATTGGACCGCGGTGCCCTCCGACCCGTTGATGCTGATTCCAATATCGGCCTGGGTGAGATGCTCGATCGAGAGACGCAGGGCCGCCTGTGCGTATGGATTGAGTTGCTTCGCAAGCAGGGCACTGCCATCAATTGGGGCCAGTCGCCTTGCGGCGACATTGGCCAGCATATGCCCCAGGCCGATGGCCTCGAAGACGCCCTCGCGATCGTTGGCTGTGGCCTCGGCAAAGAGTTGCGACCAATTCAGTGTTGGGTCATCGATCCCCACAAGTCCCACGCCCTTGAGGGCAGAATCGAGCAGACGCCGCCCAAATGAGATGGCCCTCTCACGGGTGTGATTCTTAAGGCTGTGCCGTATCTCGGCCCGGGCTTTGGCTGTTTTAACAAAACCGAGCCAGCCCGGATGCGGATTTGCTTCCGCACGTGTTTCAATCCGCACCACATCACCGTTTCGCAACTCGGTATCGAGCGGCTTGCTTTGGCCATTCACCAAGGCAGCCACGCAACGGTTGCCGACGTCGGTATGGACCATATACGCGAAGTCAACCGGGGTGGCGCCTCGGGGTAACTCTCGAATTTCACCCTTCGGAGTGAAGATGTAGACGACATCAGGAAAGAGATCGATCTTGACGTGGTCAATGAGCTCATTGGCCTCGCCACCGCGTGTTTGCAGCAGAGATTGCATCCATTCATGGGCCTTTTGCTGCAGGGGTGTCACCGCACTGTCGTTCTCTTTGTAGAGCCAGTGGGCGGCGACACCGGCCTCGGCCACACGGTGCATTTCGTGGGTTCGAATCTGAAATTCGATGGGCGTCCCATAGGGCCCGATAACAACGGTGTGCAGTGATTGATACCCGTTGGACTTCGGCAGGGCGATGTAGTCTTTGAAGCGTCCTGGAGAAGGCTTAAAGAGTGCGTGAAGTGCACCGAGCGCCAAGTAACAATCCGATAGCCTCGGCACCAAGATGCGAAAGCCATAAATATCCAATACTTCGGCAAAGCTCAGTCGCTTCTCTCGCATCTTTCGGTAGATCGAGAAGAGGCTCTTCTCCCGGCCCGAGACATGGGCCTCGATGCCGAAACGAGGCAGTTGCTCGGTTACAGATTGTTCGAGGCGCCCGATGATCTCCTTGCGGTTGCCTCTTGCGGCCATAAGCGACTGGGAGAGCACCCGGTAACGCTTGGGGAAGAGACCCTCGAAGCAGAGGTCCTCGAACTCTCGAAAGACTTCGTTAAGACCGAGTCGATGGGCAATGGGGGCATAGATATCGAGGGTCTCTTTGGCGACCCGCTCGCGCTTCTCGCAACTGACCCCTACGAGGGTTCGCATATTGTGCAGGCGATCGGCGAGCTTAATGAGTATGACCCGGACATCGTCGGCCATGGCCATAAACATCTTGCGAAAGTTCTCGGCCTGCGCCTCTTCGCGACTCTGAAACTGGAGCTTATCGAGTTTGGTGAGACCGCTGACAAGCGAGGCCACGCTGGGCCCAAATCGCTCCGCTATCTCTTGGGTGCTAACTCCACAGTCTTCCACCGTATCATGAAGCAAGGCCGCCATGAGTGCCTCGGCATCGAGCTTCCAGTTGCTACAGACTTCGGCAACAGCCAGGGGGTGGGTAATGTAAGGGTCGCCCGACTGGCGGGACTGGCCCAGGTGGGCCTGATCGGCGAAGCGAAAGGCTTCGGTTAGCTTAGTCGCATCGGGGGCGGGCAGATAGGCGACCCGCTCGAGGAGTTGCCCAACAGAGACAACCGCGTTTGGGCCAGAGGCAACGGCGTCGCGATGCATGGCCGTTGGCTCAACTGTTTGTTAGATCGGCACCTTGCGAAGCATTTCGCGGCCGGTGGCTCCAGCGGCGATTTCCCGCAAGGCTGTGACGGTGGGCTTGTCTCGTGAGTCGACCTTGGGTGTGGAGCCCTGGGCCAGCTGGCGAGCTCGGTAGGCGGCAGCCAAGGCCAGTTCGAATCGGTTGGGGATTCTGTCGAGACAATCTTCTACAGTAATTCTTGCCATGGATTTTTGATTCTCAAACGGATTGAATGGACCGGGATATGCGTTGGCGAATGACGTCTGACAGATCGCGCAACGCAACGCTAAACTCTTGATTCATAATAACATGATCAAACTCACTGGAATGCGATAGCTCCTCTTCGGCTGCCAAAAGCCGGGCTGAAATCACCGCTTCCGAGTCCTGGCCCCTCGATCGCAGTCGACGCTCCAACTCCGAGAGCGAGGGGGGCTCAATAAAGATACTAAGAATCTGCTGAGGCGGGAATTTTGACCGGACCTGCCGAGCGCCCTGCCAATCAATCTCGAGAATGACTTTTTCTCCCTTTGCGAGGCCTCGGGAGATGGCCTCAGAGGATGTGCCGTAGAAGTTTCCGTGGACTTCGGCCCACTCGAGAAATGTCCCTTTCGCCACCTCCTGCTTGAATTCAGCCTCTGAACAAAAAAAGTATTCGCGGCCATTGACCTCGCCCGGCCGTGGGGCACGCGTGGTGGTGGAGACTGAGAGGGTGAGGCCCAGCGCAGAGTCCTGGAGGAGTGCGCGAACCAGGCTGGTCTTTCCGGCCCCAGAGGGGGCGGAGACAATAATCAGAAGGCCTTGAGAGACATCGGGCATGTTGGTCTACTGAATGTTTTGAACCTGCTCGCGAATCTGCTCAATGAGCAGTTTCATCTCCATGGTGATCTGGGTCAGCTCCAGACCAGCGGATTTGCTTCCAATGGTGTTTGCCTCGCGGTGCATCTCTTGGGTGAGAAAGTCGAGCCGCTTGCCAAAGGCGTCGCCATCAGAGGCGCGCAGACAGCGGGCCATTTCTTGTACATGCACCTGGAGCCGGTCGATCTCCTCGGCCACGTCCGATCGAATCGAGGCGGCGTGGGCCTCCTGTCGGATTCGCTCCGCTAGCATCTCTTCTCGTTCTGTTGCGCCAATCCCGTCGAAAGCCTCGGTGAGGCGGGCGCGCATGCGCTCGGTCAGTTGTCGAATCGATTCCGGCACGAGCCCGCCGGCTCGGGTGGCGAGGCCTTGGAGTTGATCGAGTCGATCGAGGATCTGCGCCTTGAGTTTCTCGCCCTCGCGCTGTCTCGATTCAATGAGTAAGGCAATCGCCTTTTTGCAGAGTCGGTCGATGAGTGCCAGGGTGGCCTCGGGATCGGATTCATTCTCGATGAGCACGCCCGGCCATCGAAGAAGCTCGGCTGTGGTCCAGGGTCCAGGGGGTTGGCTGCTCAGGCCACGAAGCTGATCGCCCGCAGTCATTAATTGAGCAGCAAGCTCACGATTGATTTTGAGTTCCGAGTTCGTTGCGTGGCTTCGGCTGAGTTGCAGTCGGCACTCCACCTTTCCTCGACGCAGGGCCTGCGCGCAATGCTCCCTGAGTTGGGCCTCAAAGCCTCGCAGCTCTTCGGCCATTCGAGACGAATACTCGAAAAAGCGGCTATTGACGCTTCGAATTTCAATCTGCACAAGTCCCATTGGCGCCTGTTCCGAGGCGGCTCCGAAGCCAGTCATGCTCTGTATGCTCATAGCCCATGTATTGTACGGACTCCGAATAAACAGATCTCAAAAGAGGAGGCCCGAATGCGCCCAAGTGGAAGAGCCAATGGAGCGATGCGCAAGATCGAGTTGCACCGACACTTCACCAAGCACGCAGAAGGTTCCGTCTTGGTGTCCTTCGGAGACACTCGTGTTCTCTGCACGGCCAGTGTCGAGGCCAAGGTGCCTGGGTTCATGAGAGGACAGGGCAGGGGTTGGGTTACCGCGGAATACGGGATGCTGCCGCGCTCCACCCACACTCGCAGTGACCGAGAAGCGGCCCGGGGCAAGCAGGGCGGTCGAACCCTTGAGATTCAGCGCCTGATTGGACGCTGCCTTCGATCGGTGGTGGACCTAGAGCGTCTCGGCGAGATCACCGTGACCTTGGACTGCGATGTCTTGCAGGCCGATGGTGGCACCCGCACTGCGAGCGTGACCGGCGCCTGGCTGGCCTTGCATGACGCATTAAAAGCCGCGGGTCAAAAGAAGGAGTTCTCAGTGCTGGCCTCGAACTGGGAGACGGCCATTCGGGATCAGGTCGCTGCTATCTCGGTGGGTGTGGTTCAGGGTGAGGTGGTCATCGATCTCGATTACTTGGAGGATTCTGGATGCGACACCGATATGAACATTGCCATGACCGGCTCGGGTGGACTTGTTGAAATTCAGGGCACCGCCGAGGGCACCCCGTTTTCCCGCGAGGATCTCAACGGCATGATGGGGTTGGCGGCCGCTGGGCTCTCACGAATCCACGGTCTCCAACGTCGACTGGCCGATGATTCCTCAATTCACACCGCGGTGATTGAGGGCTAGGCTTGCAGCATTGGGTGCTTGCCAGCTCGAACTCGGGGAAGCTACTTGAGCTCTCTCGGGCCACGGCCGATTGGGGCGTGGAGTGGGAGAGTAGTGGTGCGCTGGGTCTTGCCGCCCCGGAGGAAATCCACGGCACGTTTCTTGAGAACGCCTTGCTCAAGGCTCGTGTGGCCAGTCAGGCCAGTGGGCGTCCAGCGTTGGCCGATGATTCGGGGCTGCTGGTCGATGCGCTCTGCGGCGCACCCGGAGTCTGGTCGGCCGACTTCTTCGAGCGACGCGAGTCGATCGCCGAGCACTTTGGTCTGGCCCTGCCGACATTGGATCCAGAGGCCGTCCAGGGCGTGGCCCGACTGGACCGAGACGCAGCCAATCGCGCCTGGCTCTTGTCTATGCTCAGCGATGTGGATATTGATGGGCGGGGTGCGGAGTTTGTCTGTGTATTGGTTGGCGTTCGTTCCCACAATGACCCCCTTCCGATGGTGAGCATGGGGCGTTGGCGGGGATCGATTGCGATGCGTGAGCGAGGCGATGCCGGGTTTGGGTATGACCGCCTCTTCGTTGACCCCGCTTCGGGGATGCATGCAGCCGAGATGAGTCTGACCGAGAAGCACGATCGAGGGCATCGGGGTCAGGCGCTGCGCGGGCTTTCTCAATGGTTTTGTCCCTGAGGCCTAATCAGTCTGGTTTGAGAGCGGTCGGCCCCACCGATGTTCCGCTGGGGCTTTATATTCACCTGCCGTGGTGTGTCAAGAAGTGCCCGTATTGCGACTTCAATTCCCACGAGGCGCGCGGCCAGGCACCAATCGATGCCTACATTGATTCAGTGGTGTTGGACCTTGAGCAGGCGCTGCCCATGGTCTGGGGTCGGGCGGTGCAGTTTGTCTTTATCGGAGGTGGAACCCCCAACCTTCTCGCACCGACCCAACTCGACCGCCTCCTCAATTCGGTGAGAGCGCGCTTGCCCATCGAACCAGGGGCAGAGATCACTATGGAGGCCAATCCCGGCGCGACCGAGCCACTTGCTTTCCAAGGCTACCGTGATTCCGGCGTCAATCGACTCTCAATTGGGGTTCAGAGCTTTGATTCTGAGGCCTTGCATCGCATCGGTCGGGTTCATGATTCTCGCGAGGCCGAAGCCGCTGTGGAGTCGGCGGTGTCCGTATTCGAGCGTGTAAATGTCGATCTGATGTACGGGCTTCCCAATCAAACCCCGCAGGCAGCGCTCTACGACCTTGGCCGAGCCATTCATTTCGGCGTTGGCCATATTTCACATTATCAACTGACCATGGAACCCAATACGGTCTTCGCCAATCGGCCACCGAGTGGATTGCCCGATGAAGAGACTGTCGAGGCCATCGAGTCCGAGGGTCGCAGCGTGCTGGCCGATGCAGGATTCACCCGCTATGAGGTCTCTGCCTTTGCCCGCGCAGGGCAGCCATGCCAACACAACCTGAATTACTGGCAATTTGGAGACTACCTGGGCTTGGGGGCAGGGGCCCATTCAAAACTCAGCCTTCCCCTCGAGGGAATCTTTCGGCACAACAACACCCGGCGTCCGGAGGACTACATGAAACTCGTTGGCGAGGGCAAAGGCTTGCACCGACGGATTGAGCCGGTGGCCGCGGAGCGGCTTGGGTTTGAGTTTATGCTCAATGCCTTGAGACTCACGGCGGGGTTTGACGCGAAGTTATTCGAAGCCCGAACCGGTCGGCCATTGGCCGAGGTGCTGGAGCGAATCTCCGTGGGCGAGCGCCGAGGTCTCCTGCAGCGGGATCGGGGCGGTTGGCTGCCCACGGCCCTCGGTCAGCGTTTTCTCAATGATCTGCAGATGCTCTTTATGCACTAGAGAAGTGCTTTTTGCATTATATTTGTGCATATATTGCATTTAATTGGCGCAGGCGGGTCTTTCATAATTCGCAAAATTGATTTAAATAATTGTTTTTATTGTGCATTTTTAGACAAGAGGTTTTGAGCCTCCGGTGGCACGGAATCTGCACTCTAATGTCGCAGGGCAGCGGACCAACGATCCGTTCCTTTTCTAGTTAACCCCCCATGGAGACGTGTTCGATGGCCAGTTCAAAAGATGTCTTGAAAATGATTAAGGACAACGACGTTAAGTTCGTTGATTTTCGTTTCACCGATACGCGTGGAAAGGAGCAGCACGTATCCGTTCCCACCAAGGTGGTCGATGAGGACAAATTTGAGTTTGGTCACGCATTCGATGGGTCTTCGATCGCGGGTTGGAAGGGCATTGAAGCCTCCGACATGCTGCTAATGCCCGATGCGGGCACCGCTGTCATGGATCCCTTCCGCGAGGAAGCCACCTTGAACATCACTTGCGATGTCGTGGAGCCTTCAGATGGCAAGGGCTACGATCTGGATCCACGCTCGATCGCGAAGCGCGCAGAAGCCTTCCTCAAGGCCTCGGGCGTGGGTGACGCCGCTTATTTTGGTCCGGAGCCCGAGTTCTTCATTTTCGATGGCGTTACCTGGAGCGTGGACATGTCCGGCTCTTCCGTGAAGATCAAGTCGGAAGAGGCTTCCTGGTCGAGTGGAATCGAGTACGAGGGTGGCAACCTGGCCCACCGTCCAGCGGTCAAGGGCGGCTATTTCCCAGTGCCACCGGTCGACTCATTCCAAGACATTCGTTCCGAGATGTGCCTGATTCTCGAGCAGATGGGCGTTCCCGTCGAGGTTCATCACCATGAGGTTGCAGGCCCCGGACAGTGCGAGATCGGCACCAAGTTTTCAACCCTCACTCAACGTGCCGACTGGACGCAGATCCTGAAGTATGTGGTGCACAACGTGGCCGCCAGTTATGGCAAGACCGCTACATTCATGCCCAAGCCTGTCGTTGGCGACAACGGATCGGGCATGCACTGCCACCAGTCCATCTGGAAAGACGGGCAGAACCTGTTTGCAGGAAACGGTTATGCAGGCCTCTCCGAGTTCGCCCTTCACTACATCGGCGGCATCATCAAGCATGCCCGCGCGCTCAATGCCATTACCAATCCTGGAACCAACAGCTACAAGCGGTTGGTGCCCGGATTTGAGGCGCCAGTGAAGCTGGCCTACTCGGCTCGTAACCGCTCCGCATCGATTCGTATTCCCTATGTCTCGAATCCAAAGGGCCGCCGAATCGAGGTTCGTTTCCCAGATCCCACGGCCAATCCATATCTTGCCTTCGCCGCCATGATGATGGCGGGCCTCGATGGGGTAATGAATAAGATTCATCCCGGAGAGCCTGCAGACAAGAACCTCTATGACCTTTCCCCCGAGGAAGACAAGAAGATCCCCACGGTCTGCTCCTCCCTTGACATGGCACTTGAGGCGCTCGACAAGGATCGTGAGTTCCTGACCCGTGGCGGTGTATTCAGCGACGGCATGATTGATGCGTACATCAACCTCAAGATGGACGAGGTCACTCGTTTCCGTATGACCACCCACCCGGTGGAATTCGACATGTACTACTCGCTGTAAGGATGCTGGATCAGGCCCGCCTCGACATGCAGGTGATGGCAAGAGAGGGGGCGGTCAATCGCCCCCTTTTCTTTTCAAAGTCCATGTTGAATCAACCCATCAACCCGCTCGATCTTCTGAGCACGGCAGTATTGCTCGTCGATACGCGGGGTGAGGTGATTCAGGCGAACCTGGCTGCAGAGAGCCTTCTGGGACAACCCGCTCATCAGTTGATCGGGCAGCCGCTCGAGGGTCTCTTGGTTCATCCCAGCGAGGTCATGACCGGCTGGATCCAGGGCGAGGAAATGGGTGTGGTGGTTCGGCGTCTGCAGACCCGCTGGTTCGTCTCTTCTCCAGCCGAGGGGCGAATGGATCGAGTCCTCGACACCTCCATTAATGTGCTCGATGAGCCGGGCTTCTCGGTTGCGGTTGAGATACGTGAGCCCGATGCTGCCCAGAAGGTGGACCGCGAGGAGCGCCAGGCCGTCTTCATGCAGATGAATCAGTCTCTACTGAGAAATCTTGGGCACGAGGTCAAGAACCCACTGGGAGGAATTCGGGGCGCCGCGCAACTTCTCGATGCAGAACTGCCGACAAAGGAGCTCAAGGAGTACACCCAGGTCATTATTAAAGAGTCCGATCGATTGCAGGCACTGGTCGACCGCATGCTCGCGCCGGTTCGGCGAAGCCGATCACCGCAGTCGGTGAATCTTCATGAGGTTCTCGAGCGGGTTCGCACGCTGGTCTTGTCGGAATTTTCCGATGCCTTGGTGATCCAGCGGGACTACGACACAAGCCTTCCTGAGATTGAAGGCGACTTGGAGCGACTGATTCAGGCTGTGCTCAATATTGTGCGCAACGCGGCCCAGGCGATCGCCTCCCAATCAGACCGCACCGAAGCGGGGCGCATTCTGCTCCGAACGAGGGCGGTCCGTCAGGTCACACTTCATCGACAGCGATATCGGTTGGGCCTGCATCTCACCGTTCACGACAACGGCCCTGGCATTCCAGAAGCGATTCGAGATGAAATTTTCTATCCTTTGGTCTCGGGCAATCCGCAGGGCCATGGGCTTGGCTTAACTCTTGCTCAGAGCATCGTGCACCAGCATGGCGGCACGATTGAGTGCTCGAGCGCCTCGGCGGGAACGGCCTTCGATATCGTGCTCCCTGTAGGCCTGCCTGTTCAGAAGGAGTGGATTCGATGAAACCGGTTTGGATTGTTGATGACGACGCGTCTATTCGATGGGTGCTCGAGAAGGCCCTTCGCAAGGCGGAGATTGATTGTCGATTGTTCGAGTCGGCCAACGAGGCCATGCGTGCACTGCAGTCTGACACCCCACAGGTCCTGGTCTCCGACATTCGCATGCCCGGCCAGAGTGGACTGGAGTTGCTTGAGCAGGTCAAGGCAAGGCTGCCTGAGTTGCCGGTCATCATCATGACTGGATTCTCCGATCTCGACAGTGCGGTCTCTGCCTTCCAAGGAGGGGCCTTCGAGTATCTCCCCAAGCCATTCGATGTCGATGAGGCCACTGCGTTAATTCGACGGGCTGTGCGAGAGTCGCATCCAATCAGTGGGTCGTCGTCGTTGGCCATGGGCCAGTCGCTCGAAATGTTGGGCCATGCGCCGGCCATGCAAGAAGTCTTCAGGGCGATTGGCCGTTTGTCCCAGTCGTCGGCCACGGTACTCATCACAGGTGAGTCGGGCACAGGGAAGGAACTTGTTGCGACGGCACTTCATAAGCACAGCCCCCGGGCGGAGATGCCCTTCGTCGCTCTAAATACCGCCGCCATTCCACACGACTTGCTGGAGTCGGAGTTGTTTGGACATGAACGGGGTTCGTTTACTGGCGCGCAGGCAAGGCGTCGTGGCCGATTTGAGCAGGCCGAAGGGGGCACACTATTTCTGGATGAGATCGGCGACATGCCGCTTGATCTTCAGACTCGGCTGCTGCGTGTCTTGTCCGATGGGCACTTCTATCGCGTTGGCGGACATCAGCCATTGAAGGCGAATGTTCGAGTGATTGCAGCCACCCATCAGAACCTCGAGCAGCGAGTGGCCGAGGGCCGCTTCAGAGAAGACCTCTTTCATCGTCTCAATGTGATTCGGCTTCGACTACCGGCACTCCGTGAACGGCGCGTGGACATTCCCGATTTGGTGCGATTCTTCCTTTCGCGCTCGGCCAAAACATTGGGTGTCGAGATGAAGCATCTGTCGGAGGCGGCCCTTTCATTGGTCTGTATGCAGCCCTTCCCAGGGAATGTGCGTCAACTCGAGAACCTATGCCATTGGATTTCTGTCATGGCCCCAAGCAATCTTGTGGAGCCCAATGACTTGCCTCCAGAGATGCAGTCGATTTTCAATGGCCAGTCAAAGGATGCAATTCATCCGCCTTCGGCATCAATTGGCACAGCGTTCAATGCGTTGGGCCTCCAAGGCCAAGCCCAGCCCGCGGTTGGCTTGGGTCAAACAGGGCAGTCGCAGCAATCCGATTCGGCTCTCTTAGAGCCATCACCTGCTTGGCTCAGCGAGCTGGAGCGTATGGTGGAGAGCGCATTGCGCGGTCCTCTCAGCGAGGAGGCCCAGCGTTTTGGAGGTCGAATGGGATGGTGGTCCCGAGAATTTGAATCGGTGATTTATCGCGCGGCACTCAAACACACGCGGGGACGGCGAATAGAAGCCTCTCAGCTGCTCGGCGTGGGTCGAAACACCATCACGCGAAAGATTCAGGAGCTCTCGTTGGAGTCGAGTTCGTCAGGCGATGAGACGGGTGGGCGGGCCAGCACGTAAGTCACGGCACTCGATAGAGCGCTGAAGGCTGCCAGTCGTGTAAGGGTGCGCTGCGCGAGTGGGGCCACCCATCGCCAGATCGGTTGGCCGAGGGCCTCCAGCCATAGGATCCAACTCGACCATCTCGTGAGATGCAATCCAAGGCCGATGAGAAGCAGGTTGGCCACGACCCAGTGTGCCCATTCAGACCCTGGCGATCACCGGTGCGTGGTCCGACGGCTTCTCGAGGGCCCGCGGGGCCGTGTCGACGTCGGCCGAATCCAGGGAGGCCGCGAGATTTGGAGTAACAAGGAGGTGGTCAATTCGCAGGCCGTGGTTGCGTCGAAATCCCGCGGCCCGATAGTCCCACCATGTAAAGAGTTTCTCAGTGTGTGGCTGGGCCGCCCGCAAGGCATCAACGAGCCCGAGCGCAATCAGGCGGTTAAGCGCCGCCCGCTCCTGACTTGAGCAGAGGATCTTCTCGTGCCAAGCCAAAGGGTTGTAGACATCTGCATCGGCGGGTGCAATGTTGAAGTCGCCCACCAATACAAGGCGCGGGTGCTGCTCGAGTTCTTCTTGTAAACGTGCCTCGAGTACCTCGAGCCACTTGAGTTTGTAGGCGAACTTCTCCGATCCCACCTCGGAACCATTGGGTACATAGACGCAAACGAACCGCAGAGGCTCCCCATCGAAGGGATGTGCGGTGACAGCGAGAAAACGCTTTTGATCATCGGGAAAGCGGGGGTCGCCGTGGCTGGGGTCTGCAATGGATTGGAAACGGTCACGTCGCGCAAGAATGGCGACCCCGTTGTAAGTGGGTTGTCCGGTGAAATAGGGCTCGTACCCGGCGCTGCGTATGGCCTCGATCGGAAAGAGGTCGTCGTTGACTTTGGTTTCCTGCAGGCCAACGAGATCGGGCTGCGCGGAGGACAACCATTCCAGAAGGTGTGGAAGTCGAACGCGCAACGAGTTGACGTTCCAACTTGCAATGCCCAATCGATTGCTCATGCCTCTTCGAGTCCCTTCGCCCGCAGAAGACAGGCATCGCATTGGCCGCAGGGCTCGCCGGATTCGGATGGGTCGTAGCAGCTGAATGTGAGTTCGATCGGGACACCGAGAGAGCGAGCAAGACGGACGATCTCCGCCTTGGTCATGGCAATCAGGGGCGTGAGTATCTGAAGGCGGGCTTCCGGTGTTTGAACAAATCGAGAGCCGAGATTGGCCATGGACTCAAAGGCGGCGATGAATTCGGGACGGCAGTCGGGGTAACCGCTGTAATCAAGTGCGTTGACACCAATGAGCAGGCGGTCGGCCCCGATCACCTCAGCCAGGGCGAGCGCATAGCTAAGAAAGATTGTGTTTCGGGCGGGCACGTAGGTAATCGGGATTCCTTGCCCAATCTCTCCGATGGTGCGGTGCTTGGGCACTTCGATGTCGTCGGTCAGGGCCGAGCCGCCAATGGCTCGCAAGTCGAAACGAAGGACCCGGTGGCTACTGGCGCCGAGCGCTTTCGCAATGGCTCGCGCCGCATTGAGCTCCTGGAGTTGCCGCTGTCCGTAGTCGAATGAGAGGGCGTGGCACTCAAGGCCCTCGCGGATCCCCCAGGCAAGACAGGTGGATGAATCAAGCCCCCCACTGAGCAGCACGACTGCCCGGTGGGTCATGCGGCCTCGAGAAGTCCGCTGTGTCGAAGCAGGGGTTCGATGGAGGGGGCCCGTCCACGGAAAGCGATGAAGTTCTCGATCGCAGTGCGCGAGCCGCCGCGGGAGAGGATCTCGTCGAGGAAGCGGCTTCCTACTTGGGAATAGCCGCTCGCGCCCGCCTCTTCAAAGGCCGCGTATGCGTCGGCCGAGAGAACCTCGGCCCACTTGTAACTGTAATAACCGGCCGCATAACCGCCCGCAAAAATATGGCCAAAGCTCTGTGCAAAACGATTGAAACTCGGAGGGCGAATCACAGCGATCTCGCTACGAACTTCCTCGAGAATTGCGGCGATTTGCTTGCCGATCGATTCCGCAGTCTGGCCGACGCCATTGATTTCGTGGTGAATGCGGATATCGAAGAGGGCAAACTCGATCTGTCGCAGCGTGAAAAGACCGCTTTGGAAATTCTTGGCAGCGGTCATCTTGTCGAAGAGAGGACGTGGCAGTGGCTGGCCAGTCTTGATGTGAGAAGTCATTCCAGTGAGGGTTTCCCACTCCCAGCAGAAGTTCTCCATGAACTGGCTGGGCAGCTCAACGGCATCCCACTCCACGCCGTTAATCCCAGAGACCTCTAACTCATCAACGCGTGTCAACAAGTGATGAAGGCCGTGGCCAAACTCGTGGAAGAGTGTAATGACATCGTCGTGTGTGAGGGTGGTGGGGCCGTCGACTGGCGGGGCAAAGTTGCAGGTGAGTAGGGCGACCGGCGTCTGGATGCTCCCCCCGATGCGGCGGCGGCCCCGGCTGTCGTCCATCCAGGCGCCACCGCGCTTGGTCGAGCGCGCGTAGAGATCGAGGTAGAGGTGGCCGATGGTTTTCTCTTGAGAGACCACGGCGAAGGCCTGCACGTCGGCGTGCCAAGCGGGAGAGGGAGATTGAAGTGGCATGGGCCGAATGTCGACACCAAAGAGACGTTTCACAACACCGAAGAGACCCTTGAGAACATTCGGCAGCGGGAAATACTCTCGCACCTCGTCCTCGGAGAAGTGGTAGCGGCGTTGCCTGAGTTGCTCGCTCGCAAAGGCGATGTCCCAGGCCTCTAGTGAGTCGATGCCAAGCTCCGTCTTGGCAAAGATCTGGAGATCTGCCAGGTCCCGCTCCGCACTCGTCCGTGCTTTGGCGGCCAAGTCTCGAAGGAATGCCGCCACCGCCTGGGGTGTGTCGGCCATCTTGGAGGCCAGTGAACGCTCGGCCGCGGAAGAAAAACCCAACAGGCGGGCCTGCTGCTGCCGCAGTTGAAGGATCTCACCCATCACCGCAGTGTTGTCGTGACTGGGGCCCTCTTCAGCGATCTCTGAGGCACGGGAGGCGTTCTTTCGGTAGATGGCTTCACGGAGTGGGCGGTTCTTTGCGAACTGCAACACAGGAAGAAGACTTGGCTGTTGAAGTGTGAAAACCCATCCGGGCAGTGACCGTGACTCCGCCTGCGCCTTTGCGGCTGCGATGGCATGTTGGGGAAGTCCGTCAAGCTCGGACTCGACGGTAATGTGGACAATGCTCGCATTGGTGCTGTCGAGCAGGTTTTCCGAAAACCGCTGGGAGAGTTGTGCAAGCGCGGCCGACCACTCTGCAAATTGTTTTTGCTGGTCTGCGGGCAATTCCGCGCCCCCGAGTCGAAAGTCTCTGAGGCTGTGTGCGATGGCCTGCTCTCGGGCTGGATTCCCCCGCACATCGGCGGCGGACTCAAGTTGCTTGACCTTCGCGTAGAGCCGCTCGTCCTGAGAGATCAGCGACCAGAGCGCGGTGACGGATTCCAAGCGACTGTTGGTCAGCTCGCGCCACTCGGGGCTGTCCATCACGCCACCCATGTGATGAACGGCCGACCAAGCTCGGCTCAGGCGCTCGGTGGCATTTCCCAGGGGTTCCATGACGGCTGCCCAGTTTGCGGGCGCCTCTGGCCGGACAACCTGCTCGAGGGCATCCTTGGTCTGTTCAATGAGTCGGTCAATCTCTGGGCCCAGTGCCTCGGCCTTGAGCAGGTCATAGCGGGGCAACCCTTCGCGTGCCAGAAGTTCGTTCATCTCAGTTTCCTCTCTGCAGATTCCATGGTGTTGACCAGCAGCATGGCGATGGTCATTGGCCCAACCCCGCCAGGGACGGGGCTCACGGCAGCGGCCACCTGGGCCACGCCATCGGTGTCTACGTCTCCCACCAGTCGACCATCGGCGAGTCGATTAATTCCAACATCAATGACGATGGCACCCGGCTTGACCATCTCGGCTGTGATCATCTGCGGGCGTCCCACAGCGGCAATTAGGATGTCAGCGCGTCGAGTATGGGCGCCCAGGTCTCGGGTCTTGCTGTTGCAGAGCGTCACGGTGGCGCCGGCCCGAAGAAGGAGCATGGCCATGGGCTTTCCAACGATATTGCTCGCACCCACCACCACAGCCTCGGCGCCTCGAAGGCTGGCACCCATGTGCTCGAGCATCTTCATGACGCCATAGGGGGTGCAAGGGCGAAAGACAGGCGCGCCGGTCATTAGGGCGCCGGCATTTTCGATGTGAAAACCGTCGACATCCTTCTCGGCCGAGATGGCCTCGATCACTCTCTGATCGTCGATCTGATCCGGCAATGGGAGCTGGACCAGTATTCCATCGATGGCCGGGTCGGCGTTGAGACGGTCAACGACGGAGAGAAGCTCTGCCTCACTGCATTCTTGGGGAAGGGCGATGAGCTCGGAATGAAAGCCAGCGGCCTCGCATGCCTTGACCTTATTGCGCACGTAGACGGCCGAGGCGGGGTTGTTGCCCACTACAACGACGGTCAACCCCGGTGGACGGCCCATGCGATCAGAGAAGCGGGACGCACGGGTGGAAATCTCGCTGCGGATGCTTGCAGCGAGAGCGGTGCCATCGATTTTTTGAGCGCTCATGATGCGGTTGATCCTAGCATGAGGCCCCAAGCGCTCTGGGCGGTTGGACAAAGGGACTTCTATCGACTAGACTGCCCGTTTTGCCGGCCAAGGGGCTATAGCTCAGCTGGGAGAGCGCTTGCATGGCATGCAAGAGGTCAGCGGTTCGATCCCGCTTAGCTCCACCAAAATCGGTAGAAAAGTTCGTGTAGTTTGTTTTAAGTCCTGTCCCCTTCGTCTAGAGGCCTAGGACATCACCCTTTCACGGTGAGTACAGGGGTTCGAATCCCCTAGGGGACGCCATCTCTTCTTTGCCAATCCGTCTCCCATGCCCATGGCTGCATCACACAAGCGACTTGTTCGGATGATGTTGGGGGGATGCCTTCTGGCAGCGCTCAATGGATGCAGCACCATGAGTCCAAGAGATGCGCTCGCAACGCTCGACCCACGCAACCCACTCTATGACACCGAAGACTGTCGGCAGGCGCGTCGGATTGCAGAGCGCTTCGAGGGTCGGGATCTCGCCCGAGGCGGCGCCGGAGTTGCGGCCGGCGTGGTGGTCGGTGTGGTGGCGGCGCCCATCGTGGGTGCCATTGAGGCCGATGCGGTGGCCAAAAAAGAAGCGGTGATTTCTCGGCTTAAGCAGGCCTGTGAGGGCCCAATCATTATCGATTCTCGCGACCCGAACAGAAAGCCCAGATTGCCGGAGAGGCAGCGCCAGTCCCTGGAAGACGCCCGCCAACGCGATGCCGAACGCGACCTTCAAGAGAGCCGAGGGCTGCCGATCGAGGAGCGTCTGCGCCGACTCGAGGCACTGCGCACCCAAGGATTAATCAGCCAGGCGGAGTTCGAGGGCCGACGCCGACAAATCCTCAGCGGCCTATGAGGCTGGGGAGTGTCTAGAGGGATTCGCTGGCGAAGTCGGCCAGGCGCGATCGCTCGCCACGTTGTAAGGTCACGTGACCACCATGCCCCCATCCCTTGAACCGGTCGACCACATAGCTCAGCCCAGACGAGCCCTCGGTCAGGTAGGGAGAATCGATCTGGGCAATATTCCCCATGCAGACCACCTTGGTGCCTGGGCCCGCTCGCGTAATTAACGCCTTCATCTGCTTGGGCGTGAGGTTCTGTGCCTCATCGATGATTAAAAACTTGCTGATGAAGGTGCGTCCGCGCATAAAGTTCATCGACTTCACCTTGATGCGGCTTCGAATCAAGTCTGAGGCAGCCGCACGCCCCCAGTCGCCGCCCGACTCCATGCCTCGATTGAGCACCTCGAGGTTGTCCTCGAGCGCCCCCATCCAAGGCTGCATCTTCTCCTCTTCCGTTCCAGGAAGGAACCCAATGTCGTCGCCAATGGGCACCGTGGCCCTGGTAACGATGATCTCGTTGTAGATCTTGCTCTCGAGGGTCTGGGCCAGGCCCGCTGCCAAAGCCAATAGGGTTTTGCCTGTGCCAGCCTGACCCAGTATCGAGACGAAATCAATCTCGGGGTTCATGAGGAGGCTGAGCGCGAAGTTCTGTTCGCGATTGCGGGCGGTGATGCCCCAGACGGCATTCTTGGCGTGGGTGAAGTCCCTGAGAACGCGGAGCACTGCGGTTCGGCCACGAACCTCTTGCACCGTGGCATAGAGAGGCTTGGGGCCCTCATCGAAGACAAATTGGTTGATGTGAAAGGCTGCGCAGAGCGGGCCGGTGACTCGGTAGTAGCTCAGTCCCCCTTGCTGCCAAGATCCCATGTTTTTGCCATGGGACTCCCAGAAATCGGTCGGCAGGGCGAGGCTGCCGGTATAGAGAAGGTCCGCGTCATCGATGACCTGGTCGTTGAAATAGTCCTCGGCGGCCAACCCCAGGGCGTGGGCCTTGATCCGGATATTGATGTCCTTCGAGACCAGCACAACCTCTCGCTCAGGAAACCGAGTGCGAAGGGCTCGCACCACCGAGAGAATCTGGTTGTCGGCTTTCCCCTCTGTAAGCCCAACAACTGGCCCCACCTGAAAGCCCTCGGTCTGAAAAAACAGCTTGCCCGTGGCGTCGGAATGGCCGATTGAGCTCAGCGGGAGACCCTCATCGAGTCTTGGTCGACGATCATCGGGTAGCGCCTCAATCAGCGCGTCGAGGCTGCGGGAGACTTGTCGGACATTGCGCGCGACCTCCGAGAGCCCCTTCTTGTGGCCATCGAGCTCCTCGAGAGTGGTCATGGGCAGGTAGACGTCGTGCTCTTCAAAGCGAAATAGGCTGCTGGGGTCGTGCATAAGCACGTTCGTATCGAGTACGAAAATCTTTGCCACCCCGCTGGCGCGTCGGGCCGATCGAGCAGCGCCCACTTGGGGCTTGCGAATGGCGACGACGCGCTCATCTCGGCCCGGTGCTTTGGTTGCGTCCGCGACTCGGTCGGGCATTCGGGCGCTGAAATTGCCGGGCTCGACCACTGAATCGTCGTCGAGGGCGCTACTGCGCCGGCGACTTGCCGGCAAGGTTGCCTTGGCAAGGATCGAATCGTCCTTCTTGAGCAAGGTGGCGGGCTTGGTAGGGGCCTTCGGTAGGGGCATTCGAGCGTCTTCTTTCTTGGAATTATTGGATGAGAACTGGCCGCAATCTGGTGCTTACGGCAGCGACCGAGCGGCCTCTAAAGCCTCCTGTGCGTGGCCATTGACCGAGACCCCTCGCCAGACCCTGCGAAGGATTCCTGCTCGGTCAAAAAGAAAACTGCTTCGTTCGATTCCCTGAACGGTCTTGCCATACATATTCTTTTCCTTGATCACCCCAAATCGGTTGCAGAGCGCGCTTTGGGTGTCTGCCACGAGTGTCACGCTGAGCGTGTATTTATCGATGAACCGCTGGTGTGAGGAGAGGCCATCTCGGCTGACACCCACGACTTGGGTGTCTGCGAGGAGAAACTCACCATGAAGGCGGCTGAAGTCTTGGCTTTCAATGGTGCAGCCGGGCGTGTCGTCCTTTGGATAGAAGTACACCAGGAGCTGGTGGCCCTTGTAATGATTCAGAGAGATCGCTCCAAGGTCGGTCTGGACCTCTAGATTGGGGAGTGAATCCCCGATGGCGATGGTTTGAACGGTCATTCGGACAGGCTCCTTTCTGCGAGTTGAGGCGGGGATCTCTGGGAATCGCTGGGGTTGGACTCGATGATCAGTGCGGCAAGCACCCGTCTTCCTTCGGCTGCCAGCAGATTGAACGTCCGGCAGGCGGCAGGGGTGTCCATGCACTCCACGCCGATCGGCGCTTCGCCGGCGGGTCCTCGCGACATTAGGCAGGAGAGGACTTTGGGTGGGGGAAACCGTTGCTTCTGCCCCGTCCCGAGCAGAAGGAGTTCAACATCTTGGCCTCGAAGGGCCGAGAGGGCGCCGTTATCAAGGTCTTCGAAGGATCGAACGGGCCATTCGGCAGGTGCTTTGAAGGGGGAGACGACAGTTGAGCCGAGGATTCTCGACCCATTGATTTCCACGAAGCCAGGTCCATGGGCAGTGATGGTGAACTGGCTGGCAGGAAGGTCCGGCTGCAGTTTTGAAGGCATTGGGGATGAGACTAGCAGAGTTTCTTTAAGTTTTCGCCCACGCCGACACAGGTTACAGTTAGCACTTCTCCCAATTCCATGAAGCCCTTTCCCAGAATCCAACGACTGCCCCCCTACGTCTTCAACATCACGGGGGAGCTAAAAATGTCCGAACGCCGGCGTGGCGAGGACATTGTCGACATGAGCATGGGCAATCCGGATGGTGCGACCCCTCCCCACATCGTGGAGAAGCTCGTGGAGGCGGCGCAAAAAGACCACACCCACGGTTATTCAGTCTCAAAGGGCATCCCCCGCCTGCGCAAGGCCATCGCCACTTGGTACCAGAGGCGGTATCAAGTGGACCTCGATCCAGACCACGAGGCCATTGTCACTATTGGGTCTAAAGAAGGTCTGGCGCATCTAATGCTGGCAACGCTCGACCGTGGCGATACCGTGCTGGTTCCCAACCCCTCTTATCCCATCCACATTTACGGGGCGATCATTGCGGGCGCCGATATCCGCTCTGTCCGCATGACGAGCAACGTCGACTTCTTCGAGGAGCTCGAGCGGGCCATTCGTGAGTCCATCCCGAAGCCCAAGATGATGATTCTGGGGTTTCCAAGCAACCCCACCGCGCAGTGCGTTGACCTCTCGTTCTTCGAGCGCGTGGTGGCCCTGGCCAAAGAGCACGACATTTTGGTGGTCCATGACTTGGCCTATGCAGACATCTGTTTCGATGGCTACGAGGCGCCCTCGATCATGCAGGTGCCGGGTGCGCGCGATGTTGCGGTTGAATTCTTCACACTGAGCAAGTCATACAACATGGCCGGCTGGCGGGTCGGCTTCATGGTGGGCAATCGCGAATTGGTCTCGGCCCTGGCTCGAATCAAGAGCTACCACGACTATGGCACCTTCACCCCGATTCAGGTCGCTTCCGTGATTGCGTTGGAGGGGCCTCAGGATTGCGTGGAAGAGGTTCGCCGAAAGTACCAGGCCCGACGCGATGTCTTGGCCCGGGGCCTGATCGATGCCGGTTGGCCGGTTGAGATTCCCAAGGCATCGATGTACATCTGGGCGAAGATCCCGGAGGCTTACCAGGCCATGGGCTCGCTCGAGTTCGCCAAGAAGCTGCTTCTCGAGGCCAAGGTCGCGGTATCACCCGGGGTTGGATTTGGTGACTACGGAGACACCCACGTTCGCTTCGCGCTCATTGAGAATGAGCATCGAATTCGTCAGGCCGTGCGAGGCATCAAGGAAATGTTCCGTCGCGACGGGCTGATACGAATGCCTCAGGATTCGTCGGCCGATCTGGCGGCCTCGGTGGGTGACGGCAATGGCCGCTAAGCCTCTCAATCAAAGCGCCGCACTTCGAGTGGGCCTGGCCGGTCTTGGCACCGTTGGGGGTGGGGTGATGTCTGTGCTCTCTCGCAACGCCGAGGAGATCGGCCGCCGCGCCGGCCGCCCGATCCAGATTGTCGCTGTGGCCGATCTTGATTCTGCAAAGCGAAAAGAAGCGCAGTCCAATGGTGTTGCTGCTTTCGAGAATGCCCTCGAGATGTTGGAGAAGGCCGAGCTCGATGTCCTTATCGAATTAATTGGTGGCTACGGATTCGCCAAGGACTTGGTTTTGGCAGCGGTGGGCCGTGGACTCAACGTGGTCACGGCGAACAAGGCTTTGCTTGCCGTGCACGGCAATGAGATTTTTGCCAAGGCCGAAGCAAAAGGTGCCACCGTGGCATTCGAGGCGGCGGTGGCCGGTGGAATCCCCATTATCAAGGCCCTTCGAGAGGGCCTGGTTGCCAATCAAATCCTCTCGGTGGCCGGAATTATCAACGGCACCACCAACTTTATTCTCAGCGAAATGCGCGAGAAGGGCCTGTCCTTCGCGGAGGTTCTTGCGGAGGCACAGCGTCTTGGTTATGCCGAGGCCGATCCCACCTTTGACGTAGAGGGTGTGGATGCAGCCCATAAGATCACGCTGCTCTCGGCCATGGCCTTCGGCATGTCGGTGCGTTTTGAGCAGGCCCACATCGAGGGCATCTCAAGGCTCGACTCCCAGGACATCGCCTATGCCGATCGACTCGGCTATCGAATCAAGCTCCTCGGTATCACGCGCCGCCGTCCTCAGGGAATTGAGTTGCGTGTCCATCCCACACTGATCCCCGCCAAGCGACTCATCGCCAATGTGGAAGGTGCGATGAACGCGGTGGTGGTTCGCGGCGATGCGGTCGGAGAAACGCTTTATTACGGCAAGGGCGCGGGCGCGGAGCCCACGGCCAGCGCCGTGATCGCCGATCTTGTTGACCTGGCCCGCTCGGCGGATGTGCCAGCCAGTTCGCGCGTTCCGCATCTGGGTTTTCAGCCCAAGCATCGCGAGGAGCTCCAGGTTCTGCCGATCGACTCGATTGAGTCGGGCTACTACCTTCGTCTGCGCGTCTCGGATGAGTCCGGCGTGCTGGCCGACATTACGAAGGTGCTCGCCGATTCCAAGATTTCTATCGATGCGTTCTTTCAACGCGAGGCCGATGACGGCCAGAAACAGACCGATGTCATCTTGCTCACGCACACCTGCAAAGAGTCTCAGATTCTCTCGGCCTTGAAGACCATCTCTTCGCTCAAGACAGTCCTCGCGGCACCAGTGATGTTGCGGGTTGAGAGTTTTGAATAATGCCGCTTAAATATCGGTCGACCCGCTCTACCCAGGGGTTGGGCAGTTTTCAAGACATTCTTCTCGAGGGGCTGGCTCCAGATGGCGGCCTCGCGGTTCCAGAGCAGATTCCTTTGGTGCCCCCGCAGACCATCGAGTCCTGGCTTGAGAAGGGCTATGCGGGCCTTGCGTGTTCGGTTCTTTCTTGCTTTGCCGACGATATTCCCACCGAGGACCTAGATCGATTGACTCGCTCGGCTTATCAGGCCGAGAAGTTTGGTGGCCACACGGAGATCGCTCCGCTTCGCCACCTTGGCGAGGAGGGCCAGACCAACATCGCCTTGCTCGAGCTATCGAATGGGCCCACCCTGGCATTCAAAGACATGGCCATGCAGATGCTTGGGGAGTTGTTTGAGTATGTCTTGTCGAAAGAGGGCTCCCGACTCAATATTCTTGGGGCCACCTCGGGAGACACGGGAAGTGCTGCCGAGTACGCCATGCGGGGTCGGTCTCGTGTTGCGGTAGTGATGCTCTCGCCCGAGGGACGAATGAGTGCTTTTCAGCGTGCCCAGATGTACTCCTTGCAAGACGCCAACATTCACAACCTCTCTGTGCCGGGCAGTTTCGATGACTGCCAAGACCTCGTCAAGGCCGTCTCGGCCGATTTGCCTTTCAAGCAGCGCCATTGCATTGGGTCGGTCAACTCCATCAACTGGGCACGCATTGCATCTCAGGTGGTTTACTACTTTGCTGCCTACGGACAGGCCATGCGGCTCTATGGGCTGCGTTTTGGCGCACCCATCTCGGTTAGTGTCCCGTCTGGCAACTTTGGCAACGTCTTGTCGGGTTATGTCGCCAAGCGCATGGGCCTGCCAATCGGGCGGCTCGTGGTGGCCACCAACGAGAACAATGTTCTCGATGAATTCTTCAAGACCGGACGCTATCGACCCCGAAGCAGTGCCGCGACCCATATCACTTCGAGCCCTTCCATGGACATTTCGAAGGCATCCAATTTCGAGCGCTATGTCTTTGACGTTCTTGGATGCGATGCGGAGCGGCTTGCCCGACTCTGGGAGGAGTTGCGTGCAAATGGTGAGTTCGATCTCTCCGATGCAGCGACGCAGTCGGCCATTGCGCAATCGGGCCTGGTTTCGGGAGCCAGTCACCATGCGGCAAGGCTGGAGACGATTCGGGACTGCCACCAGCGGTACCAGCGCGTTATCGACCCGCATACAGCCGATGGCCTCTATGTCGCGCGTCGGTACCTGGAGCGGGGCGTGCCGATGATTTGCCTCGAGACAGCGCTGCCCTCCAAGTTTGAAGAGACCATCGTTGAGGCGCTTGGTCATGGCATTGCGCGTCCCGTCGGTCTTGAGTCGATTGAATCATTGCCTCAGCGGGTGAAGCCGATTCAGAACGACGTCGAGCTGCTCAAGCGCTACATTGCTGAGAACACCCCCAACGCCTAGCGCATGAAGACGCTCGAGCAGGCGACTGAGCAACTTCTTGACCGGGCCGCGGCGCTGGTCGAGAGAGAGTCCGTCCCACTCGACGCTTTATTGGGTCGTGTCTTGGCCGATCCGATCGTCTCGGCGGTCGATGTTCCCAGTTTCGAGAACAGCCAGGTGGATGGCTATGCGTTGCGACTGAGCGATCTCCCAGATTCAGGTGGGTTGCCGGTCTCTCAGCGAATTGCAGCGGGCGCCCCTGCAGGCCCCCTTGAGCCAAACACGGTGGCAAGGATATTCACTGGTGCGCCGGTGCCCGCGGGTGCCGATGCAGTGGCGATGCAGGAGGACTGTGAAATCGACCCCGATGGTCAAGTTCTTGTTCGCGCACCACTGAAGCAGGGGGAAAACATTCGCCCGAGGGGCGGGGACCTTCGAGCGGGACAGACTGCGCTGCCACCTGGGCGTCGACTTTCGGCAGCCGACATTGGTTTAATTGCCTCTCTGGGCCATGGTCATGCAACTGTGGTGAGAAGGCTCAGAGTGGCGGTGTTCTCGAGCGGCAATGAATTGCGCCAGCCGGGATCGCCACTCGATGCGGGTCAAATTTATGACAGCAACCGACCGATGGTGATGTCACTCGTGAGAGGCTTGGGTGCGGAAGTGATTGACATGGGCTGCCTGCCCGATCGGCTCGACGTTACAGCAGGGGCGCTTGCCGAGGCCTCAGAGCGGGCCGACGTTATTCTGACTTGTGGTGGTGTCTCCGTTGGTGAAGAGGACCACATTAAGGCAGCGGTGCAGCAAGAGGGTGCTTTGGCGCTCTGGAAGATTGCCATCAAACCCGGCAAGCCATTCGCGTTTGGGAAAGTGGGTGGGGCCGATTTTCTTGGAATGCCGGGCAATCCCGTGTCTGCCTGGGTCACTTTCGTGTTTCTGGTGCGACCCTTCCTGCTCAAGCGCTCGGGAGTCTTGTTGGTTGACCCACGGTTCCATGTCTGCCGGGCCGCTTTCGAGCGATCTCAGCCCGACCCACGACAGGAGTTCCTTCGTGCCAGCCTCGATGCGCAGGGACAGGTCGTTCCCCATGCACGGCAGAACTCCCAGATTCTCTCCTCGATTGCTGAATCCGAGGGGCTGGTTGAGGTCCCGATGGAGACCCCCGTGCGGCGAGGTGATTTGCTCCGCTTCTACCCATTCGGGTCATTGCTGTCCTAGCATAGCCATATGGGCATTCAAACTGAGACCACCACAATCCAGATCCGATTGATGCTGTTCGCATCGCTGCGGGAACTTGCTGGCCATTCCGAGGAGCGACTCTCACTGTCCGGACCTCAGTCGGTCGGCTCGGTTCGTGCGCTGCTTGCCGCGAGGGGCGATCGATGGAACAACGCATTGCTGGACTCGACTCGGGTGCGGGCCGCCCTGAATCAGCAATTGGCCAACGAGCAGACAACCCTCTCTGATGGGGACGAGTTGGCCTTCTTCCCTCCAGTGACAGGGGGTTGAGTCTCAATGCCTCGGGTTCGTGTTCAAACCGAAGACTTCAATGTCGGTGAGGAGCTCGAACATCTTCGCCGAGACGCATCCGGTGCCTGGGATACCCGCGTTGGTGCGGTGGCCAGCTTCATTGGAACCGTGCGAGACATGAACGAGGGCTCCTCTGTGTCCGGCCTGACCTTGGAGCACTATCCGGGAATGACTGAGTCGAGCATCGAGGCGATCATCGATCAGGCGGAGTCTCGTTGGCCCTTGTATTCCGTTCGGGTCTTGCACCGAGTGGGCCCAATGTTGCCGGCGGACCAAATCGTTTTCGTGGGCGTTAGCAGTGCCCACCGCGAGGCCGCCCTTGAGGCCTGTGCGTTCATCATGGATTACTTGAAGACTCAGGCGCCTTTCTGGAAGAAGGAGGCCACGCCCGAGGGCCATCGTTGGGTTGATGCCCGCGTCAGCGATGAGCAGGCACTGCAGAAGTGGACTTGAAAAACCACGGAGTCATCTCCATCTAATGGTTAATCCCGGTCTTTTCGTGAGACCGAACACCATTGAAGGAATGAGAGATGCGCCTCGATAAAATGACCACGGCCTTTCAACAGGCCATTTCGGAAGCCCAGAGCCTTGCGTTGGGCAACGACAACCCGGCCATCGAGCCGGCCCATCTGCTTCTTGCTCTTCTTGAGCAGGCCGAGGGGTCGAGTCGATCCCTGCTCTCCCGCGCGGGTGGCAATGTCTCGAAGCTCCAGGCAGAGGCGCGGCAGGCGCTTGATCGTCTGCCCAGGGTCTCGAGCCCCAATGGGCAGATCACTCTCGGCTCTGAGCTGAGTCGGCTACTCAACCTCACCGACCGGGAGGGGCAGAAGCGTGGCGATCAGTTCATTGCCAGCGAGCTTTTTCTTTTGGTCTTGAGTGACGACAAGTCGGATGCAGGCCGCCTGCTCAGAGAGTCCGGCGTGAGCCGCCGCAATCTCGAGTTGGCGATTGATGCGGTCAGAGGCGGTGCATCGGTGGACACGGCCGAGGCCGAGGGACAGCGGGAGTCGCTCAAGAAATTCACGGTCGATCTCACAGAGCGAGCCTCAAAGGGTCGACTTGATCCGGTGATCGGTCGCGATGACGAGATTCGCCGATGCATACAGATTCTTCAGCGCCGAACCAAGAACAATCCTGTGCTCATTGGTGAACCCGGTGTTGGCAAAACAGCCATCGTCGAAGGGCTGGCCCAGCGAATCGTGAATGGTGAAGTCCCCGAGGGCCTTAAAGGCAAACGCGTTCTGACCCTTGATATGGCTGCACTTCTTGCCGGTGCGAAGTTTCGCGGTGAGTTCGAGGAGCGGCTCAAGGCGGTTCTTAAGGACATTGCGGCCATGGCCGAGCAAGACAGCGCCGGCCACCCCATTGTCTTCATCGATGAGATTCACACCATGGTGGGGGCGGGCAAGGCCGAGGGTGCCATGGATGCGGGCAATATGCTCAAGCCGGCACTGTCTCGTGGCGAGCTCCATTGCATTGGGGCGACCACGCTGGATGAATACCGCAAGTACATCGAGAAAGACGCGGCACTCGAGCGCCGCTTTCAAAAGGTTCTGGTGGGCGAGCCCAGCGTGGAGGCAACCATAGCAATACTGCGCGGGCTGCAGGAGCGCTACGAGCTCCATCACGGGGTCGACATCACCGACCCGGCCATTGTTGCGGCGGCCGAGCTCTCCCATCGCTACATCACCGACCGATTCCTGCCGGACAAGGCCATCGATCTAATCGATGAGGCGGCGAGTCGCATCAAGATGGAGATCGATTCGAAGCCCGAGGCGATGGACAAGCTCGATCGACGTCTGATCCAACTAAAAATCGAGCGTGAGGCCGTGCGCAAGGAGAAGGATGAGGCCTCGAAGAAGCGGTTTGATCTCATTGAGCAAGAGATCGATCGGCTCGAACGTGAACTCGCCGATCTCGAAGAGATCTGGCGATCCGAGAAGGCGGCCGTTCAGGGGTCACAACACATCAAAGAGGAGATCGAGCGCCTTCGGCTCGAAATCGAGCAGCACACAAGAAAGGGCGATTGGCAGAAGGTCTCGGAGCTTCAGTACGGCCGACTGCCTGGGCTCGAGGCTCGGCTGAAGGCGGCCGACTCCGGTGCGTCCGATCAGGGGCGGCCACGACTCCTCAGAACCCAGGTGGGAGCGGAGGAGATTGCAGAGGTGGTCTCCCGTGCAACCGGTATTCCGGTCTCCAAAATGATGCAGGGTGAGCGGGAGAAATTGTTGCAGATGGAGGCCCATCTGCATGGACGCGTCGTGGGGCAAGACGAGGCCGTGACACTCGTGGCAGATGCCATTCGGCGTTCGCGGGCCGGACTCTCAGACCCGAACCGTCCCTATGGCTCCTTTCTTTTCCTTGGGCCCACGGGGGTTGGCAAGACCGAGCTCTGTAAGGCCCTGGCCCAGTTTCTCTTTGACTCCGAGGAGCAGTTGGTGCGCATCGACATGAGTGAGTTCATGGAGAAGCACTCGGTCTCGAGGCTCATTGGTGCGCCTCCGGGCTACGTGGGCTACGAAGAGGGCGGCACACTGACCGAGGCGGTTCGTCGCAAGCCCTACAGCGTTATCCTTCTCGACGAGGTGGAGAAGGCCCACCCCGATGTCTTCAACGTCCTCCTCCAGGTCTTGGATGATGGGCGCCTCACCGACGGGCAGGGCAGGACAGTCGACTTTAGAAACACAGTGGTGGTGATGACCTCCAACCTCGGATCGCCCGAAATCCAGCGCTTGAGCGGAGAGCCCACAGAAGTCGTCAAGGCCGCCGTCATGGCCGAGGTCAAGCAGCATTTCCGGCCGGAGTTCATTAATCGAATCGATGAGATCGTTGTTTTCCATGGCCTTGATCAGGCCCACGTCCGAAGCATCGCGCGGATCCAGCTCGAGCGATTGGGTGCCCGATTGGCCGAACGAGACCTTCGTCTGGTCGTGTCCGAAGAGGCCCTCGATGAGGTGGCCAAGGTCGGCTTTGATCCACTCTACGGCGCGCGGCCACTCAAGCGGGCGATTCAATCTCAGATTGAGAATCCTGTGGCTCGCTTGATACTCGAGGGTCGCTTTGCGCCGAACGACGTGGTGCCGGTCGACCTGAAGGACGGTCAACTGTCCTTCGAACGGGTGGTCCACTAGTGGCGGCAAGGCAGTGAGCGGCGCCTCGCATGGGGCGGTGGCAGCGCCCCCGTTGGCCGATGCGACTGTCTGGCGCCGGTTCATGGGGATGGTCTATGAGTCCATCCTTCTGGTCGGACCCGTGCTGGTCTATGGGTTTGTTTACGCCGTGCTGACGGGTCAGACCGACGATTCGCCCGAGGAGGCGAGCGCCAAGCGCCTCGGACTTCAGTTGTCTGTTTACGCGCTCTGCCTCTTCTATTTTGCCTGGGGATGGAGCCGAGGCCGAGTCACGCTCCCCATGCAGACGCTCGCGCTTCGCGTGGTCGACGCCCAGACGGGTGGCGGCCTGAGCCGCTCTCAAGCCTTGCTGCGGGCCGCCGTTGGAAGCCTCTCCCTCGTCACCGGCCTCTGGCTAATTTTTGGCCTACTGCGATCCGATCGTCAGAGTTTCCACGACTGGATTGCGGGAACGCGACTGGTGCACACTCCCCGAAGCTGAGCAAAAACTCAGGCGAGATTTGACCACTCAGGTCTAAGACCTCTATCATTCTCTGCTTGCCGATTGAAGCGTCGAGGAAGGGCCCACAAGGCTTGCTTGCTCGCCGATCCATCAGCTCCAAGGCCCTGCTTAATGTCTGCGTCTTCCGCGCTCGGAGGGCGCCGGCGGGTGGGGATCGCTAGAACTGTTTAGGACCGAACAACATGGAAATGACTGGCGCAGAGATACTCGTGCGCTGCCTTCAGGAAGAGAAGGTGGAGCACCTATTTGGCTACCCTGGTGGGGCCGTTCTCTATATCTACGACGAGATATTCAAGCAGGACAAGGTCAAGCACATCCTTGTGCGACATGAGCAGGCGGCTGTTCATGCGGCCGATGCCTATTCCCGAAGCAGCCTCAAGACCGGGGTCTGCATTGTCACCAGTGGTCCGGGACTCACCAATGCCGTCACAGGCATCGCGACTGCCTATATGGACTCAATCCCAATGGTGATTGTCTCCGGGCAGGTGCCCACCCACGCCATTGGTTTGGACGCCTTTCAAGAGTGCGACACGGTGGGCATCACGCGCCCTTGTGTGAAACACAACTTCCTGGTGAAAGATGTGAAGGACTTGGCTGCAACCATGAAGAAGGCCTTTCACATTGCCCAGACCGGTCGTCCCGGCCCGGTGTTGGTCGATGTCCCCAAGGACGTGACGCGCGACCGGTGCAAGTTTGAGTACCCCAAAGAGATTGCCTTGCGCTCATACAACCCTGTTGTGAAGGGGCACCTGGGACAAATTAAGAAGGCGGCCCAGATGATCTTGGCCGCCGAGCGCCCCATGGTCTACGCCGGCGGCGGAGTGATTCTCTCGAATGCGTCTGCCGAGCTGACGGAGTTGGTGGACATGCTGGGCGCACCTTGCACCAACACCTTGATGGGCCTGGGCGCTTACAAGGCATCGGACAAGAAATTTTTGGGCATGCCGGGTATGCACGGCACCTATGAGTGCAACATGGCCATGCAGCACTGCGACGTGCTCATTGCCGTTGGGGCGCGATTCGATGATCGCGTGATTGGCAATCCCAAGCACTTTGCCCAGAACCCCCGAAAGATTGTTCACATTGACATCGATCCATCGGTGATCTCAAAGCGCGTGAAGGTCGACCTACCGATCGTGGGCGATGTCAGAGAGGTGCTGCGGGATTTGATCGGGCAGCTCAAGGAGCTTCGGTCAGGAAAGGGCGCCGATCCGGCGGCTTACAAGCCGTGGTGGGAGCAGGTTGAGCAGTGGCGAAGCCTCAACTGCCTGGACTATACAACCAGCAACGAGCTGATCAAGCCTCAGTCTGTTGTCGAAGCCCTCTGGCGCATTACCAAGGGAGCTGCGTTTGTCACCTCCGACGTGGGACAACACCAGATGTGGGCGGCCCAGTATTACCGGTTCGATAAGCCGCGCCGCTGGATTAATTCCGGTGGCCTGGGCACCATGGGTGTGGGGCTGCCCTATGCGATGGGGGTCAAGTTTGCGCACCCCGATGCCGAGGTGGTCTGTATCACGGGCGAGGCCTCGATTCAGATGAATATTCAGGAGCTCTCTACCTGCCAGCAATACCGACTCCCCGTGAAGATAGTCAACCTCAACAACCGCTATTTGGGGATGGTTCGCCAGTGGCAGGAGATTGAGTACGGCAGCCGCTACTCTGAGTCGTACATGGATTCCCTTCCCGATTTCGTCAAGCTCGCCGAGTCCTATGGGCACGTCGGGATGCGAATCGACAAGCCCGCCGATGTCGAGCCAGCGCTTAAAGAGGCCCTGGCCATGAAAGACCGGCTGGTGTTTCTCGATTTCATTACCGACCAGACAGAGAATGTCTGGCCCATGGTGCAGACGGGCAAGGGCCTCACCGAGATGTTGCTCGGTGCCGAGGACCTCTAAGGGGAATGACCATAAAACACATCATTTCTATTCTTATTGAGAATGAGCCGGGTGCGTTATCAAGGGTGGTGGGGCTGTTTTCCGCTCGTGCTTACAACATTGAGTCCCTGACGGTTGCCCCCACTGAGGACAAGTCACTCTCCCGAATGACCATCGTCACGCGGGGATCCGAAGACGTGATTGAGCAGATCACCAAGCACCTCAACCGCCTCATTGAGGTGGTCAAGGTCATTGATCTCAACGAGTTTCCTTATATCGAGCGGGAGCTCATGCTGATTAAGGTGAGGGCGGTGGGCAAAGAGCGTGAAGAGATCAAGCGCATGTCGGATATTTTTCGCGGCCGGATTATCGACGTCACGGATAAGTCCTACACGATTGAGCTCACCGGGGATGGCGGCAAACTCGATGCGTTCATTGATGCCCTTGAAGAGGGCTCCATTCTTGAAACTGTTCGAACAGGTAGCTCTGGGATATCCCGCGGTGAGCGTGTTCTGCGTGTGTAACTCGGGCAGGCGCCCAAATTATTTCTAAAGGAACCCCCATGAACGTTTACTACGACAAAGACGCGGATCTCTCCCTGATCAAAGGCAAGAAGATCGCCATCATTGGCTACGGCTCCCAGGGCCATGCCCATGCTCAGAACCTCAACGACAGTGGCATGAATGTCGTGGTGGGTGTGCGCAAAGGGGGTCCCTCCTGGGCCAAGGTTGAGAAGGCCGGGCTTAAGGTCGCTGAGGTTCGTGCCGCGGTCGAAGGTGCCGACGTGGTCATGCTGCTGATGCCAGATGAGACCATCGCTTCCGTCTACCAGGCCGAGATCGCCCCCGTGATCAAGCAGGGCGCTGCCTTGGCCTTTGCCCACGGTTTCAACGTTCATTATGGGCAGGTGATTCCGCGTTCTGACTTGGACGTCATCATGATCGCGCCCAAGGCCCCAGGTCACACGGTTCGTCAGACCTATAGCCAGGGCGGTGGAGTTCCGTGCCTGATCGCCGTGCACCAGGACAAGAGCGGCAATGCCCGTGACATTGCGCTGGCCTATGCCAGTGCCATCGGTGGCGGCAAGGCTGGCGTGATTAAGACCAATTTTCGTGAGGAAACCGAGACGGACCTCTTCGGCGAGCAGGCGGTTCTCTGTGGCGGCACTGTGGAGCTCATCAAGGCTGGGTTCGAGACCCTGGTCGAAGCCGGCTATGCGCCAGAGATGGCCTACTTTGAGTGCCTGCATGAGCTCAAGCTGATCGTCGACCTGATCTACGAGGGCGGCATTGCCAACATGAACTATTCCATTTCGAACAATGCCGAGTTCGGTGAGTACGTAACGGGTCCCAAGGTGGTGGGCCCGGAGGCGAAGGCAGCCATGCGCGAGGCTCTCACCCGAATTCAAACGGGTGAGTACGCCAAGGAGTTCATTCTTGAGAATCGCGCCGGGGCGCCAACACTTCAGTCCCGCAGGCGCTTGATGGCCGAGCATCAGATCGAGCAGGTCGGCGAGAAGCTCCGCGCCATGATGCCCTGGATTCGCGCAAATCGTATGGTGGATCAGACCCGTAACTAAGCTGGATCATCCCTTTAGTGACATGACCGCCATGCATTCTGCGCAGACCTCCGCTAGACCCGATGTAGATCGCTATCCCCATCCCATCCTCGCCAGGGAGGGGTGGTTCTACTCCGGTCTCGCCTTGGCCGCCGCAGTGGGTGCAACCCTCTGGGTTGGGGGGCTGGTGGCGGTTGTTTTCTGGCTGCTGGCTATTTTTGTTCTGCAGTTCTTTCGGGACCCCCCTCGGCAGGGGCCCGTCAACCCCTTGGCGATCGCCAGCCCAGCCGATGGTCGAATTGTCTTTGTTGGCACCGCTCCCGAACCTCTCTCTGGGGAACCGAGCCTAAAGATCAGTGTCTTTATGAATGTGTTCAACGTTCACTCGAATCGCGCTCCGATTGCTGGCCGGGTTCTCCAGGTGTCGTATTTCCCTGGCCAGTTCTTCAACGCGGCGATTGACAAGGCATCCCTTGAGAATGAGAGAAACGCAATCGTCTTGGAAGACGACCACGGTCGACGAACCACCGTGGTCCAGATCGCGGGTCTCATTGCCCGACGCATTCTCTGCTACGTTCAGGCGGGTGACCTGCTCCGCCGCGGCTCTCGCTACGGATTCATCCGGTTCGGTTCCCGCGTCGATGTTCATCTACCCATTGGCAGCACCCCCAGCGTGGCCATTGGTGAGAAGGTCAGTGCGCACAGCACGGCCTTGGCCGTGTGGCCCGATGACCCAAGCCGCACATAAGGTCCTACACTAGGCAAATGCCAGGCCCCTCGACGCCCCGTCGTCGCAACACCATTTATCTGCTGCCGAATCTATTTACGACGGCCTGCTTGTTCAGTGGGTTCTACGCCATTGTCATGGCCATGAACAACCAGTTCACCCAGGCGGCGGTGGCCATCTTTGTGGCCATGGTCCTCGACAGCCTCGATGGCCGAGTCGCCCGTCTGACAAACACCACGTCCGATTTCGGGGCCAACTACGACAGCCTCGCGGATATGGTGTCCTTTGGGGTTGCCCCCGCCTTGGTGGCCTACGTATGGGCGCTTCAGGGCATGGGCAAACTGGGGTGGTTGGCCGCCTTCATCTACGTCGCGGGCGCGGCACTCCGACTCGCCCGTTTTAATACCAACATCCAGGTCGTCGACAAGCGTTTCTTTCAAGGACTTCCGAGTCCCGCCGCAGCAGCAGTGGTTGCGGGCCTGATATGGCTCATGACAGACCTGCGGGAGACGCGCCTCATCGATTACAGCGGAAATGACGTGCGCTGGCTGGTGTGGGGAGTGACGGTTTACGCTGGGACGACCATGGTGAGCAGCGTGCCTTTCTATAGCTTCAAGGACATCAACCTGCGCCGAAGTGTGCCGTTCATCTTCATCGCGATTGGCGCGCTGGTGCTCGTTCTGATCTCCCAAGATCCGCCGTCCATGCTTTTTCTGATCGTTGCGGCCTATGCGATTTCAGGCTACGTGTTGTTTTTTTGGCAAAGAGCCAAGGGCAAATCGGTGGCCTTATTTGTCGAATCGGACAAGAAAGAGCTATAATTCCGATCTATGAAGGTTCGTTGCCTCGAGCACCTCTCGCTTCTACTCTCCCTTGGTCGACTGCGCCCCGGGCGCTACTGATCGACCACTTGCCGGCCCTCCGCTCCGGCCAAAGTCCAGCGGAAATACAATCTCAGATAAATCAGCGCATAGGAGGCTTCCCATGGCCGACCGATTAATTGTTTTCGACACGACGCTTCGCGATGGCGAACAGAGCCCCGGGGCGTCTATGACCAGAGATGAGAAGGTTCGCATCGCGCGCCAGCTCGAACGCCTCCGAGTGGATGTCATCGAGGCCGGCTTCGCTGCGGCGAGCCCTGGAGACTTTGAAGCCGTTCGGGCGGTGGCCGAGTCGATCAAGGAGAGCACGGTTTGTTCCCTGGCCCGCGCCACCGAGCAGGACATTCGTCGGGCGGGGGAGGCTGTCGCCCCGGCCAGTCGCAAGCGCATTCACACCTTCATTGCGACCAGTCCCATTCACATGGAAAAGAAGCTGCGCATGAATCCCGACCAGGTCGTGGAGGCTGCGATTGCCGCTGTAAAGATGGCCCTCGCCCACACCGACGACGTGGAATTCTCCGCGGAGGATGCCGTTCGCTCCGACATTGATTTCCTGGTTCGTGTTTTTGGCGAGGTGATCCGAGCCGGTGCCAAAACGATTAACGTGCCAGACACCGTTGGCTACAGTGTCCCCGGTCAGTGGGGCGATCGGATGCGGCAGCTCATCGAACGCACTCCAGGCGCCGACCGGGTGGTCTGGTCCACCCATTGTCACAACGACCTGGGCATGGCCGTGGCCAATTCGCTCTCGGCCGTGCTCGCCGGGGCCCGACAGGTGGAATGCACGATCAATGGCTTGGGCGAGCGTGCGGGCAATGCCAGCCTTGAAGAGATTGTCATGGCGGTCAAGACCCGAAAAGACGTCTTCGGCTGCGATTCCAACATTGATGCGGCTCAGATCGTGCCCGCCTCCCGGCTGGTTTCGCAGATCACGGGCTACCCGGTGCAGCCGAACAAGGCCATTGTGGGTGCGAACGCCTTTGCGCACGAGTCTGGCATCCACCAAGACGGGGTGCTTAAGCATCGCGAGACCTACGAGATCATGCGGGCCGAAGATGTGGGCTGGACGGCCAATCGAATTGTGCTGGGCAAGCTCTCGGGTCGAAATGCCTTCCGACAGCGCCTTCAGGCCATTGGTATTGAATTGGAGTCGGAGCAGGCCCTCAACGATGCATTTGCCCGATTCAAGGTGCTGGCAGATAAAAAGACCGAGATTTTCGACGAGGACCTCCAGGCGTTGGTCTCCGGGGAGCCCGAGGCCGAGATGGATCGCTTCAGGCTCATCGACCTTGCCCAGTCGTCGGAAATGGGGGAGAAGCCCGTCTCCAAGGTGGTTTTCTCTGTCCAGGGCCGAGAGGTGACCTCCGAGGCCCAGGGCAATGGCCCTGTTGATGCAACGGTTCGGGCCATTGAGCAAGAGGTCAAGAGCGGTGCGGAGTTGTTGCTGTTCTCGGTCAACGCGATTACCACCGGAACAGAGTCGCAGGGGGAGGTGACCATGCGACTCTCGAAGGGGGGGCGTGTGGTCAATGGTGTTGGTGCCGACCCCGATATCGTGGTGGCATCGGCCAAGGCCTATCTGAACGCCTTGAATCGGCTCTCGACCCAGCCGAGGGTTAACCCGCAACAACCCTAAATCTGATAGACTTAATGTTTCGCACGACCCGCTCGGCAGGCGGAGTCGCAAGTTCAATCCGTTACTTCAAAGGATTTGTGCCATGACGGTTGCTCAATTGTCGAAGTCCGACATCGTTTCCCAATTCCAGCGCTCGCAAGGAGACACTGGTTCGCCCGAGGTTCAGGTGGCCCTGTTGACTGCTCGCATCAATGAACTCACTGCCCACTTTAAGCTGCATGCCAAAGACTACCATTCGCGTCGCGGCCTGCTCAAAATGGTGAGTCGTCGCCGAAAGCTTCTTGATTATTTAAAGAACACCGACCTGCCTGCTTACAGAACGCTGATTGAGCGTCTGGGGCTGCGCAAGTAGGCATGACGGGCCAATTCTTGCGAAAGCAGCAAGATTGGCCCTTTTCTTTTGGAGGACGCCCCTCCCCAATGAATGCCCCGCGGCGCTGAATTTCATGCCCGCACCACCCAAGGAGTAACAGTGTTCAATATTGCCAAAGAGTCTTTTAAGTACGGTTCCAACACGGTCACTCTGGAAACGGGAGAAGTGGCCCGTCAGGCCTCGGGGGCCGTGATGGTCAATATGGACGACACCGTTGTGTTGGCCACGGTGGTCGCAGCGAAGTCGGCCAAAGCCGGACAAGATTTCTTCCCCCTCACTGTGGATTACATGGAGAAGACCTACGCGGCAGGGAAGATTCCCGGCGGCTTCTTCAAACGCGAAGGTCGTCCAAGCGAGAAAGAGACGCTCACGAGCCGGCTCATCGACCGCCCCATTCGTCCGCTCTTTCCAGAAGGCTTCTACAACGAGGTTCAGGTCGTCTGCACCGTCGTCTCTTTGAATCCCGAGGTGGATCCCGACATTCCGGCCATGATTGGCGCCTCTGCTGCGCTTGCCATCTCAGGGGTGCCCTTCAGTGGCCCCATTGGAGCGGCTCGCGTTGGTTACATCAACGGCGCCTATGTCCTTAACCCAAGCGCCACAGAGTTGAAGTCCTCCCGTCTCGATCTCGTGGTGGCTGGAACGGAATCTGCGGTGCTAATGGTGGAGTCCGAGGCCGATCAACTCCCCGAGGATGTCATGCTGGGTGCCGTGGTCTATGGCCACGATCAAATGCGCCAGGCGATTGACGCCATTCATCGATTGGTGGAAAAGGCAGGCAAGCCCGAGTGGGAGTGGAAGCCCGCTGCCCAGAACGAGTCTCTGGTCTCTCGAATCAAGGCCATTGCAGAGTCTGACCTGCAGGCCGCTTACTTGCTGCGTAACAAGCAAGAGCGTTCGCAGAAGCTCAAAGAAATTTACGCCAAGGTCGATGACACACTGGCCGCCGAGGGACTCAACCCCGAGGGCAATATCGTCAACGACACCCTCTTCGCACTCGAGGCCGCAACAGTGCGGGGTCAAATTCTTGCGGGGCAGCCTCGCATCGATGGCCGTGATACCCGCACCGTTCGCCCCATCGAGATTCGCACCGGCGTGTTGCCCCGAACCCATGGCTCGGCGCTCTTTACACGCGGCGAGACCCAGGCACTCGTGGTCGCCACTCTTGGAACCAATCGGGATGAGCAGATCATCGATGCCCTTGGTGGCGAGTACCGGGATCGCTTCATGCTCCACTACAACATGCCCCCATATGCCACCGGTGAGACCGGTCGCGTTGGAACGCCCAAGCGCCGTGAGATTGGCCATGGCCGCTTGGCCAAGCGCGCGCTCGTCGCTGTTCTTCCCAGTCCCGAGGATTTCGCCTACTCCATGCGGGTCGTGAGTGAGATCACCGAGTCCAATGGATCCTCCTCCATGGCGTCGGTCTGTGGCGGTTGTCTCTCTCTGATGGATGCAGGCGTTCCGTTGAAGGCCCATGTGGCGGGGATTGCCATGGGCCTCATTAAAGAGGGCGCCCGATTTGCTGTTTTGACCGACATCCTCGGTGACGAGGACCACCTCGGAGACATGGATTTCAAGGTGGCCGGATCCGAGATTGGTGTCACCGCCTTGCAGATGGACATCAAGATTCAGGGCATTACCAAAGAGATCATGCAGGTGGCCTTGGCCCAGGCGCTCGAGGCCCGTTTGCACATCCTCGGAAAGATGAAGGCCGCCATGGGTTCGGCCCGCACCGAACTCTCCGAGTTTGCACCGCGCCTCTACACCATGAAGATCAACCCCGAGCGGATTCGCGATGTCATTGGAAAGGGTGGTGCGACCATTCGTGCCATCACCGAGGAAACCGGCACCACCATCGACATCCAAGAAGACGGCTCTATCACCATTGCAGCCACCACGGGAGACGCTGCGCGGCAAGCCATGAAGCGCATCGAGGAACTGACGGCCGAAGTGGAAGTTGGACGTGTCTACGATGGCACGGTGCTTCGCCTGTTGGAATTCGGTGCCATCGTCTCCGTCCTTCCGGGCAAAGATGGTCTTCTGCACATTTCGCAGATTGCCAATGAGCGGGTCAACCAGGTTTCCGACTACCTTAAAGAAGGCCAGTCGTTGCGGGTCAAGGTGATCGAGGCCGATGAGAAGGGGCGTCTGCGCCTCTCGATGAAGGCCTTGCTTGAGGCCCAGGATTCCTCGGGAGACGCTCCCGCCACTGGAAACTAATCAACGCGAGACACTGACGGGCCATCCCAGATGCGCACCCCCCTCGTGATCGGCAATTGGAAGATGAACGGTGACATGGTCTCCAACGAGAAGTGCTTGTCGGACCTCCTCGAGAGGGTGGGGCCCACGCTCGAGACTGGCGGTATTGAAATGGGCATTGCTGCGCCTGCCCCTTATCTCTTTCAGGTCGCCGTGCGCTTGAAGGGCAGAGCCGCCTGTGTCTGGGGTTCCCAAGACGTCTCCGACGAGGGCTCCGGTGCTTTCACCGGGGAAATTTCTGCATTCATGCTGAAAGACTTTGAATGTGGCTTCAGCCTCGTCGGGCACTCGGAGCGGCGTGCTCGGCACGCCGAGACCAACTCGGTTGCCTCGAGAAAAATCCAGCGCCTGATCGAGGCGGGACTCATTCCCGTCTTGTGTGTTGGCGAGTCTCTGGAAGACCGGCAGGCGGGTCGTGCCGAGGTGGTGGTTTGCGAACAGCTCAGAGAGGCGCTGGTCTCTATGAGTGACGACTCAGCTTCTCCCATCGTGCTTGCCTACGAGCCTGTTTGGGCCATCGGCACAGGCAAACAGGCCTCCCCCTCAGACGCGCAGCAGATGCATGCAGCGCTGCGCGAAACGCTGTCTCAACGGTCCGACGCTTTGGCATCCAACACTCGCATCATCTACGGTGGAAGTCTCACCGCCTCAAATGCGGCGGTCTTGTTTGAGCAACCCGATATCGATGGTGGCTTGGTGGGTGGCGCCTCGCTCGACCCCGTCTCTTTTGCGAGCATCGTTGCGCTCTCCCAACTCTCATCGGTCTCGGCCGCCTCAACCTCCCATTAATCCTTACTGATCGGTTCCCTATGTCTTGGCTCTCTGGTTTGCTCAATGTTCTGCAAGTGGTCTCGGCCCTGGGCATTATTATTTTGGTCCTGCTCCAACAGGGCAAAGGTGCCGACATGGGTGCGGCATTTGGTTCGGGTTCGTCCGGGTCGGTCTTCGGCGCCAGCGGCTCCGCCAACTTTCTCTCGCGCAGCACAGCTGTTCTTGCTGTGGTCTTCTTCACCTCTACGCTGGGGCTGAGCTTTCTCGCGAACAAGGGCAATGAGCGGGCGTCCCCCGGTGGCGGTATTATGGAGAGCATTCCGGCGTCCACAATTCCTGCGCAGCAGGGTGCCACAGGCGAAGCCGGTGCGAGTTCCGTGCCCGTGCCGTCGACACTTCCTAGCGGTGGAGTGCCCGGGAAGCAGTAAGAAAAATCATCTATAAGTTGTTCAGGTTGTTGATGTTGGTCAACGCAGTTGGTAATGCCGACGTGGTGGAATTGGTAGACACGCTATCTTGAGGGGGTAGTGGCGAAAGCTGTGCGAGTTCGAGTCTCGCCGTCGGCACCACAAATAGCTCGCATCGGTCTCACAAGGGGGATTTATGGATCTGGAGCAGTACCTGCCTGTGCTGCTATTTATTTTGGTGGGCGCGGCCGTTGGAATTGGCCCCATGCTCATTGGAAAGCTACTGGGTCCCAGTCGTCCCGACACCGAAAAGCTCTCCCCCTATGAATGCGGATTCGAGGCCTTTGAAGATTCTCGAATGCAGTTCGATATCCGCTATTACCTCGTTGCGATTCTTTTCATCCTCTTTGACCTCGAGATCGCCTTCCTTTTTCCCTGGGCAGTAAGCCTCAGTGAGATCGGATTCTTCGGATTTATGTCGATGATGGTCTTCCTTGGAATTCTGGTGCTGGGCTTCATCTATGAGTGGATGAAGGGCGCCCTCGACTGGGAATAGCGCCATGGCGATTGACGGCATCCTCAAGCAAGGGTTTATCACCACGACTGCCGACGAGGTTCTGAATTGGACCCGCACCGGGTCGCTATGGCCTATGACATTCGGATTGGCTTGCTGCGCGGTCGAAATGATGCACGCAGGTGCGTCGCGTTATGACCTCGACCGATTCGGTGTTGTGTTTCGTCCGAGTCCAAGGCAATCCGATCTCATGATTGTTGCTGGCACACTCTGCAACAAGATGGCCCCCGCGCTTCGCAAGGTCTATGACCAGATGCCGGAGCCTCGCTGGGTCCTCTCCATGGGTTCTTGCGCCAATGGCGGTGGCTACTACCACTATTCCTACTCCGTGGTTCGGGGCTGCGATCGAATCGTTCCCGTCGATGTCTATGTGCCGGGCTGCCCGCCCACTGCTGAAGCACTTCTTTATGGAATTATTCAGTTGCAGCAAAAAATTAAACGCACGCATACGATCGCGCGGGACTAGCAATGGCTGAGAATCTTACTGCTCCCTCGGATTCGTCTCCCATTGAGCCGGAGGCGGTCGTCACACCGCTTTCGTCGCTCAAGGTGGCACTCGAGGCGGCACTGTCCGGTATGTCTTGTCAGGTCGTTGAAGCCCTCGATGAGCTCACCGTAACTGTCGCTGCCACACTCTACAAAGATGTTGCACAGCGGCTTCGGGACACCCGAGGCCTTGAGTTTGACACCCTCATCGACCTGTGCGGAATGGATTACCAGGCCTACAAAGACCTTCCTCGATCAGGGCCAAGGTTTGCGGTGGTATGTCATCTCTTGTCTGTCACCCAAAACCATCGGCTGAGGCTCAGGGTGTTTTGCGCCACCGATGATTTTCCCAGTCTAGAGAGCCTCACCGATGTCTGGCCCGCTGCCAACTGGTATGAGCGTGAGGCCTTCGACCTATTCGGAATTATGTTCGAGGGCCACAAGGATCTTCGCCGAATCCTTACCGACTACGGATTCATTGGGCATCCTTTCCGCAAAGACTTTCCTGTCTCGGGCCATGTTGAGATGCGCTACGACCCAGAGCAGCGACGCGTGATTTACCAGCCGGTCACCATCGACCCCAGAGAGATCACACCGCGTGTTGTCCGGGAGGATAACTATGGCCGAGCTTAAGAACTACACCCTCAACTTCGGGCCCCAACATCCCGCCGCCCACGGCGTGCTTCGGCTTGTGCTGGAGCTCGACGGCGAGGTGGTTCAGCGCGCAGATCCCCATATTGGGTTGCTGCATCGAGGGACCGAGAAGCTCGCGGAATCAAAGACATTCCTTCAGTCCGTCCCCTACATGGACCGACTCGATTACGTCTCGATGATGTGCAACGAGCATGCCTATGTCATGGCCATCGAGAAGCTGCTGGGTGTGGCTCCGCCGGAGCGCGCCCAGTACATCCGTGTGATGTTCGATGAGATCACCCGCATCCTGAACCATTTGTTGTGGATCGGTGCCCACGGCCTGGATGTGGGGGCCATGGCGGTCTTCCTCTACGCATTCAGGGAGCGGGAAGACCTCATGGATTGCTATGAGGCTGTCTCGGGTGCCCGTATGCATGCGGCCTACTATCGGCCTGGCGGCGTCTATCGAGACCTGCCGGACCGAATGCCGCAGTATGAAGAGAGCCGGCTTCGCAGCAAGTCGCAGGTTAGGCGCCTGAACGAGAACCGTGAGGGAAGTCTGCTCGACTTCATCGACGATTTCACCAAGCGTTTCCCATCCTGTGTGGACGAGTACGAGACGCTTCTCACGGACAACCGGATTTGGAAGCAACGCTTGGTGGGTATTGGGGTGGTGACCCCCGAGCGAGCCAAGGCACTTGGCTTCACCGGCCCAATGCTTCGTGGCTCTGGCATCGCCTGGGATCTTCGCAAGACCCAACCCTATGAGGTCTACGACAAGATGGAATTTGATATTCCCATCGGGCGAGAGGGCGACAGTTACGACCGGTATCTTGTGCGTGTTGCGGAGATGCGAGAGAGCAATCGCATTATTGAGCAGTGCGTTCGCTGGCTTCGTGCAAACCCCGGCCCGGTCATGTCAGACAATCACAAGGTTGCGCCGCCCAGTCGCACCCAGATGAAGTCCAATATGGAAGAGCTCATACACCACTTCAAGCTCTTCACCGAGGGCTTCCACGTTCCAGAGGGCGAGTGTTATGCGGCCGTTGAGCATCCGAAGGGTGAGTTCGGCATCTACTTGGTCTCCGATGGGGCCAATATGCCCTACCGTGTAAAGATAAGGGCGCCTGGGTTTGCACACCTCCAGGCCCTCGATGAGATGGCGCGCGGACACATGATCGCCGATGTCGTTACGATCATTGGAACCCAAGACATTGTTTTTGGGGAGATCGATCGATGACCGTTCAGCTCCAAATCAGCGAGAGCCCCATTAAGCGTCTCTCCCCCGAGGCTTATCAAAAGATCGATCGGGAGCTTGCGAAGTACCCTCCGGATCAGAAGCAGTCGGCGGTGATGTCTGCACTTCGGATTGCCCAAGTCGAGCATGGCATGGTGACCCCCGAGCTCGAGGAGGAAATCGCCGATTATCTTGGCATGGCCCCCATGGCCGTCCATGAGGTTTCGACTTTCTACAACATGTACAACCTGCGCCCGATGGGGCGCTTCAAGTTGACCGTCTGCACGAATCTGCCCTGTGCGTTGCGTTCATCCAATCAGGCGGCCGAGTACCTCAAGCACCAGTTGGGGATTGGCTTCGGGGAGACCACAGCCGATGGCGTCTTTACGCTTCAAGAAGGCGAGTGCTTTGGGGCCTGCGGTGACGCGCCGGTGGTACTGGTGAACGACCACCGCATGTGCAGTTGGCTGTCCAACGAGCGGATCGATGCATTGTTGTCCGAGTTGCGTGAACAAGCGAACGAGGGAGAGGCGTAAATGGGTGCACCCGACATTCCCCTGATTGATACCTGCTTCCATGGCCGTCACCTGCAGCCACAGATTCTGGCCGATTTGGCTCCCGACGCCTGGGATTTGAAGTCTTATGAGTCACGCGGGGGTTACAAGGCGCTCAAGAAGATACTCGGCCTTGATGGTGGCCCTGGGATGACTCAAGAGGAAGTCATCGCTGAGGTCAAAGCCTCGGGGCTTCGGGGCCGTGGTGGGGCTGGCTTCCCCACCGGTCTGAAGTGGAGTTTCATGCCCGCCAAGCTCCCGGTGCAGAAGTACCTCGTCTGCAACTCCGACGAGGGAGAGCCAGGCACCTTCAAAGACCGAGACATCATTCGATACAACCCCCACATTCTCATCGAAGGCATGGCGATTGCTGCTTATGCGATGGGCATCAATGTGGGTTACAACTATATTCACGGCGAAATCTGGCAGGCCTACGAGCGGTTCGAGGAGGCCCTTGATGAGGCAAGGGCGGCAGGTTACCTAGGGAAAAACATTCTCAAGAGCAATTTTAGTTTTGAACTCCATGCCCACCATGGCTATGGCGCTTATATTTGCGGCGAGGAAACCGCCTTGCTTGAGTCTCTGGAAGGAAAGAAGGGCCAACCAAGGTTCAAGCCGCCGTTTCCTGCAAGTTACGGCCTCTATGGCAAGCCGACAACCATTAACAACACCGAAACATTTTCAGCAGTTCCTTGGATCATTCGCAACGGTGGCCAAGCCTACCTGGAGGTGGGGCGGCCCAACAATGGCGGCACCAAGATCTTCTCTGTGTCCGGTGATGTCGAGCGACCGGGCAACTATGAGATTCCCCTTGGAACTTCCTTTGCAAAACTCCTTGAGTTGGCGGGCGGCATGCGCGAAGGACGCAAGCTCAAGGCCGTCATCCCGGGCGGATCCTCCATGCCGGTGCTGCCCGCTGACATCATGATGGCCACCGATATGGACTACGACTCCATCTCGAAGGCAGGGTCCATGCTTGGATCGGGTGCGGTCATTGTCATGAATGAGACACGCTGCATGGTGCGATCTCTGCTGCGCCTCTCGTATTTCTACCACGAGGAATCCTGTGGTCAATGCACGCCGTGTCGCGAAGGAACCGGTTGGCTCTGGCGCATGGTCAAGCGAATCGAAGAGGGGAAGGGCACCTCAGAAGACCTTGAGCAGCTCAACCGAATTGCTGACAACATCCAGGGCCGCACCATTTGTGCCCTTGGAGACGCTGCGGCGATGCCGGTGCGTGCTTTCATCAAGCATTTCCGTCACGAGTTCGAACACCACATTACGCACGGCCGTTGCATGGTCCCAGACTACCTCTAGAGATAAGCATGAGCATGATTGAACTCGAGATCGATGGCCGGAAGATAGAGGTTCCCGCTGGAAGCATGGTCATGGATGCGGCCACGAAGTTGGGCCTCTATGTGCCGCACTTTTGTTATCACAAGAAGTTGTCCATCGCCGCCAACTGCAGAATGTGTCTAGTGGAGGTTGAGAAGGCGCCCAAGGCTCTACCAGCCTGTGCCACGCCCGTTACTGCCGGCATGAAGGTTTTTACTGCGAGCGACAAGGCGCGTCAGGCGCAGAAGAGTGTGATGGAGTTTTTGCTCATTAATCACCCGCTCGATTGCCCCATTTGCGACCAGGGGGGTGAGTGTCAGTTGCAGGATCTTGCGGTTGGGTATGGTCCTTCTTCGTCCCAATTCAGCGAGACCAAGCGAGTGGTCTTCCACAAGCCGATGGGGCCGCTCATCTCCGCCCAAGAGATGTCGCGTTGTATTCACTGCACCCGTTGCGTTCGTTTTGGGCAAGAGATCGCCGGCCTCATGGAGTTGGGAATGGCGGGTCGGGGCGAGCACTCAGAGATCATGAGTTTTGTTGGCCAGGCGGTGGAGCACGAGCTCTCTGGGAACATGATCGATGTCTGCCCCGTTGGGGCTCTCACCAGCAAGCCCTTTCGGTACCAGGCCCGCACATGGGAGCTGGCGCGACGCCGATCCGTTAGTCCCCATGATTCAGTCGGAGCCAACGTCACTCTTCAGGTGAAGTCCGGTCGTGTGCTCCGGGTGGTGCCCTTCGAGAATGAGTCGGTTAATGAGTGCTGGATCTCCGATCGAGACCGCTTCGCCTACGAGGGACTCTCGTCCCCCGATCGCCTGCGCGTGCCCATGCTGCGCAACCCCGATGGAAGTTGGCGTGAGGTCGAATGGGGCGAGGCGCTTTCCGAAGCCGCCCGCGTTCTCAAGAGTGCATCGGGTCGAGGAGCAAATCGCATTCGCTCGCTGGCCTCCCCCATCTCAACCCTGGAAGAGCTTGCGCTTCTGTCGCGTCTGACTCGCGGCATGCAAAGCGATGCGGTTGATTGTCGCCCCCATCTCTCGGAGTCTGGCTTTGATGCCCGAGTAAGTGGTGTTCCCACACTGGGTCGTTCACTCGAGTCCTTTAGTTCGATTCAGCGCTTGTTTGTTGTTGGCGCATCGCTTCGATCGGAGTCTCCGCTGCTGGCCCAACGCATCCGGCAGGCCACTAAGCGTGGTGCAGAGGTTCATCGCCTGCACGCCTATGCCGAGCGCCTGCTCATGCCAGTCAAGGAGACACTCGTGGCTGCGCCCTCCCAGTGGTTGGAAGAGTTGCGCGCCATGGTTGCAATCGCGCAGTCGGGGGACTCCGCCAAGAAGACCGGTGCCGATGCAGAGAGGGCCCGTATCGTATCCTCTCTTGCCTCTGCGCCCTCGGGAAGTGAGAAAGCGCATATCTTGGCCGGCGCGGCGGTTCTATCTCATCCGAATGCGTCCCTGATTCTTGCCGAATTGAAGTCTCTCGCAGATGTGCTTGGCATCGGTTATGGTGTCATTCCCATCGGAGCAAACGGCGCTGGCGGGCCCCTGGCCGGCGCGATTCCACAGCTCGGCGGCCCCAATGCCCACGACTTCTTTCTGGATGGGGCGGCGGCATTCCTTACGCTTCACCTCGAGCCCGCATTGGATCTCTCGGATGCGCCGCGAGCCGTCTCTGCTCTGAAGGTTGCACAGACCGGATTGGGTGTTGTTGCTCTGACGTCTTATCGTTCGGCGGTCGAATCGGTTGCGAGCATCATGCTGCCAGTCGCGCCCTTCAGCGAGACCTCCGGAAGTTTTGTTAATGCAGAAGGGCGGTTGCAGTCATTTCAGGGTGCGGTGCCGCCATTGGGCCAGGCCCGTCCGGCTTGGAAGGTCCTAAGGGTTCTTGGAAACCTGTTGGATCTCTCGGACTTTGACTACGAATCATCGGAGGCCGTGCTCCAGAGTTTGGTCGGAGACTTGGCCTCTGGCCAGTGCATCGATGGATTGGGGTTGCGTCCCACCGGTGGGAGCGCCTCACCGGTCGTGCACGATCCCCGTCTCTTTGAGCGACTTGGTGAAACCCCCATTTTCATGTCCGATCCAATCCTTCGCCGATCCGATTGCCTTCTGCAGACCCGTCAGTCTGCGGACCCCGAGGTGGTTCTCCACCCCGATGACCTCGAGGCACTCGGTGGTTCGGTCTCGACCCCCATTGAGCTTCGGTCTGGAGGGAATCGGCTTGTGTTGATGCCTCGCTGTGATCCCACTCAGGCCAGGGGTGTGGTTCGTGTTGCGGTGGGCCACCCGTCAAGTGCATCCCTCAATAATCGGTTCGGATGGGTGGAGGTTTCTTTGGCCACTGCGAGCATGGCGGCCTAGGCGATTCGATGAACGATTTCATTCTCTCCTTCACGCAGTTCGGCAATGGGCTTTTTGGTCCCGCTTGGCCTGTTGTTTATAGCCTAGTGAAGATTGTGCTGATTGTCCTGCCGTTGCTGGGTGCGGTGGCCTACCTCACGCTTTGGGAACGCAAGCTGATTGGCTGGATGCATGTTCGCCTTGGGCCAAACCGAGTGGGACCAATGGGTCTGCTCCAGCCAATTGCAGATGCCCTAAAGCTCATGACAAAGGAAATCATTGTTCCAAGTCAGGCCAATAAGGGTCTCTACATCTTGGCACCCATCATGACCATCATGCCCGCTATGGCTGCTTGGGCCGTGATGCCATTTGGCCCAGAGGCGGTTCTTGCCAACATCAATGCGGGTCTTTTGTTGCTTCTAGCGATTACCTCGCTTGAGGTCTACGGGGTGATCTTGGCCGGTTGGGCCTCCAACTCAAAGTATGCATTCCTTGCGGCTATGCGTGCATCTGCGCAGATGGTCTCTTACGAGCTTGCGATTGGTTTTGCCTTGGTTGTGGTGTTGATGGTCTCGGGCAGCCTCAATCTCATTGATATTGTTCAGGGTCAGCAGAAGGGGCAGTTCACTGAAATTGGTTTGAATTTCCTCTCCTGGAATTGGTTGCCCTTGCTTCCCATCTTCGTTGTCTACTTTGTCTCGGGCGTGGCTGAAACGAATCGACATCCCTTCGACGTGGTCGAGGGTGAATCAGAGATCGTTGCCGGGCACATGGTGGAGTACTCCGGAATGGCCTTTGCGGTCTTCTTTCTGGCCGAGTACGCCAACATGATCCTCATCTCCGCCCTGGCGGCTCTTATGTTTCTGGGAGGTTGGGATGCACCGGTGGCGGCACTCGACTTCATACCGGGCTGGATTTGGCTGGGAATCAAGACATTTTTGGTGGTGAGTATGTTCATTTGGTTGCGGGCCTCTTACCCCCGCTACCGCTACGACCAGATCATGCGTCTCGGCTGGAAGATCTTCATTCCTGTCACGTTGGTCTGGTTGGTCGTTGTGGGCATCTGGATTCAAACTCCCTTCAACATTTGGAAGTAGGAGGGCATCCATGAACACCTCCAGCAAACGCAGCCCCATCGCACATTTCCTGAAGTCGTTTCTCTTACTCGAGATGCTTCAGGGTCTCGGGGTAACCCTTCGCAATCTCTTCTCTCGCAAGATCACGATTCAGTATCCTGAGGAGAAGACGCCGATGTCGCCGCGCTTTCGCGGTCTGCATGCCCTGCGGCGTTATCCGAATGGGGAAGAGCGCTGCATTGCCTGCAAGCTATGCGAAGCCGTGTGTCCAGCAAAGGCGATTACGATCGAGTCCGAGGTGAGAGACGATGGCTCAAGGCGGACCACCCGTTACGACATTGATCTCACCAAGTGCATTTTCTGCGGCTTCTGCGAGGAGAGTTGCCCGGTTGACTCTATCGTAGAGACCAATATTCACGAGTACCACGGAGAGAAGCGTGGTGATCTCTACTTCACAAAGGAAATGTTGTTGGCAGTGGGTGATCGATACGAAAAACAAATTGCGCAGGCCCGTGAGTCTGATGCGCCCTATCGGTAAGGCAATATGTTCGATTCCTCTGCGGCTTTCTTTTACCTGTTTGCTGCAATACTAATTTTCGCCTCGCTTAATGTGATCACGGCGAGGAATCCTGTGCATGCGGCGCTCTATTTGGTGCTCTCTTTTTTCTCAGCCGCAGCGCTTTGGCTCCTGTTGCAGGCGGAGTTTCTTGCCATCACCCTGGTGCTCGTCTATGTCGGTGCGGTAATGGTCTTGTTTCTCTTCGTAGTGATGATGGTCGACTTCGATCTTGACAAGCTTCGGCAAGGTTTTTGGTCAAACCTTCGGGTGGCCCTGCCAGTCGGCGCCCTTATCGTCTTCGAGATGGGTGCCATCGTTCTGCGAAGTTTTCAGGTTCCCGAGGCCACTGCACCCAAGGTCACTGATCCGAGCAATACCAAGGCGCTGGGCAAGGTCCTCTACACCCAGTATGTCTATGCGTTTGAGATCGCGGCCGTCATTCTGCTTGTGGCCATTGTGGCTGCGATCGCCTTAACGCTTCGTCGACGGAAGGACAGCCGAAGCCAGAATCCCGGCGAGCAGGTGAAGGTTCGTGCAGAAGATCGCCTGACCATGGTCTCATTCAAGGACGGGCGGCCCGAATGATCACGCTTGCCCACTACCTCATTCTTGGTGCCATTCTTTTCGCGCTCAGCGTCATCGGCATCTTCATGAACCGCAAAAATCTGATTGTGCTGCTCATGGCCATTGAGCTCATGCTTCTGGCAGTGAATCTGAACTTCATCGCCTTTTCACATTTCTTGGGTGATTTGGCGGGTCAGGTATTTGTGTTTTTCATTCTTACCGTTGCGGCCGCCGAGTCTGCAATTGGTCTTGCGATCCTGGTGGTGTTGTTTCGAAACCTCAAGACCATTGAGGTGGAGAAGCTCGACGAGTTGAAGGGTTAGGTGCAAGCATGATGTCTGTCTATCTTATTGCTGCGCTGGCCCCACTCATTGGTTCTATCGCCGCTGGTTTTTTTGGCCGTCAATTGGGTCGGGAAAATAGCCACCGAGTTGCGATTGCTGGTGTTGCAGTCTCAATGCTTGCGTCCATCCTGACCTTGACCGATGTTCTCTCCGGTAATATCTTCAACGGCACCGTTTACACATGGGCGGTTGTGGGTGGCCTACGTATGGAGATTGGCTTTTTAATCGACAGCCTCACCGCGATCATGATGGTTGTGGTGACCTCGGTGTCGTTAATGGTGCACATCTACACCATTGGATACATGGAGGATGACGACGGTTATCAGCGTTTCTTTAGCTACATCTCGCTCTTCACCTTCAGCATGATGATGCTCGTGATGAGCAACAACTTCTTGCAGCTCTTCTTTGGATGGGAGGCCGTGGGGTTGGTCTCTTATCTGCTCATTGGATTTTGGTACAAGAAGCCCACTGCAATACACGCCAATATGAAGGCCTTCCTGGTCAATCGCGTTGGAGACTTCGGTTTTATTCTAGGCATTGGCCTGATCGTTGCGCAGACGGGTAGCTTGGCGTATGCCGATGCCTTTGGCGCAGCGGCGACAATGAGTGGTCAGACCATTGAACTCATTCCCGGTGAGGTTTGGCCTCTGCTTGCTGTGGCGTGTATCTGTCTCTTTATTGGGGCCATGGGCAAGTCTGCGCAGGTTCCGCTGCATGTCTGGCTGCCCGACTCAATGGAGGGTCCCACCCCCATCTCTGCGCTGATTCACGCCGCCACCATGGTCACCGCTGGTATTTTCATGGTTTCTCGCATGTCCCCGCTCTTTGAGCTCTCTGATGCTGCGCTCTCCTTTGTAATGGCCATCGGAGCCATTACTGCACTGTTCATGGGCTTTCTTGGCGTGGTTCAGAATGACATCAAACGGGTGGTGGCCTACTCAACGTTGTCTCAGCTTGGCTACATGACAGTCGCCCTGGGTGCCTCGGCCTATTCCATCGCGATCTTTCACCTTGTTACGCATGCCTTCTTCAAGGCCTTGCTCTTTCTGGCTGCTGGTTCGGTCATTATTGGTATGCACCATGAGCAAGATATGCGGCGAATGGGTGGACTCTGGCGCAAGATGCCCATCACCTATGCCGTGTCTCTCATTGGTTCGTTGGCCCTTATTGGTACACCGCTTTTCTCAGGCTTCTACTCGAAGGACATGATCATCGAAGCGGTTCATGCCTCGAATCTAGCGCTGGCCGAAACGGCATATTGGATGCTTCTCTTGGGGGTTTTTGTGACCGCGTTCTATAGCTTCCGAATGTTTTTCATGGTTTTTCATGGCACCGCCCGTTGGGGTTCGCATGACCAATCCCACAGCCACGGGGGCGATGCGCACCACACGCCACATGAGTCACCTTGGGTGGTCACGGGCCCGCTGATTGCGCTTGCAGTTCCGTCCGTTTTGTTGGGGCTCTTTCTTATTGAGCCGCTCCTTTTCGGTTCGTTCTTCAAGGGTGTCATTTTTGTCGATGCATCTGCCCATCCCGCCATGGCAACACTCTCACAGTCATTCCACGGCGCGTTGGCCTTGGCTGTTCATGCCCTCTATACGCCTGCGTTCTGGTTGGCATTGTCAGGGGTGGTTGTTGCTGCGGTCTTTTACCTTTGGGTGCCTAGCATTCCAGCCAGTCTGGCCAAAGCCTTCTCGCCCCTGCACAAACTCCTAGAGGAAAAGTACTTTTTCGATGCTTTCAATCAACGGGTTTTTGCCGGAGGCTCACGTTTGTTGGGTGCGGGACTCTGGCGCCGTGCCGACCAGGGGCTTATTGATGGATTTCTTGTCAATGGATCGGCCCGACTCGTTGGTGTGCTCGCCTCGGTGTTGCGACTGGGCCAGACTGGTTTCCTCTACCACTATGCCATCACCATGATTCTCGGCGTAGCGCTTCTTCTCTGGTGGTTTGCTCCGCTGGCTTCAACCGGGCTGACCAAATGACAGGCACATCGGTTCTCACCATACCCGCTGGCATGCCTTGGCTATCCCTTTCCATTTGGTTGCCCATCCTTTCTGGGTTGGCCATCCTCTCCTTAGCAAGGCTTGAGGGCTCGGCAATTGGCACTCTGCGTATTCGCTATGCCGCCTTGGGTGCATCGGTTGTTGGTTTTCTTGTCACGATGCCCCTTGTATTTGGTTTTGACTCGAGCTTTGTCGGCTTTCAGTTTGTTGAGAGAACCGCCTGGATTTCCCGATTCTCGATCGATTATTTCCTTGGGGTGGATGGCATCTCTTTGTGGTTTATTCCCTTAACAGCACTGATCACAATTTTTGTTGTCGTTGCCGCTTGGGAGGTCATTGAGGACCGGGTTGCCCAGTACATGGGCGCCTTCTTGATTCTGTCGGGCCTAATGGTCGGTGTGTTTTCCGCTCTCGATGGGCTTTTGTTCTACGTGTTTTTCGAGGCAACGCTCATCCCGATGTATCTCATCATTGGTATCTGGGGTGGGCCACGTCGGGTCTACGCCGCATTTAAGTTTTTCCTCTACACCTTACTGGGTTCGCTTCTTACCCTGGTTGCCATTCTCTACCTGTATGTGCAGAGCGGCAGCTTTGAGATCCCAACCTGGCATCGACTTCCCATCGATTTGCCCACTCAGATTGCCTTGTTTACAGCCTTCCTTGTGGCGTTTGCCGTGAAGGTGCCAATGTGGCCGGTGCATACCTGGCTGCCAGATGCCCACGTGGAGGCGCCCACTGGGGGCTCGGTGGTTCTTGCTGCGATCATGCTCAAGCTCGGTGCCTATAGCTTTCTGCGCTTCTCCTTGCCCATTGCGCCAGATGCCTCGCAGGAACTCGCGTCTTTCATGATTACCCTCTCGCTTGTTGCGGTGGTTTATATCGGCCTGGTCGCGCTGGTTCAGGAGGACATGAAGAAGCTTGTCGCTTATTCCTCTATCGCCCACATGGGCTTCGTCACGCTTGGGTTTTTCATCTTCTCTCCGCTCGGCGTCGAGGGCGGAATCGTCCAGATGATCTCGCACGGTTTTGTATCAGGCGCGATGTTCCTCTGTATCGGAGTGCTCTACGACAGAATGCACTCGAGGCAGATTGCCGATTACGGTGGGGTGGTCAATACGATGCCCAAGTTTGCTGCGCTCTTTGTTTTTTTTGGTATGGCCAACGTAGGTCTACCCGCCACCAGTGGCTTTATTGGCGAGTTCATGGTCATTCTGGGTGCGGTTCAGTTTAATTTCTGGGTCGGACTTCTCGCAGCCACCGCACTCATTCTGGGTGCTGCCTACACGCTTTGGATGGTGAAGCGCGTCATTTTCGGAGAGACTGCCAATGCCAACGTGGCCGCGCTCACCGATTTGAGCCGACGGGAGTTTGGCATGCTCATGGCCATGGCCGCCCTTGTGCTGTTCATGGGGGTTTGGCCAAAGCCTTTTACCGATCCAATGAGCCGCTCGGTCGATGCGCTCCTCAAGCACGTGTCGGTCTCTAAGTTAACCCAGCCGGTGATCAAGGCGGAGTCACGATGATGACAGTCTCACAACTGAATCTGCAGACCGTCGCGCCGGAGATCGCCCTATTGGTGCTGCTCTCAGTGGTGATGTTGGTCGATCTCTTCGGCCGAGAGCGCTCCCGGCCGGTGGCCCATCTCTTGAGTGTGGGCGGTCTCATTCTCATTGCTGCTTGGCAGCTATCAGAGGCCTTCCTCATCGTCCCCACCATTGGCATGAACGGACTGGTTGTTGCCGACCCCATGGGTGCCGCCCTCAAGGGAGGTGCCAGTTTAGCCACTGCCATCACTCTCATCTACGCGCGCGAGACGCTCGTCAACCAGCCCATGGGCTTTGGTGAGTTTCACTTATTCGCGCTTTTCGCCCTGCTGGGTGGATTCGTCATGATTTCCGCCAACCACCTATTAACCATCTATCTCGGCATTGAGTTGCTGTCGCTGTCGCTATACGCGGCCGTCGCCCTTCGTCGTGACAGCGGGGTGTCCACAGAAGCCGCGATGAAGTACTTTGTTCTCGGCGCGCTTGCCTCTGGCTTTTTGCTCTATGGCATGTCGATGCTATACGGTGCAACAGGCAGTCTTGAGATCGCCACCATTCAAGACAAGCTCGCGAGCGGTTCGGCCGACCGGCTTGTAATGGTCTTTGGCACGGTGTTTCTCGTTGCGGGGCTTGCCTTTAAGTTGGGAGTGGTTCCGTTTCACATGTGGGTGCCAGATGTCTATCAGGGTGCTCCCACGGCCACGGTGCCTCTCATCGGTGCTGTTCCGAAATTTGCCGCCTTCGCTATCACTATTCGGCTACTGGTCTCTGGCCTGATTGGAGTGGCTGTGGATTGGCAGCAGATGCTTCTGGTGCTTTGTGTTCTCTCGCTTTTGGTTGGGAATGTCGTCGCATTGGTTCAAACGAATCTCAAGCGGGTCTTGGCCTACTCCACCATTGCCCACATGGGATTCATGCTGCTCGCAATTGCCTCGGGTGTCTTGGGAGACAAAATTGATGGCGCCGTGAATGCCTATGGTGCGTCTATGTTTTACGTAGTGACCTACGCACTCACCACGCTGGCGAGTTTCGGCGTGATTATGCTGGCCTCATCGAAGGGGTATGAGTTCGACACTCTCGACGACTTCAAGGGCTTGGCCAAGCGACGCCCGGATTTGGCCTGGGTCATGCTCATTGTCGTTCTCTCCTTGGCTGGCATTCCGCCAACGGTTGGGTTTTACGCCAAATTCGCCGTGCTCGAGTCTGCAGTAGCGGCTGGCTATGTGGGACTCGCCATCTACGCCGTAATGATGTCGCTCATTGGCGCATTCTTCTATCTACGAATCGTGAAGGTCATGTTTTTTGACGATCCGTTGCCCATGTCGGACAAGCCATTTCATTGCCCCATTCAGCGCACGGTTCTGTCGGTGAATGGTACATCGCTCCTGGTGCTTGGCATCATCCCCGGGCCCATGATGGCCTGGTGCCTCGACTTGATTCGCGCTTCCTTGGCTGCATGAATGTCACCGCGGCGGCAGTGGTATGGCTTGGCGTTGGACTGGCACTTGCAAATTGGTGCTTTCTAACAGAGCGCCGTTTTGGTCTGCTTGACCGGTCGATTAAGCCCTTCTGGTTCAGACTCATTGAGCTGCTCGTTAGTTACCTGCTCCTGTTGGTCTTGGGTGTCTGGCTTGAGTCATCGATGGGAGCCATTCAGTCGCAGACCTGGAATTTCTACGCCATCACTTTTTTGTTGTTTCTCGTCATGGCGTATCCCGGTTACGTATGGCGGTATCTGCGTCGGCGCAACTCTGGAGCAAGTTGAGTGAGCGAAGACCGCAGGCCCAAGGGGCTTGCCTGTGACCCAGCGCCGCAACTTGCCGAGAGAAGGGTTGCGGGATCGCTCTCATTCGATGGTGTCCTGCTAAAAATTTATCGTGACGAGGCCGTGGCCGCCGACGGCCACTGCTGTGTTCGTGAGTACACCTTGCATCCGGGCGCTTCGGCCATCGTCCCCATTCTGCCCAATGGCAATCTGCTTCTCGAGCGCCAGTGGCGCTATCCGCTCAATCGCTCGTTTATTGAGTTTCCAGCAGGGAAGCTCGACGCCGGAGAGGACCCCTTGGATTGCGCTTCTCGTGAATTGCAGGAAGAGACCGGGTACCTCGCCACTCGTTGGGCAAGGCTTGGGCCGATGCATCCAGTCATCTCTTATTCAACCGAGGTGATTCACCTCTTTCTCGCCACGGGACTGCAGCCCTCTCAGTCTTCCAGGGAGGCGGGTGAGTGCCTCGAAGTGATAGAACTGAAGCCACATGATTTTCTTGCCATGGTCGAAGCGGGGGAGGTGAGCGATGCCAAGACCTTGACGGCCGCCTTTTGGATTCAAAGGATACTGAGCCGTCAATTTCAACCCCGATGGATTGAGCGCCGAGTCTAAGATGATTAAACAGGCTGCGCTCTTGAGACTTGGTTGGATGTGGGTCACTGCGGTTGTGGCGCTGTGGGTCGCCGACGGGCTCTTTGACTCAATCTGGTTTGATGGTCCCTCAAGTTTGGCAATTGGCGCGCTATTGCTGACATTGGTCAACCTCACACTCAAGCCGATGCTAATGCTTCTGAGCCTGCCCTTTATTGTGATGAGCTTGGGCCTGGCCATTCCGCTGGTCAATGGACTTGTATTGCTTGTGGTTGCCGAGATGGTGACGGGCTTTCATGTGTCGGGCTACTGGATGGCGGTATTGGCCGCATTGTTCGTTTCTTTCATGACCTTCCTCATGGCAGTGGCTTCGGGGCAGAGTCTTGTGCGAGTGCGACAAGCTTCCAATGGCGGCCCGAGTGAGCCCTCAAAGCCATCCCACAACCCCCAGCAAGGGTCCGAGTCATCCAAGCCTGGGCGGGGCTGGTCATCCTCAAACCAGGCCGACGATGTTATCGATGTCGAAGTCAAAGAAAAGGACGATCGTCAGTGAAGGCCTCCCATCCCGCTGCCCTGGGCGAGGCCCTGCAGGATCTCGACACCCCGTGTCTGGTTCTGGATCGAGAGGCCTTTGTGCGCAATCACGACCGGTTGATGCACTCCATGAAGGGCCTTGGGGTTGCAGTGCGCCCGCACGCAAAGAGTCATAAGTGTCCGGAGATCGCCCGTCACCAGATTCGCAATGGGGCCGTTGGAATTTGCTGCCAGAAGGTGAGCGAGGCGGAGGCATTTGCAGACGAAGGCATTGAGAACATTCTCGTTGCCAACGAGTTTTTTGGTCAGAAGAAGGTTCATCGATACCTCGCGCTGGCGAGCCGCCTCTCGGCGATAGCCTGTTGCGTCGACCACCCCGATCAAGTCGCTGCCCTATCGATGGCGGGGGAGCAGTCCAGGATTCGCCTGAGGCTCCTGGTGGAGATTGATGTGGGCCAGGGCCGCTGCGGCGTGCAAGATCTCAGCGATGCCGTCGCGCTTGCCTCAAAGATTGCCCAGAGTCCTTGGCTTGAGCTGGCTGGTATTCAGGGCTATCACGGCTCGGCTCAGCATTTTCGCTCCTACTCAGAGCGCCTGACAGCGATTTCCAGCGCGGCCGATCGCATTCGGACACTCCATGGGGAGTTGGGCAGGCTGGGCATCGATGCGTCCTGGCGTACGGGCGGCGGCACAGGGAGCTATGCCATCGAGGCCAAGAGCGGTGCCTATACGGAAGTCCAGCCCGGGTCTTATGTGTTCATGGATGCAGACTACCAACGCAACCAGCCCGCTCCAGACGCCCAGCAGCCGGTGTTTGAGCATGCCCTGTATGTCGCTGCCACCGTAATGAGTCGTCCATCGATAGACCGGGCGGTGCTCGATGCAGGGCTTAAATCATTCAGTGTGGACTCGGGTCTGCCTGTGCTCGATGGTCCGGCGGGCTGCACCTATGTGAAGGCCTCGGATGAGCATGGAGTGGTCTCCACTAAGCATAGTTCGAGCCTTCAACTCGGCGATGTTCTTCGTGTGATTCCCGGGCACTGCGACCCAACTGTTAATCTCTACGATCATATTGTGGTGATGTCAGAGGGCAGGGTGGTCGATGTGTGGCCCATATCGGCCCGTGGTCGGTCTTGCTAGAATTCGTCTGAAGGAAGCGTGGCAGAGCGGTTGAATGCACCGGTCTTGAAAACCGGCGAGGGGGCAAC
>VGHN01000003.1 GCA_016868255.1 Betaproteobacteria bacterium
GAGGCACGATCCCGTATCGATTGATGGACAAATAGGTACTCGTAACCAAACTAACGATCCATCTGAACGCCAAGATCGATGGTGCGGGTCACCCCCCTGAGCCGCTCGGGAGAATGGCTCACCATCAAGACCGTTCGGCCCTGAATTAATCTTTCTAGTCCATCCAAAACCGCTTCTTCGCTCTCGCGATCCAAGGCACTCGTCGCTTCATCGAGAAGCAAAATCGGTGCATCTTTTAGGAACGCTCGAGCAATGGCGATGCGCTGACGCTGCCCACCAGAGAGACGGTCTCCGAGGCTCCCTAAGGGGGTATCTAACTGGTCTGGGAGCTTTTCGATGAACTCCCAAGCATGCGATGACTTCGCAGCACTCAGAACCTCTTCATTGCTGGCACCCAAACGACCCATTCGAATATTGTTCTTAATGCTGTCATCAAACAGCATGACGCGCTGGCCGACCAGCGCCAAGTTTCTCCTGAGGGCATCCAAATCCCAACTACCAATTGGATTGCCATCCAGCAAAATCATGCCCTCATCGGGTCTGTAAAAACGGGAGAGCAAGGCCAGAACCGTTGACTTGCCCGATCCAGACGGGCCGAGAAGCGCTACAACCTCTCCGGGGGAGATCACAAAGGTGAGTTTATCTACCGCGGGAGCATCTTGATGAGGATAGGTGAATGAAACCCCCTCGAACTTAATCTCACCAATAGCTCGAGGGCCGCCGTCGACTCTGGGATCAACTCTGTGGCGCTCGATTAGGTGAAACGGCTCGGACCGATCACCACGTTCATCCGCAGTATCGAGCAGTCCAAATATTGCGTCTGCCGCAGCCAAGCCCCGCTGAAGAGAAATATTCACTGCGGTGAGCCGCCGCATAGGTCCAAACACCATCGCCAGAGCAGTGATGAAGGCAACGAATTCACCCGGAGTTAATCCGCCAGTGGCGGTCATGAATGACGCCAAATAAATCACGGTCGCAACGGTAATGGCCGTAAGGAATCCGACCAGAGGACCGGCCAGTGCCGACGTTCGCACCACCCGCATCTGCTCCTTCCGAAGGCTCTCGTTAACGGCCGAGAACCTTCTCTCTTGATCCAAACGTGCACCAAAAATCTTGATCTCGCGCAGGCCGAGCAGCGCCTCTTGGAGCAGTCCGGTCAGCCTCCCATACTTATCCTGTACAACGCCGCTTGAAACCCTAAGTCGCTGGCCGATCCGACGAATCGAAATGATTAGGAATGGCATTGCAGCGAACACAAAAACCGCCAGTTCCCATGCGGTATAAAAAAGGAAACCGATCAAGCCGACCAAGACGAGCGAATCTCTGATTAACACCATCCAGGCCTCAGAGACCGCGTCGGCCACCATCTGCGGATCGTAGGTGATTCTGGTCATCATTCGACCGCCATCATCCTGCGCGTGTCTCTCAAGAGATAAGTCAAGTTCCTTGGCAAAAAGTGCCTGCCGAAGGTCCTCTACAGTGCGATTGGCAAGGTATTGACTACAGAAGGTCACCACATAGTCGGCCAAGCCCCTCAACAGAACCACCAATACCAAAAGGACAGGCACTATCCAAAGGTTGTCTGTGTTGCTCGCCACAAGGCTCTCATCAACAAGTGGCTTCATGAGTGCGGGGAGCATGGGCTCCATAGCGGCGCCCACCAAAACCGCCACAGTGAGTACAACCATGACTCGCCAATAACGAAGTGTGAAACGAATAAGGCGACGGTACTGCGCCCAATCCGCCCGGAACCCAGTGCTCAAGGGCCCCGGCCCTTCTCTGGAATTCCGTCGTTCGAGCGCTCGCGAGCAACCGCTGCCAAAAATAGCGCTAAGCAAAGAAAGAAAACCGAACTGATGGATGACCGCCCTAACCAGTTCTGGCTGATCCCGAAGGACGAAAATGCTATAACCAAGCACACACCATGAAGCGAAGCTGGAGAATCCAACAGACGCGCAAGACCGGTCGCTCTGCCAACTCCTAGAAAAGTCAGCAAGGGGAGCACAAACATACCCGCCATTAAGGTGATGAACCCAAGAAGACCGGTTGTCCCGAGGAACTCGAAATACAAACTATGGGCTTCGCCAAAATGAGCGTTCATAGAGGACTGTCCCAGTCGAATCATCTCAGCAAGGTCATGCGAGTAGTCTCCCAACCCGGAGCCCAACAATGGGTTCGCAATCCACATATCGTAAGCTGCGCCCCACATCTGCAGGCGATACCCAACCGACGTATTCGGATCTCCTCCGGATAAGAACTGCAGGAAGGTTTGTGTTGCCTCCGACATTCTTGACATAATCAAAGGGTGAAGGCTCAAGACCCAAGTGAACAATGCGAGCGCCAACAATGCGAGAGCCGTCTTCCCGACAACGCCAAATCGGCGGCGCTGCGAAAACACCGAGACAAGCAAGACAAAAGACAAGCCAAGGTAGAGGCTAATCCAGCTTCCACGGGTTCCAGAGAGTATTGAGGCATATCCGCTGAGCAATACTGCGGTAAGGAATGCAGCCAAATAGATTGGCTGACCCCGGTTCGCATAGGCTGCAGTCGCTGCAGCACATGCGAGATAGGCGGAAAAGTCCCCAAACAGAATGGCGTTGTAGGCACCTTCCGCTCGCCCGAGTGCGCCAACTTGCTCTATCGCGGCTAGAAACACCAGCAAAGAACCAACCAACACGCCCTTCTCAAAAAGTGGAATCAATTTATGGTCATGGCGGATGAGATAGAGAAAAACAACGACGCAGCCAAGGGCTCGGGACACACGTTCAAAGCGTGACCAATATTGCTGGGTATCTGCTGTATTCATGTAGCCAAGCAACACGATAAGAACAAAAACCAAAAGCGAAAGCATGGTCATCTGGTCGAGAGGGGACAGGCACCGCCAACCCACGTTACCGTCTCGGCTGAGCGTGTAAACGGAGATCAAGAAAACAAAAATAAAGATCCCACTTGCGGCGCCAGCTAGAACCCCCATGAGAACCGGAAGCAGAAATATCAGTATGCGCAAGAGTCGGTTTTCGAGATGTAGTTGCATAAGAAGACAGGCTGGACTGCTCTCAAGATTTATTGAGAGTAGCAAACGATAGGTTCACAAATGAGTGAGCGCTCTAAGGCAAGGGCTCACGACTCGAAGAGTTTAAACTACCGGCTCAGAATAGGCTCAAAAGCAACGAGGGAGCGGTCTTATTCATCCGGTCAAACGTGTTTCTCGGCAGATCATTAAGTTAGCCGCCAACGGTACCAAGATTGGTTGCTATGTCGTCTATTTTTTGAGGCCAGAGGTACGATTTTTGCTTCCGGGGCGTTGCAGTTCTCTCATCGCTACCAAAAAAGGGGCGTCCGCCATTCCCCTCACCATCTGGCAAACGAACTTCACCAATCGGGTCACACTGCCGGTTTACCTAAACTACCTGTTCAATCGGCTGATGGCGCCCCATCATGAGCATCGGTTTATGGTCACCGACGAGCGGGAGACCTTCATTCGGGAGCATTTCCCGCCAGAGATTCTAAAGACTTATCTGCAACTGCAGATCGGCGCAGCCCAGGCAGACCTCTGGAGACTATTGGTGTTGCAGAAGTATGGTGGGGTGTACATGGACATCGACGCGCACCTGGTTTGGCCACTTCATTGGAGCATCCCACCAGAGGCCACCGAACTTTACCTTCGTATCAAGACTGGCGAGATCAGCAATTACTTCATTGCCAGTGCGCCGAACAATCCAAGGCTGCAGCGAGTGATTGACAGAGTCGTTCAAAACATACGCGAGCGCTCATCTGAGAACGTCTACAACCTGACGGGCCCCGGTGTGTTCAACGAGGTCTTGGGTTCGGACAATGTGCCAACCACCTACTATCTGACCACCGTGAACCAGGGCAACTTCACCAACGAATTCTTTCAGTACATCGACAAACCCCAGGGGAAATGGACGAAAGAGCAACACAAGGTTTCAGTGCTCAAACCTCCCCAGTAGGCTCTGAGCGATCCCTTAAGGTCTCTTGCACCATTCGTTGGTATCGACCAAAAGCCTCTCGCCTTCGCAATCGCCCATCTCTGTTGTCCACCAGGCCATAACCGGGCGCAATCAACTGATGCCAGTAGACGGTTTCCACCATCTGGGTCGCAAACGCCATCTGGTAATAGGCCACCATGTAATCCTCATACTCCTCCTCTGAGACGCACTCAGTTTCGCTGGTGGGGGCGTAGGGGGCCGTTCCCTTGATCGGCCAATTCACCTCTGTAACAAGCAACTGTGGGTTCGCCACCTTGGAACTCATGGAGGTCAGCGCAGAGAGCAGTTGAATTTTTCGAGTGGCATTGAAGACACCAAGTTGTGGGTTCATCGGATGCCCGCATCGGTCTACGTAGAGCAGAGCAGATACTTGATCGAACTGAATGGTTCGGGTGTTGAACAGGGCTCTGGCGGTATGGTGATATTCGAAGTCGATGACAGCCGGGCCGCAGAGTTTGATATCTGCCGCGTAAGTGTCTCGCGCAGCCTGGAAGACCTCAAGGAAGTCCAAGTACTCCGACACGCTGTAGAAACCCCACTTGGCTCGATTGATGGCATTGCCGACCTGAGCCTTAGAGATCAGGCCCTGAAGTGCCGAGAGAGCCACGCGCGCTTGGCGCTCCAAGTTCGTTGTGTCACTAATAGTTCGGGGATCCTGCAGCAGGTTCACCATGACATTGCAGCCCCTGCGATGCCAACCTTCAATGAATCGCAGGTAGTGGGACAAGTCCTCGAGCTTCCAGAACGGCAGTCGCACCAAGACCTCGGTCACACCCAACTCGGCCACCAAATCGTACTGAATATCGCCACGCTCAAGGCTCACACCCATGCCAAAAAAGTTGGCTGGGGCTTGCCTTGGCCGAGGACTCTGCGGCCTGAGCAGTGATTTCAGCCCCATGGCAATCATGGCGCTCGGGAGAACCACGCCTGCCGTCGCAAACATCTTGAGGAGATCGGGCCAATGCTGTGCCCGCATTCGTCGCTTGAAGGCCTTGTCGAGAATGATCTTGGGCTGATCTGAGTGCTCGTCCCACTCAAACGATCGATGAGAACTCAGCAAAGTCATGTCAACGTCTTCCTCATCGCCAGGACGATGCTCTCCAACACCTCTGCTGAGAGAGGGCCGGAGAGCATGAAGTTCGATTGCCGCTCTCGATCGTTCAGAGGCTCCCAGCGCCTGCTGCTTGCGAATACCGAGGCTCCAAAGAAAGAGAGTGTCTGGATGTTCACAGAACCGGCGAGATGCATGGGGCCTGTCGAGGTGCTCACAAACAAGGTGCAGGCCTGCAGGAATGCGCAAAAAGCCCAAAGGCTGGGCAGGCTTTGAACCAGGTCCGCCTCAAAATCTAGACTCGCCCTTACCTGATCGTATGCAGCCAAGTCGTCCGGCCCAAAGGTGAACACCACGTGCACACCGGGAGCCTCTGAGGCGAGGCGCGCAAGCCGAATGTAATCCGACAGAGCCAAGTTCCCATCACTGCTGCCCCCAAAACCCGGGTGGAACACAACAATCTTCCGCCCACCACAGGCACGCAAAATTTCCGCCACCGGCGTGTCATCAAGCACTGCCGTTGGCGGGACCAACAACGGTCTTCGGAAGACCTGCGGCAGGTCTGGAAACAATTGCTTACCCAATTCCAAGTTGTAGGACCACTCCGGCTTTTCTACGCGACTGCGCCGTTGAACAACCCGATCATTGAAGAAAATCTGGGCAAACTTCGTTGCGGGACCAATCCTGCTTGGAATGCCAGCCCACCAGAGCAGAAAACCCAGGCGGATATTGATAAAACAACTAATACTCGCGAGGACTCTTGCACGCTTGAGACGATGGAGCGTTTGAACAAAGCCTCGCCAACCTGGTTCATAGAGCAGCACTTCATCGATGAAAGGAATCTGACGGGCAAATTCCCAATTCACTCGAGCAACCAAGACAGTTAGTTTTGTTTCTGGAGATACCTGCTTGATGGCCCAGCACAGTGGAAGCGCCAGAACAAAGTCACCGATCTTGTCGTGCCGGGTGACGAGCACGTGTGAGACATCACTTTCGGCCAAGGCGTGAATCCCGATTGGCTTCGTACAACTTCATGTACTTGTAAAAGTTTGTGGCCATATGCGAAAAGGCAATCAAGAGGCCCACATGGCCATCGAGAAACCCCCGCTTCATTACATACGTTCTGAAAAAAGAGTAGACGCCGCTGAACACCGCTTTGGTGGGACTGGATGTCTTTGTTCCCTTGTTGCTCTCGGCGTAGAGAGTGGAGTAACGGTCTACCTTCACGATGAAGTCGGACATCGACAGGTAGCTGAAGTGCAACACACTCCCCCCAACGAACTCCTGCACGATCAAGCCGTCGACCTGAATGTTCTCGTGCACATGCGCCGGGGGAAACCCCGTGACCCGCCGGTTGTAGAGGCGGCGAATTTTCTGATTGTTCCAGCCGCAATACCTCACTTGCTGGTCTCGGTAAAACGCTTTGAAGTTCAGGAGATATACCGCGTTGTCATCCAGGCGCGATGACAACAATGCATCGACCAACGCCGGCTCCAAGGCCTCATCGGAATCTAGTATCAGCACCCAATCATGCAGAGCTAGCGCAGCGGCCCGGTTCTTTGTGGGCCCAAACCCGTCAAAGTACCCGTCAAACAACCTTACATTCGCGAAGCGCTTGGCGATCTCCTGCGAGCCATCTGTGGAGCCATTGTCATAGACCACCACGTCATCAAACCGAGGAAGGCTCTTAAGCGCCTTCTCGAGGGTGGCTGCGCCATCTCGCACAATCATCACCACCGAGATCATGTGGAGCCCCCAGCAGGACTGCCCTTGCCAAGCCAGGCCCGAAGGGAGTTCTTCAGTCGTTCTTCCCGAGTGGCCTTGGCCTTGTGCCCTTGAGATGCACGCCGTGCAGCCTGCAAAAGCGTATGCATGGGCTGCTCGAACACCTCCGCATAACCGCTCACCACGATTCGTAAATCGTCATCGCCCGCCCATAAGAACCGCAGATTGTGCATACGTTGTTGAGGCGACCAGGTGCCAAAAGACATGCGGTTAAGGTCTACTAATTCGAATCGATAGGCTGGTGAAGTCGATGAACGCATCTCAAGCACCGGCAGAGACAGTGATTCGTTGTCTCGCGCAGTCCGCTCCTGACTGCCCGGGGGCGTCACAAGAATATTTCCTGGGGAGTAATCACGATGCAAAACGCCAAGGTCGTGAAGTTGGCAGGTGTATCGCCCAAAGGCGGTCAAAACGCCTTCACGATCCAAACGATTCGCATCGAGCAGAACATCACGAAGCGGAAATACACCGGATGAACTCGGGAGGTATTCGGACACGTAAAAGCTCTTTTGCAAACGCGCTCGGCTTCCATACTCCAGATAACCCAGCGGCCTCGGGGTATGAAGCCCGAGTGCAATCAGTGCACTTGCGTTCTCGAAGGAGCGTTTCGCCTTGGAGGCGCGAAAGCCACCATAGATCCACTGCCGTATGCCCCAGGGAATTCCAAAGGCTTTTACGGCCAAGGACTTGCCATGCCAGTCAAGTGCCCAAATGGTGTTGCGGCCGGTATAAATGGGTTCACCGGTCGGCGCAGCATCGCAAATCTCCAATAACTCCGATGGGGTCACGCCAGCAGACGCATGCACCTCCAACACCCGCAGGCTTCGCTCAGCGGCGAAAGACATAGTCGCCCCGAATCTTGCGCCAAAGGCCAAACACATCGGTTCTGGGGAACACCGCGATTCGGCGGATCTGAAAACGGTCTTGATGCATGGCGCGTGGGCCGCTGTCTGTGGCCACGGCGTAGGCGTACCCCGCCTCCTGAGCCTGGGTTTTCGCGCTCGCATTCAAGTACCCAAAGGGGTAAGCGAAGGACAGCATCGGGTGGCCCAGGATGCCCTCCAGAGCGCGTTTGTTCTCGCGAATCTCTTTGGCCTGGGATTTTGCATCCAGTTCATCCAGCTTCGCATGGGAGAGGGTATGGCCGCCGATCTCCACATGGCCAGAGGCATCCAAGGCCCGAATCTCGTCGGCCGAGAGCAGCGGCACCCGAACATCTGGGTCGGTGGGGTGCTCAACATCCCATCGGTTGTGGGTCTCACCACTCACCACGTAGACCGTAGCCTTCATGTTGTACTTCTTGAGCAACGGCAGCATGCGAGTGAGGTTGTCTTGATAGCCGTCGTCTGCGGTGATCATCAAATACTTTCGGCCAGGGCTAAAGCGATGCATAAAGCCCTTGTCTTGAAAGTCTGTAAAGGTCAAAGTCTCAAAGCCCATGCGTTGAATCAGGCGCAGGTGCTTCTCGAACATCTGCACTGTAGTCCAGGTACCGTGTACCCCCTGCTCAGAGGGGTGCTCCACCAGGCGGTGATACATCAGGATGGGTATTTCTCTGCGCAGCGTCTCCACCACCGCGTCTTGATAAACTTCCTCAACTCTTGTGGCCACGGATTCCAGGCCGTAGGCCTTAAGAACTCGGCCGCGCAACTCAGTGGATACTGGTGGCAAGGCGTCGGGCCCGCTCAAGAGTGATGAGAGTTCCTGCTTGATCTGCTGGAAATCCATAGCGAGCTCATGACCACCCACATCACCAAAGTTGCTGGCCATTGCGGCCTCAAGTTTCTCGATGCTCACCAGGCCAATGTGGCGCGTCTCCCCCACCGCAAAGACGGGCGTACCGGTGAAGAGCGCCTCCACCGCCACGCGCCCGGCACCAATGACCAGATCCGCCTGGGCAATCTCCTCGGCCACCGCAGATTGATCTTCTACAAAAGCAACCCGATCTGAGAAGTTCTTAAACGCAGGGGGTAACGCACTACCTGTTACAACGCGCACATCAACCGCGCTGAGATCCAGCACATCTGACAACAGCCGGTGGCACAACTCGCCTTTGGGGCCTGTGAGCCTCCCGACGATCGCAATCCGCGGCCTTCCGGCCTGGCGCTTCAGCCTCACCTCGTTCACTGGGAAGGCAGCGGGGTCAATGCCGTTTCGAATCACCACGACCTGGTCTGCCGGCACACCTAGAACGTCTACCAACTGATCTCGCACAGCCTCGCACACGGCAATGGCCCTGGCCCCAAACGCCCAAAACCATCTTCGAGAACCATGGGTGGGCTGCCGACCATGCACGGTCGTGACCATGGGTGTCTTGGTGAGCCAACAGGCCACGCGGCAACTCCAGCCAGATGCCCTGGAATGGGCATGAACCAGTTGAATTTTGTACTTGCGAATCAGCCACACGAGACGGGCCACGTGCCAAAGGCGCCTTGGAATGCTTCGCTTATTGAATGCCAGCGGAATGAAGGCGCCCTTCACTTGGCGAGTGAGGGTGTCTGACACGTACCAGACCTGATGGCCCCGGGCCGTCAGTTCGTCTCCCAGGGTAGTGGCGTAGACCTCTGCTCCAGTGACTTCCAACTGAGAGAGGGCCATGAGTATATTCATTCAGCGCACCAGTGAATTGTTGGCGCCGGAGGCGGGACTCGAACCCGCACACCATCTCCGGCGGCAGATTTTGAGCCCGGTGCGTCTACCAATTCCACCACTCCGGCTGGCTGGGGAAAGCGTTCAAGTCGCGTAGTATACCGGCCATGCGCATCACAAATCTGCGCCTGGCGCGCGAAGATCGGCTGGTTTTCGAGGCTCTGATCTTCAGAGCAAAGCTCACCGGCTCGGCCTCGTAGGCCCCAATGGTGCTGGGAAAAGCAGCCTTTTGATGGCTCTGCAAGGGCTCATCGTGCCCACCGTTGGGAAGGTGGACTTGGAGGGGCAGCCCGGCTTCTTGTTCCAGAACCCAGACCATCAACTGCTGTTCCCCACTGTGATGGAGGAACTCTGCTTCGGAGCAAATAATGAGAGTGTGGTGGTCGCCGACCGCATTCGCGAGAACTTCCGCCGCATGCGCAAGGTGAGCGTGCAGGAGTTGATCGACAACGCCATCACCCGCACCATGAGCCGCACAATCATCACCCATGAAACCACCGAGACCATGGTGCTCGCCATGCTAAACTTCGTGCCGCACGGCTTTGCCTTGGCACTTACCATTGGCATCGTGTTTGGCATTTACTCGTCCATCTTCGTGATGGCGCCCATCACCTTATGGCTGGGCATCAAGCGGGAGGATTTGATCAAGCCGGTCAAGAGTAAGGACGAAGTGATTGTTCCTTAGTCTTTGCTCTTCATGGTTCCTCTCTTGTTCAATCAACAGTAGACCCAGCAAGGACAGTGGGGAGTGATGTTCACGGGGACGCAAAGAAAACTGGCGACGGCTTTCGAGTTATTCCAAAGAGGTCGGCTTTCCGAAGCTGACCTACTGGCAAAGCAGGTGCTCGTGCTCGATCCCAGAACTGCCGAGGCCTTGCATCTTAGGGGTGTTGTAGCTGGTCTACAACAAAGGCACTCAGACGCTGAGGGTTTTTTGCTCGCTGCAGCGTCGCTTGACAAGAGGAATCACTTCATCCACTTCAATCTTGCGAAGGCACTCAGCGAGCAGGGAAAAAACCGGGACTCTCTTCCTTGGCACAGGAAGGCTATCGAGCTCGATCCGGGGCGTGAAGAGGCCTGGTTAGGTTATGGGCTCTCGCTTAAGGAACTTGGCGAACTCACAGCTGCCATTGAAGCTTTCGATCGAGCTCTGGCCATCAATAGCCGTCTAACGAAGGCCTATACAAACAAGGGGAATTGCCTCCAAGAGATGGGTGCTTTAGATGAGGCTCTGACCCTTCACAATCGTGCCGTTGAGTTGAGCCCCACGCTGGCTGAAGCTTGGAGCAATCGTGGCGTTGCGCTAAATGACCTCCGGCGTCATGCGGAGGCTCTGGCTAGTTACGAGCGAGCCATCGAACTCAAGCCCGACGATGCCAAAGCTTGGAGCAATCGTGGCGTTGCGCTAAATGACCTCCGGCGTCATGCGGAGGCTCTGGCTAGTTACGAGCGAGCCATCGAACTCCAGCCCGACTATGCCAAGGCTTGGAGCAATCGGGGTGTTGCGCTAAGTGACCTTCGGCGTCATGATGAGGCCCTGGCCAGTTGCGAGCAAGCCATCGGGCTCAAGCCCGGCTATGCCGAGGCGTGGAGCAATCGGGGTGTTGCGCTCAACGACCTCCGACGCCATGAGGAGGCTCTAGCTAGTTATGAGCGAGCCATCGAACTCAAGTCCAACTATGCCGAAGCGTGGAGCAATCGGGGTGTTGCGCTCAACGACCTCCGACGCCATGAGGAGGCTCTAGCTAGTTATGAGCGAGCCATCGAACTCAAGCCCGACTATGCCGAAGCTATTTATAGCAAAGGACTTTTACAACTCTCCCACAAAGAATTTTTGGGTGGTTTTGAGAACTATCTTTGGCGCTGGAAAACTCGGAGTTTTTCAAGTCCAGCGCTCATGACAGATCTTCCTCTGTGCGACCGAACCAAAGGCGGAGAAAGTTTGCTACTGTGGGCTGAACAAGGAATCGGTGATGAGATTTTTTACGCTGGCTTGCTCGCCCAAGCATTAGAGAGGTTTTCGAGTATCAGACTTGTAGCCGACAGAAGACTCCACCTAACTTTGAGTCGATCTTTTCCGACGATCACTCTTTTTGAGAGGGGCCAAACTTTAAAGCCGGAGTCCCTCAAGGGAATGGATTCTCAGGCCCCCATCGGGAACTTGGCCTATGTCTTGGGGCTAGATTCTGAAGCGATCTTATCAACCCGCGGGCCCTTCCTAGTGGCAGATAGAGAGAGGCGCGACGAGTTGAGGCTATTAGCCCCATTTTCCAACGGGAAGACTATTTGTGGACTCGCATGGAAAAGTCACAACAAGGATTTCGGCGAGGAGAAGAGCATCGGCTTGGAGCAACTCGAGCCAATACTCACGAATACACGACTCGAGTTCGTCAACTTGCAGTACGGGGATGTTGATGCTGATATTCAGAAAGTCAGAGATCGTTTTGATGTAAAGATTCACCAGATAAAGGGGGTCGATGCTCACAACGATATCGACGGTCTGCTGGCGTTAATCGACGCCTGCGACATTGTAGTCACCACTAGCAACGTGACCGCTCATCTGGCAGGATCAATCGGGAGAAGAGGTTGCGTTTTTGTTCCGCTCGCAAAGGGGAGAATCTGGTATTGGCATCCAGGGGATGTTGATAGCTTTTGGTACCCAGGACTAAAAGTCTTCCACCAACGTGACATGCGCGACTGGACCGACACTATTCGCCAAGCTACAACATGGATTGATCGGGAGGTATTGTGAGAGCAATAGATATTGTTGTCGGTTTTGATCAGCGTGAAGCTGTGGCGTATCACGTTTTTTGTCAAAGTGTTTTGGAGAAATCAAGCAAACCCGTGAGATTTATACCGCTGGTTAGGGATTCTTTGCTTGGGTACCGAGAGCAGCATTCTGACGGGAGTAACTCGTTTACCTATTCGCGCTTCCTCTGCCCTAGTCTGATGGATTGGAAAGGTCACGCTATCTATGCTGACGGCGATATGGTTTGTACATCGGACATCGCGGAACTATGGGATCTGCGAGACCCAGACAAAGCAGTTCAGGTTGTAAAACATAGTTATCGTACCAAAGCATTCAAGAAGTACCTCGGCAACAGGAACGAGGACTACCCAAGAAAAAACTGTTCCAGCTTAATTTTATGGAACTGTCAACACCCGAAGAACTCTCAGCTCACGCCGACCTTTATAGGAAGAAGCTCCGGAGCTTTCCTACACCGGTTTCAGTGGCTAGAGGATGCGGAAATCGGTGAATTGCCCTTGGAGTGGAACTGGCTCGCCACGGAATACGAGGCAAACCCGAGTGCCAAAATCATTCACTATACATTGGGGACGCCTTGCTTTTCTGAATACTCAAGTGCTGAGATGTCGGAGCTTTGGCACGATGCGCGAGATCGAGCTAATCAGGGATTGACGCAGTTACCCCTTACATATGGCGCTCCTCTGTAGTCTCCCCCGTCAATTAGACACTCCGATGGGGGACATTTCTGTTGGTTTGGGGTGTTGCCAGTTCTGAACGGGTGGCAACTTCCCGTTGGCCGTATGGGGCCGATCCTCGTTGTAATCTTTGATCCACTCCTCGGTAATCTCTCGGACCTGTTCAAGGTCTGAGAAGAGGTAGGCGTCCAAGACTTCGTGTCGGTAGGTTCGATTAAATCGCTCGATAAAGGCGTTCTGGCTGGGCTTGCCTGGTTGGATATACCGAAGCTCGATTCCTCTGTCCTTACACCACTCCGTCAGCGCCGTTGAACGCAGCTCCGGACCGTTATCCAAGCGCAGCGCCTCTGGCAATCCGTAGACCTCTCCGAGTTGATCCAGAACTCTGACCACCCTAGCAGCTGGAAGGCTCGTGTCGATCTCGATACCCAAGACCTCTCGATTGGCTTCCTCGAGCACGTTGAGGGTTCTGAAGGGTTTGCCGTAGTCGAGCGTGTCATGCATGAAGTCGAGCGCCCAGATGACATTCTTGGCCTCTGGCGCCACCAGCGGGATGCGAGGCCCTTTGGGCAGTCTGCGCTTGGTGCGGCGGGGCAGGTTCAAGCCCATATCCTTGTAAACACGCCAGACTCTCTTGTGGTTCCAGCCATACCCATGGTTTCTCATCCAAAAAAAACACAACTCAAAGCCCCAGCGGCCATGCTTGGCCACAATCTGATTGAGTACATCGACCACCGGTGCATCTCGCTTGGCCTTATCAGCCGGTCGGCGGTAAAAACTCGCTCTGGCCAGACCCACACACCGACAAGCCCTTTGCACCGCCAATCCTTCTTCGCCAACCAGATACTCGACCGCTTCACGCTTTCTGGCTGGCGTCAGAGCTTTTTTGCAATCAGCCCCTTCATCGCTTTGTTCTCAAGGGTCAGATCGGCCACGATCTGCTTGAACTCCGAGAGCTGGGCCTCCAACTCCTTGATCCGCTTTAACTCCGAGGCATCAAGACCACCGTACTTGGACTTCCACTTGTAGTAGGTTGTAGTGCTGATCCCATGCCTGCGGATCACATCACCCACCGGCAACCCGGCATCCGCCTCCTTCAAGATCCCAACAATCTCGCTCTCGGTAAACCGTGACTTCTTCATGCAAAACCTCCTGTCGTCCAATACTGCCAAACAACAGAAATGTCCGCATCAACACTGTCTCAATTTAGGGGGAGACTACAACACCAGTCCGACTTCTCTTGCTTTTGCCCTTGGTATCTTGCTATCGACCACCGCAGTCTTTGTAAACCCTGCATCTCATTGCTACTCGATACAGAATCAGGACTCGAAGAATCTCTGTCTCGCATTGGTGAAGAAGAACAAGTCGAACTGTTACTCAATCGGTTCATCAGACTTGAAGAACATGTGTCTGGCACAAGTTGGTGAACAACGAAGCAACTGCTACAGCATTCAGTCTTCGGATATGAAGAATCTCTGTTTAGCAATGGTGAGGTGATACTAATGATCCAAAGATTTACTACCTTGATTGCGCTGTGCGCTCTAGGCGTTTCGACTGCCCACGCTGGTTTGTTCGGTTACGACAGTCGGGAAGAATGTGTAAACAAGGAACTTCAAAAGTATAAGCAAACAAATCAGGCAGCAGAGAATGCCGTTTGGCAATACTGTATTGATAAATTTCCGGGAAAAACTGGACCGTACCGCTACGAGAAACTTCGCAGGGGAAAGAATGCAACCCTGACATGCATCGAGGCAAGTAGCAAAGAGAAACTTACAATCTACCAGCGGGAAGGTGTCCTCACGCTCTCAATTCTTAATAAAACTCCTTGGGAGGTAATTGAGAACAATCGAATGAACACGATGCGATATTGGAATGAGTATGACGGGAAAAAAGGCAAGGTTCGAAGCGAACTCTACATACAACCTTATCTCGGGTATGTGCACTTAACAATCGTTGAGACAAGCACAAACAAGTCTCACTTGTATATTTTTGACTGTCGTGAAGATTAGGTACTAGAGAACATTCTGACAACTCATGATCCACCAGAAAATAGTTTCCGTAGTTTTGCTTGTTATTGTCACTGGGTATTGCGCATCTGCCGCAACGTAAGGAGTTACCGGATTACTCATTCTAAGAGTTTACGACTACTAGAATTAGAATTGGGGTCTCTGCCTGAGCACAATCGACTGTATGGGGTGCGCTAGGTACCATCAAGCGAATCAGGGGGGGTACCCCCCGGGTGGGGGTAGGCCTGGCTGGGATTTTGATGGGGGGTGGGTACGGATCCTCTCTGAGTTACCGGTCAATGATTATAAGCAAACGTTTCTTGGGGGCTGCCTCTGCGGCTTGACCTGTGTTGTCGCTTTCGGGTTCGGACTCTTTCACTGTATCGGGGGAGTCGCTGCTTAAAAACTTTTCGCCCTGTTCTGCAGTCTGGGAGTCAGGTCCTTTATCAATTCGAGACTCATTATTGCTCTCAGAAGGACGATCCTCCAAGTTAGTGTTCGACGATGCATTTGATCTCGCGGGTTTTCTTGGGGGTTTTTCCAACGAGGCCAACACTGGCTTGACTTGCAAAGTCACCCATTCAGCACCACTGTTCTCAGTGGCCAGTTTCTTTAACAATTCTGCGACGATGCTCCTATCAGAGGCGATGCCTGTCTGAAGCAACTGAGCCGATAGCAGGAGTTTGGCCCCAGTAGAACCTCTCTGAGACAGATTTTCAAGAACTGGACGTGAGATAGTGCAACGGAGAGAAAAGCCACCTCCACATGAGCCGACAGCCCACGTGATCAACTTTACGTCTAGGACTGTGAATCTGTGGCCGACCGCCGACTGGTAGTAATGTTGGAACGCATGATGCAGTTCTTCCGACTGACTTTGGGGATTCGCCCAAGCCGCTGTGGAAAGCAAGAGCGAACATATAGCGAGGTGACCACAACGCATCAATGAGCGCATTCAGTCGAGACCCGATTGAGGCTAGAGAATTCCGTTCTTAGCCAGAAAGACGCTCTTCGATAAGTTCGTGAAAAAGTCTTGGTAAAGCACTGCTTGGGAACTTATGTCATCCCCGTCGTTCGAGAAATTTGCTCGAAACTGAACGAAATCCTTGTCGATCCTCTGATAGGTGACCGTAACTTTTTCACCTAACTGCCCCCCGGTTCTCCAACCAGTAACCAAATTCAGGTCACGAGATGAAAAATCCACCTGAAACCCCAAATCTTGTAGCGTAGCGACAATTGCTTTGGCTACCACCCCGTCTTGATCTACAAACAAAACGCGAGACTTTGGGACCCGGTCTTGAAGAACACTGACAGGAAACTGGCTACCGAAACTCTCGAGAGATGACGCACAGCCAGAGAGGAGCGCCCATGAGGCCGATAACGCCATGAGGGTCTTGATCGACATCTTTAGAAGGACGAAGCGTGGTAGGTGAAGTCTTCAACCGTTCCCTTGGAACTCATTTTGATGATCAGCGTAAGCGTTTTTTGAGACAGACGTGTCGCCCCCGAGTTTAGGCCGCCTCCACCCTGTGCACCCCAGAGTTGCCTGGGGGAAGATCGAATGCCGAGCAACATCAATGACACCTCGCCGCCGGAGTTTGAAAAAGCAAAGTCGGTTGAGAGCTTGTCGTATACCCAAACTTCCTTTGATTTCTTGTCTCGGGTGACGATGTTGGGGGAGCCCAGCAAGGTAATTACGTCCGCTCCTGACATACCGACAACGATTTCTTTTTGGATTTGTCCCACCGTGACCTTTGAGATGGTCTCCTCACCCATTTGTTGGGCATGAAAATTGTTGGCACAACCGGTCAATGCAGCCCCGGCCATTACGACCAGCAGACAGATAAACGGGCCCTTGCGTGTTTCAGATCGTTTCATATGATGACTCTATTGAAGTTCGATTGGAGGTGAAGATAGCATGAGCCTTTAAACATTTTTGTACTTTTCGCGAGAGGATTTAAGGCCTTCACCCGCTGCTTGAGAAAATACAGGTGCAAGGGGTGCGCTAGGTACCATCAAGCCATTAGGGGGATACCCCCGGGTGAGGTCTGGCTGGCTGGGATTTTGATGCCCTACACCGCCAAGATTTTGGTCAACGCTTGGTCAACCGAGCCGGGGTCGTTATTTACGCATTAGCTTTTGGTCGACCCAGCCCTCACCGTTTGCACCTTGAACTTTTAAGAAACCGTTCTTGTCCGGCGCCACTACTACAACCTCTTCACCCTTCTTCAAAGAGAAGAGAACCCTACCTCCATCGTTAGCAGAGGCCAAAACTTTCACCCCGGCAATCTTCCCTTGCAGCGTATCTCCCACGTTGAATGCATTTGCTCTTACGGAACTTGCAGCGTTCGCGGTTGATGCGGGCCCCGCTGTTGAGGCAATCAAGCTTGGCTGGTTTCGAATTGATTTAACAATGTTGTTGTAGTTGTCGAGCAGCGCAGCAGCGACAACCTTGCCCTCGGCCGTGTTCGTATACGCGCCTGCGCCTACGCCGCCAAGAAATCCTCCAGCGGCCCAGTCCGCTTTCTCTACGCTACCTTGCGCAGCAGCAACCTGAAGCCCTGAGCGTGCATCTGCCAGGAGGAGAGTGGTTTGAGCTTGCTTAAATTTAATGCCTGAAGCGACAGCTCCAACCACAGATCCAAACGCTCCAAACAACCCCCCGATAGCCCCAATTGCTGCACCACCGGAGTTGTTTTCGCTAAAAGCAATCTCGGGTGTGAGCAAAAAGTCGGCGGTTACCATCTGCCCGCCTCCCACATTCGATCCGGACTGAAGCTGTCCGCCTTTGGCGAGTTCGCGCTCTTGCATGAGATTTTGCATGGCGAGCCCTCGCTCTACGACCTGGAAGCAGTTTGATTGCTGGATTATGAGTCTCAACAGTGCGTTCGGGGGGGGGAGGTTAAATCTAGCGAGTGTCGCAGTGATGTGGTCCTGAGGTTGCACGACAGCAAGGGTACCGAACGGCTTGTCACATTTCTCGAGCGAGGGCGCTGCATCGGTCGCTCCGCCACCACTTGCGGCACCTGTAATTGGCGCATCAGCTCCTCCAGGCTTATAGCCAAAAACCCCAGGTTTATCCTGCGCTTGAGCAGAGGAAAAATAGCCGATGGCCATCACAGTGATGAATGAATTCTTTAACATTGAGCGATCCTTTGAGTTAGTCATCGAGCTTATCTAAGCCCTCAAAAAAAGAAAACCGAATGACTCCGTATTGACGCAGCCTGCCCTTTGGCAGGAAAAGACAAGACAAAACTGAGCAATGGTCCATGACAATAGCACAACGTATTAAAGGCGTTCTCTTCGCCTATTGCGACCTAAGTACTGCGGATTGCTCGGGGTGCACTTAGTACGATCAACCGAATTAGGGGTAGGAACCTCCAGTTTCTCTCCCCAAGAGGTATAAATTGGGAGTTTTTTAAGATTCGGTGGTCGGTGTCGGTTTTGTAAGTTATTGATTTAATTGGGTTAAGTGGGGCGGGGACGTAGCTCAGCTGGGAGAGCGTCGCGTTCGCAATGCGAAGGTCGGGAGTTCGATCCTCCTCGTCTCCACCAAGAATCCTGCCGATAAATCAACAGCTTACAACGCCAGCCGCCCTAGCTGGCTTGTTTCTTCTTCGCCAAGCGCCAGAGATTCAATAGTGGCTCGGTGTAACCACTGGGCTGCTCGGTTCCCTTGAAGACCAGATCGCAGGCGGCTTGGAACGCCTTGCTGCCCGATAAGTTGGGAAGCATGGGCGTGTAGAAGGGGTCTGCGCCATTTTGGGCATCGACAACGGCGGCCATTCGCTCAAAGCTTGCTTTGACATCGGCCTCGCTCACGATTCCATGGACCAGCCAATTGGCCACATGCTGGCTCGAAATGCGAAGAGTGGCACGGTCTTCCATCAGGCCCACATCATTGATGTCGGGCACCTTTGAGCAGCCAACGCCTTGATCGATCCAACGCACCACGTAGCCAAGAATGCCTTGAATGTTGTTGTCGAGTTCTTGCTGCTTCTCCGCTGCCGACCAGTTGGTGTTCTCAGCAACGGGCACGGCGAGCAGACTACCGAGCAAGTCCTCGGACTCCTTGGCCATATCGATCGACTCCATCTCCTTCTGAATCGATGAGACGCTCACTTGGTGATAGTGCAGGGCATGCAGGGTGGCTGCAGTTGGGCTTGGAACCCAAGCGGTGTTTGCACCGGCCTTGGGATGAACCAGCTTCTGCTCGAGCATGGCCGCCATGCGGTCTGGCATGGCCCACATGCCCTTGCCGATCTGGGCCTTGCCGCGCAACCCGCAGGCCAGGCCCACCAGCACATTACTTCGCTCGTAAGCGGCAATCCACTTGCTGGCCTTCATGTTGGCCTTGCGAATCATTGGGCCCGCGAGCATCGAGGTGTGAATCTCATCGCCAGTGCGATCGAGAAAGCCTGTATTGATGAAGGCAATGCGGCTCTCGGCCGCTACAATGCATGCCTTCAGGTTAACGCTCGTGCGGCGCTCTTCATCCATAACACCAAGTTTTACGGTGTTATTCGGCAGACCCAGCACCGACTCAATCTTTGCAAAGAGCGCGGCACTGAAGGCCACTTCCTTCGGGCCATGAAGCTTGGGCTTGACGACATAGATGCTGCCGCTGCGGCTGTTGCGAATGGCGTCGCCCGAGGGCAGGCGGCCAGCGGCCTTGAGGTCGTGAATGCCAATGGCCACTGTCACCACCGCATCGAGGATGCCCTCGGGGATGTCTGCACACTGGCCGTTGGGGGCGCGATAGCGGACAGCGGGGTGGCTTGTTAGTAGGCCCATGTTGCGGATGAAGAGCAGCGAACGGCCAGGAAGAGTGAGTTCCCCACCCGTGGGCTTGGAGTAGGGGCGATCCGGATTGAGTCCACGGACGATGGTCTTGCCGTTTTTGGGAACACGCTCGGTGAGACTGCCCTTAATCACACCAAGAAAGTTCCGATAGCCGAGCAGCTTGTCTTCGGTATCGACCACGGCCACTGAATCCTCGAGGTCGAGAATGGTCGACAGCGCGGCCTCGAGAATGACATCGGCCACGCCGGCTGGGTCCACTGAGCCAATTGGCGATTGATGGTCAATCACAATCTCGAAGTGCAGGCCATTGTGCTTGAGCAGCACGGCATGGGGCTCGGGGATCAGGCCCTGGTAACCGATGAGTTGGTCGGGGTTCTGAAGCCCAACACTCTTTCCGCCGAGAAGGCTGACGACCAACTGGCCGGCCTCAATGGCATAGCCCACGGCGTCTTTGTGGGAGCCACTCGCCAGAGGTGCGGCCTGGTCGAGAAAGTCACGGGCAAAGGCCATGACTCTGGCGCCGCGCTTGGGGTTGTAGCGCTCGGACTTCTCACAACCATCGGATTCGGCAATGGCGTCCGTTCCGTAGAGGGCATCGTAGAGGCTGCCCCAACGCGCATTGGCGGCGTTGAGGGTGTAGCGGGCATTAAGGATGGGAACGACGAGTTGTGGCCCGGCCTGAACGGCGAGCTCGTCGTCGACATTGGCCGTGGAGGCCTGAACACGGCCTGGATCGGCAATCAAATAGCCAATGTCAGTGAGGAATTTCCGATAGGCCTTGGGGTCTCGAATGGGGCCAGGCTGGGCGCGATGCCACTGGTCAATCTCGGCCTGCAGGCGGTCTCGTTCAGCAAGGAGGGCTGCATTCTGAGGCGCGAACTCGGCAACGATTTGGTCAAAGCCGACCCAGAACTGATCCGAGGTCACGCCGGTGCCGGGGAGCACCTCTTGGTCAATAAATCCACAGAGATTGGGGTCAACCTCAATCCCATGAATAGGCAGAAAAGGGGCAGACATAAACGGCCTCCGGCAACATGAAAATTTTATTGCTTTGGAGTTTAACCAAGATTTTGTTGCATCGCAAAAATTATTTAATGATTCTAAATACTATCTGCGAATCAATCACTTAAGAATTTATTTGCGCGTCTTTCGGCCCACCACGTAGCCCGCCAAGAAGCCAAGCACAAAAATAACGATCCAGCCTATCACCATGGTTATTCCGCCTTTCCACCCGTGCATCCACCATCTGAAAACCAGAGGTTCTGCGCCTGGCTGCGCCAGGCCTCCAGTCCCGTTGAAGGGCCACGCATCATCAAGACCACCACATTGCAAGAGAAGACCGACTCATTGTTTTGATTCTTAAGCAGCCAGTGCTGCAACATGGAGCCGCGGTCGGGCTTGGAGGTCGAAGTCTTCACCTCGCCAATGCGAACCTCTCCCGACAAGACATCTCCGGGGCGAACGGGTTTGAGCCACTGCAGGTCTCGCAAGCCCGGGCTGCCATTGCACGCGCTCTGGTTGAGGAGGGTATCGCAGACGAGTCGCATACAGATAGACCCAGTGTGCCATCCGCTGGCAATCAGACCACCAAACGCCGACTGCTTTGCGGCCTCTGGGTCGGTGTGAAAAGACTGCGTGTCAAACTCTCTGCCGAATTGAAGGATGGCCTCCTCGCTCACTGGGTAAGTGCCCAGCGCAATGACCTGCCCCTCTTTAAAATCCTCAAGGTATTTCATAACAAGGTGTCTCGATTCCAAGTTCATCATGAGCAAACTCACCATTGACATCGTCTCCGACCTAGTATGCCCATGGTGCTATATCGGTCGCGGTCATTTGGGCAGTGCCCTGATCCGCCTTGCGCAGTCTAAACCGACCTGGGCCCAGGCGGTCTCCATTGAGTGGAGGCCTGAGTGTGGGAATGTCGGCCGAGCAAATCGAACGTGCCTTCAGCGACCAAGCACTAGAGGCGGGGGTCGCCAGAGAAACTGTAAGTTGGCCGGAGCAGGGGGTCCAGGGTGTTCCGAGTTTTAGGCTTCGGACAGCGTTGGGCGTGCCATTGTGGTTGGGTGGCGCTGTGGGGACGAACCGTCTCTTTGATGCAATCTGGGATTCCCTGGCTGGGCTTGAATGCTAAGCCACTGGTCTTGAAGGGCTTGGTAAGCGGCTGTAGGCTTGGGAGTAGAGACAATGGCTTGTATCACCGCGGCAGCACTGGCGCCCGTTGAGGCCACGTCGGCCAGATTGCCCGCGTGGATACCGGCAATTGCCACCACCGGCAAAGGGCTCACGGCGGCCCAGTAGCGCAGATTCGCAAGGCCCTGCGGAATCCAGTTCATTGCTTTGGCACGAGTGGGGAAGATGGGGCCGCAGGCGATGTAACTCGGGGCAACCCATAGTGCCCTTGCGAATTCCCAATAGCTGTGGGTCGAGAGTCCCAGACGCACCTCGCCGGCTCTTAGGCGATCAAGGTCCGCGGTGAGCAGGTCTTCCTGACCAATGTGCACGCCGTAGGCACCATGCTCAATGGCCTGTTCCCAGTAATCGTTAATAAAGAGTTGGCAGTCGGGGGCCTGCTGCGCGAGCCTACACGCTTCCTTCACCGTTCGATCTTGCGCATCGCGCTCAAGCGACTTCACGCGCAGTTGAATGATGCGACACCCCACATCGATGAGGTCGGAGAGGAGCTCTTGACTATCCACCACCGGATAGACCCCGGGGCTTGCATCGCGCAGCGAGGGAAATGACATTGGACGCGGCAGGCCAGGCATTTCAAGCGAGGGAAAGTGGTTGCGGTGTGCATCGAGTGGCAGCCGCGAGAGATCGCCTTCTCCGGAAGTAAGAGACAGGGCCACATGAATCGATGCATCCTCCTCGATGTAACCAAGGGCGCGACTCCGATCAAAGGCGCGAGTCAGTTGGTCCGGTGCATCTGCAGGAACCAGCGATTGAAGTTGAATGCCGCCCTTGGCGTAAACCCAGTCGAGCACCAGCCGATCGCCCTCGAGCGTTAGGCTGCCACGAGGGGTTTTGGCAACTCGCAATCTCTACCCCGCCTTGTGAATAAGAAAGGGTTGTCCCGTGACGGGTGTGCTGGGTGTGGCGAAGTCCTGCGCGGGAATCACACCGGCGAGATGGGCCATGCGGCCCGCTTCAATGACCTTTGAAAACGCGGCCGACATCTCCACCGGGGCCCGGGACTGGGCCACAGCCGAATTCAACAACACGGCGTCGAACCCAATCTCCATGGCCTCGGCTGCATGCGATGGCGCACCAATTCCTGCATCGACCACGAGAAAGAGATTGTGGAATTTCTCTCTCATGCGAGCGAGCGCCCTGCGATTGGTGATGCCTTGGCCCGAACCAATAGGGGCGGCCCAGGGCATTAGAACCTGGCAACCGGCATCGACCAGGCGTTGCGCCGCGATGAGGTCTTCGGTGCAGTAAGGGAAGACATTAAATCCAAGCCCTACCAGTTGCTCGGCCGCTGCTACCAACTCGAATGAGTCGGGCTGCAGTGAGTAATCGTCACCGACCACCTCGAGCTTGATCCAGTTGGTCTCGAATAATTCTCGCGCCATCTGCGCCAGGGCAACCGCCTCTTTGGCAGTTCGGCAGCCTGCGGTGTTGGGAAGAATATGGCGCCCGGTCTCACGAATTAGCGACCACCACTGGTTGTGCCCAGCGGCTGCGACATTGGCTGCTTGGCGTTTGATGCCCATGGTGAGGACCTCTGCGCCAGAGGCCGCAATGGCCTCTTTCAGAATGGCCGGTGATGGGTATCCCGCAGTCCCAAGGAAGAATCGGCTTGAGAGCGAGACTCCATACACAGAGAAGGTGGACATATTCACTAGCCTCCTGTGATCGGCTCGAAAGTCATAATGGCATCGCCCTGCTGAAGGAGCAATGTTTTTCTCATGTCGCGGGGTACAAATTCTGCGTTCACGGCGGTGGCCAATTGGTTCGGGTCTTTGCCGAGTCGATCAATGAATTCAGCAAGGCTCTCACCGGCCCTGGCATTCATGGGCTGGCCATTGAAGTCCACGGTGATGCAGTCGTTGCTCGCGGCTCGATTAGACGAGGGCATGCTCTTCTCTCTTGGCGCCCATGGCTTCCAGTGCTTGATGCATTAGGGCCGGGGCGAGCAACCAGCCATGGCGAAAGAGGCCATTGATTGCAGTGAGACCAGGCCGACTCATCACCTGGGGAAGGTTGTCGGGCAGGGCCGGCCGCAGGTTCACATCGCTCGATACAATCCGCGCCTCGGCAAGCGATGGGGCAATGCTGAATGCGGCCGACAAGAGTTCGAGATTGCTCTGCACCGATGTGGGCGAGCGGTCTTCTGATTCAATCTCTGTTGCGCCCACCACGACCTCGCCCGATGGCCGAGGAACCATGTAGACCCGCCACCGCGGGTGCATAAGCCGAATGGGCCGCTGAATCACGCAACCGGCCGGCGGCATGAGGGTGAAGATTTCGCCGCGAACCCCACGCAGTGGCAATAAAGCGCTGCGCGCACCCAGACCACGGCAGTCAAAGACCCAGTCGAAATTCATCGCACCGCGTTCGGTGCGGATGCATCCGGCTTCCACTTCCAACACAGGCGTGTTGAATTCCCAATGGCTGTTGGGGCTGTATCTCCTTAATGCCTCGAGCGCCTGCGAAGGGAATAGATGCCCTTCATTGGGCAGCATCCACGCATGGAGTCGCGGTTTGAGCAAGGGCTCGAGTACCTCGAGTTCTTGCGCCGCCAGCGGCGTGGGCTGAGGCTCGGACGACTTCGGCCGCGTATGCGCCAGGATGCGCTCGGCGCTTGCGCGGTCTGCCGGGTGGCAGACCATCAGACTCCCATTGATGCACAAGTCGAACGCTTGATTGCAGGCCCGATGAATCTGCGGCCATCGCCGCATGGATTCAATGCCCAGGGCGTAGACCGCCTCACCGCCAGCCTCCATCTCCGCAATGGGGCTGAGCATTCCTGCGGATGTAAACGCAGCAGCACGCTCGGTCATTACCGCAGGTGCCTCCGGTCCGGCCTCGAATACATGCACCTCGTGGCCGAGTTGCGAAGATCCGTGGGCCATTAGACGGCCCATCAGACCGCCACCGGCGATTCCGATTTTCATGGCTGGGTCAGGACTCCTTGATTACTGCCGGTGGTAGACCTTGGCACCGGTCTTCACAAACTCAATGGATTTCTCCTGCATTCCTTTTTGCAGTGCCTCTTCTTCGGCAAGGCCCTTCTGCTTGGCGTAGTCCTTCACGTCTTGGGTGATCTTCATGCTGCAGAAGTGAGGACCGCACATGGAGCAGAAGTGCGCCACCTTCATGCTCTCTTTGGGAAGGGTCTCGTCGTGATAGGCCTTGGCCGTGTCGGGGTCGAGTCCGAGATTGAACTGGTCGTTCCAGCGAAACTCAAATCGCGCCTTCGATAGGGCGTTGTCTCGCACTTGGGCCCCTGGGTGACCCTTGGCAAGATCGGCGGCGTGGGCGGCAATCTTGTACGCGATGATGCCGGCCTTCACATCCTCTTTATTGGGCAGGCCCAGGTGCTCCTTGGGGGTTACATAGCAGAGCATGGCCGTGCCGTACCAGCCAATCTGTGCGGCGCCAATGGCCGAGGTGATGTGATCGTAGCCGGGTGCGATGTCGGTGGTGAGTGGCCCCAGGGTGTAGAAGGGTGCCTCGTCGCACCAGTCGAGTTGGAGGTCCATGTTCTCTTTGATGAGCTGCATGGGAACGTGGCCCGGCCCCTCAATCATGGTCTGGACATCGTGTTTCCACGCAATCTGGGTGAGTTCGCCCAGGGTCTTTAATTCACCGAGCTGGGCCTCGTCGTTGGCATCCCAGATGCTGCCGGGTCGCAGGCCATCGCCCAGGCTGAAGGCGACGTCGTAGGCCTTCATGATTTCGCAGATGTCCTCGAAGTGGGTGTAGAGGAAGTTCTCTTGGTGGTGGGCCAGGCACCACTTGGCCATGATGCTGCCGCCCCTGCTGACAATGCCGGTCATGCGATTGGCGGTCATGGGCACGTAGGCCAGCCGCACACCTGCATGGATCGTGAAGTAGTCCACACCTTGCTCGGCCTGTTCAATGAGGGTGTCGCGAAAGAGTTCCCACGTGAGTTCTTCGGCCTTACCATCGACCTTCTCGAGCGCCTGGTAGATGGGCACGGTGCCAATGGGCACGGGGCTGTTACGAATAATCCACTCTCGGGTCTCATGGATGTGTTTGCCGGTGGAGAGGTCCATGATGGTGTCGGCCCCCCACCGAATGCCCCAGGTCATCTTGTCGACTTCCTCGGCAATGCTGCTGGTCACCGCACTGTTGCCAATGTTGCCGTTGATCTTCACCAGGAAGTTGCGCCCAATAATCATGGGCTCGGACTCGGGGTGGTTGATGTTGTTGGGGATGATGGCTCGGCCGCGAGCCACTTCATCGCGAACGAATGCCGGGGTGATCTCGCTGGGGATGACTGCGCCAAACGACTGGCCAGGGTGCTGGCGTGTGAGCAATTCGATCATGCGCTTGCCCTTCTCGCCCATGGCCTCCAGACTCTTTAAATACTCCTGACGACGAAGGTTCTCGCGAATGGCGATGAACTCCATCTCGGGCGTGACCATGCCCTTCTTCGCATAGTGCATCTGGCTCACGTTCTGCCCCGACTTTGCGCGCCGCGGTTGGCGATGCAGGTTGAATCGAAGTTGGGCCAGTTTGGGGTCGGCGAGTCGCTCCTGACCGAATCGGCTGGTTGGGCCGCTGAGCAACTCGGTGTCTTTGCGCGCATCGATCCATGCCTGCCGAATGGGGGCAAGGCCACTGCGGATATCAATTTTTACAGTGGGGTCGGTGTAGGGCCCACTGGTGTCGTACACGTAGATGGGGGGGTTCTTCTCCGCTCCCATCATCACGGGGGTGTCGTCTTGGGTGATCTCTCGCATGGGCACTCGGATGTCGGCCCGCGAGCCGATGACATAGACCTTCTGGCTGTTGGGCAGCGGGGCAATGGCGGCCTCATCGACCTGGGCGGTGGCTGCGAGAAATTGAGGGTTGCTGGCCATGGTGGCTCCTTGGGTAAGCGCTATTGAAGGACCAGAGCGCGGGGTTGAAAGAAATGGTTGATGGGGCCCGAACCGCTGCCAAGCTGCATAGACTGGGCTTGCAGCAGGCCTTGGTGAACGTAGTCTTGGGCGAGCCTCACTGCCTGGGGCAGGGGCTCGCCATGGGCGAGGTGGGTGGCAATGGCGCTCGAGAGACTGCAGCCGGTGCCATGGGTGTTCTGAGTGAGGATTCGAGACTTCTCGAATCGGTGGACGATTGACGCACTCTGCGTGGATGCGTGACTCGGATCGGCCGCAGACCGCTCCACCAGGAGATCCACGATATCGGCATGGGCGCTCGGCGGCAGATGCCCCCCCTTAATGAGCACGGCCTGAGCGCCTTTGGCGATTAGGGCATCGCCAGCCATTTCCATGTCCGCAATTGTCTTGAGTGGGCGGCCCAGCAGGTGGGCGGCCTCATCCAGATTCGGGGTGATTAGGCTGGCCAGAGGAAAGAGGCGCTCAACCAGTGCCTTGACTGCGCTTGGGTGAACGAGCACGTCGCCACTCGTGGCAATCATCACTGGGTCGAGCACCACGTGCTTGGGCCGGAAGTGGGCAAGGCAGTCGGCCACCAGTTGAACCACCTCGGGGCTGTGGAGCATGCCAATTTTTACTGCGGCCACCGGCAGGTCCTCGAATACGGATTCAATTTGGCTTTTGAGGATGTCCAGACTGGCCGGCTCGATGGCCTGAACCCCCTGGGTGTTCTGGGCAGTCAGGGCGGTGATGGCGCTGGCAGCATAGCCACCCAATGCAGAAATGGTCTTGATGTCGGCTTGAATACCCGCGCCACCGCTCGAGTCGGAGCCAGCAATGGTGAGGACAATGCGCGGATGAGCCAAAAAAGAAACCCCTTTCTGAAAAAAGGGGCTGATTGAAGCTTCCCTACGCTGGTGTGAGCCAGATCAGGTTCAATGGGACTCTCTCAGCCCAACAAATTTGGGCACCCCCGCTTTTTTTGGAGTTTAGTCCGACCTAGGATTTGGGGCAAGTTCTCCCCCGCTGCAGAAAGTGCTATTTTCTCGCCTTACTCATTCAGGAGGTCATCGTGACCAACAACGTTCCGGACCAAGCGGTCCGGGTGCTCAAGCAGTTTCGAGTGATTTTCAGGGCAGTTAAAGAGCATTACAGAAAGGTAGAGAAGGCCACCGGCCTCTCCGGGTCCCATATCTGGGCCTTGAGCATTATTGAAGAGAACCCCGGCATCCGTCCGGGTGAACTCACCGATCGGCTGGCGGTTCATCAATCCACGGCCAGCAACTTAGTGCGAAATCTTGTGGCAGAGGGATTCGTGATTCGAGACCGCAGCATCGACGATGCACGTGCCTTCGAATTGGTGGCCACACCCAAGGCCAAGGACCTCTTGGGCAAAGTGCCAGGACCGAGGATTGGGGTTCTGGTGCAGGCGCTGGCGGAAATGCCCATCGCTTCCATTCAGTCGCTCGAGGGGCATCTGGACCACCTCATTGCCAAGATGGGGCACACCGGAGAAATGCCTGCCACTGCGCTCATGCCACTGGCGGATATGTAGGAAATCGGAGGGCCCAGGGCCCATCCGCAAGAAGCGCAGGCCAACAATAAAAAAAGCCCACCTTTCGGTGGGCTTTGACTTTCTAGGGCTCTCTCCCCGGGCGGGCCCGAGGAGAGGGGAACCCGAGGGCCTTAGGCCATCTTCAAGTCGGGGTAACGCACGGCGGACACCATGTCCTGGACTTCGCGGCTGGGCGCTGGGGTGAGCAGGGTCAGGATGATGATGATCGCAAAACCAACGGGCATACCGAAGAGACCCGCAGAGATGGGCTGAATATCCCACCAGAGATCAGGAGTCGTCGGGACGCTACGGGCGATCCCGTAGAAGACTTCGCGGAGCCAAGGCTGGGTAAGGGTCATGTAGTAGAACGTGATGGACGTTCCAGCGACCATACCGACCGAGGCTGCGATGCCAGTCGTGCGCTTCCAGAAGATTCCCAGCACGAGCGCTGGGAAGAATCCTGCCGCTGCCAGAGAGAACGCTGCAGCAACCAAGAACAGGATGTCTGCTGGAGCCTGCTGTGCGACTAAGGCTGCCAGAACGGCCACGATCAAGAGCATCGTCTTCGAGAGCATGACTCGGCGCGAGACCGGGGCATTCGGGTCGATGGTCTTGTAGTAGACGTCGTGCGATAGCGCATTGGCCATAGTCAGCAGCAGACCGTCGGCGGTAGAGAGCGCCGCAGCCAAGCCACCCGCAGCCACCATGCCCGAGACCACGTAGGGCAATCCGGCAATTTCAGGCGTTGCAAGCACAACGATGTCTTGCCCAATCGTGATTTCAGCCAGCTGAACGATGCCGTCTTTATTGACGTCGGAAATGGAGAGCAGGGTTGCATCGACCGCAGCCCAGTTCGCCACCCAGGCAGGCAGAGACGCAAAGGAACTGCCCACGATGTCGTTGTACATCACAAACTTCACAAGCACCGCCAATGCAGGCGCGGTGAAGTAAAGCAGGAAGATGAAGAACAACGACCAGGTCACTGAATTGCGGGCCTCACGCACAGAAGGCGTGGTGTAGAAGCGCATCAGGATGTGAGGCAGCGCTGCAGTTCCAACCATGAGGCAGAGAATCAGCGCCAGGAAGTTCTTACGAGCGATGTCCTTGGCAGCTTGATCTTTGCCCGGGTACAAGGCTGCGTGAGGACGCGGGGGACTGGCACGTGCAGCCACTCCCTTTTCCTTGTTCAAGGCAGCCGTGTAGGCCTTTTCATCGGCGGGGAACTTGGCCAGTGCGGCCTCTGCGGCAGCAAGGGCGGCAGGGTCAGCCTTGGCGGCAGCGACTTTGGCTTCAGCGGCGGCTTTATCTGCTGCGAAAGAAGCGGGAACATCCTTGAGCTTCTCGGTTGCGGCAGCGGAACGGTCCTTGAAGATCTGGCGGACTTCCAATTCCTTGGGGTCTGCGTTGATCTTCTTCTCAAGTTCGGTCACCTTCACCAGCTGCTGGCCATAGACCAACTGAGGAATGGGGAAGCCGGTTTGTTTCACCGACAGCCAGACCACAGGAATCATGTAAGCAATGATGAGGATGATGTACTGGGCCACCTGGGTCCAGGTCACCGCCTTCATGCCGCCCAAGAACGAGCAGACCAGAATGCCGGTCAGGCCAAGGAAGACTCCGATTTCAAAGCTCACACCCGTGAGGCGGGTGGTGATGAGGCCCACACCGTAAATCTGCGCCACCACGTAGACGAAGGAGCAGAGAATGGCGATTGCCACACCAATGAGCCTTGGCATGGTTCCGCCGAAGCGCGCACCAAGGAAGTCTGGAATGGTGAACTGACCAAACTTGCGCAGGAACGGCGCAAGAAAGAGCGCCACCAGCACATAGCCACCCGTCCAGCCCATGATGAAGGCCAGTCCACTGTAGCCCTGGAGATAGAGACCACCGGCCATACCAATGAAGGAGGCGGCCGACATCCAGTCTGCACCCGTGGCCATGCCGTTGAAGACGGCAGGCACTCGGCGACCGGCTACGTAGTATTCGTCAGCGTCGTTGGTGCGACTCATAATGCCGATGCCAGCATAGAGCAGGACCGTTGCGCCTAGGAAGACGTATCCAATGCCGGCACGCGACAGGCCCATTTGCTCTGCAATTCCGAGCAAAACGACGAAGAGAAGAAAGCCACCAGTGTAGAAACCGTAGACCTTTTTAAGTTGCGCTGTGAAAGCCTTTTGGGACTTGGCTTCTAGGCTATGAGAATCGAAAGTAGCCATTTAGTCCTCCTCTGCTTCGGCCACGCCGAATTCTCTGTCAAGCTGGTTCATCGTCCTCGCGTAGTAGCCAATAATCAATACATAGACCACTAGCGCGCCCTGAGCGCCCACCCAGAAGGCAAATGGCCACCCGAAGAAGTCAAATGCCAGGCTTTCGGCGTAGTAACCAACAACAAAGGTCACCACAAACCAAATGGCCAGCAAGAGACCGGTCCTCTTGAGCAGCGCACGCCAGTAGGCGAGGTGTCGTTCCGTCAGTTGCATACATCCTCCATTTTTAAAAGTACCGGCTTGTCCCGCCGTTTCATCAATCGAATTGGGCTATTTCAAGCGGTCGAAGGGGTCTTGTACGCCCGCATCTACCCCAGTCTCCTTCTGAATCTGCACCGCCAACTTGGGCTCGAAGCTGCTGAGTTTCCTAGTGGTTTTCCTGTAGGCCTTCTCATCGCCCATGCGGAATTGCAGGTGGGCCAGGTGGTAGTAGCCATAGGGGCTCATGGGCTGGAGGTCGACGGTGCGCTCCAAGGCGGCCTTGGCCTCGATGTTTCGATCCAACGCCATCAAGGAGAGCGCGCGGCCGTAGTGGGCGCGGTCTAGTTTGTCTTGGTGGCGAATGGCCTGGTCGAATGCGGAGATGGCCTCTTCGTGCTGATTGCGCTTCTGCAGAAGAAAGCCGAGGTTGAACCACGCGGGGGCCTGGGTGTTGTCGAGATCGAGGCTGCGACGCAGAAGCGCTTCGGAGTCGGCAAAGCGTTTGGCCAGGGTGAGGTGATTGGCCGCTGTAATCAGGGAGCGGGCAGGGGCTCTCTCGAAATACGATGCCCTCACCCAGTACTCGGCGGCGATGTCATCTTTGCCTAAAATCCCGGCCCAGATGCCAACCTGCTTGAAAAAGTAGTAATTGATGAAGTTCATGGTGTCGCCGAGACGGGAACCGGGGCGCCCATGGAGACCTTGAGGACCGTGAGTGCAAACCAAACCCAGAACAACAGCATGAAGCCAACGAAGGGCACGTGCCGATCGCCCACCTGGCGGGGGGTAATGACTCGGGCCACCTTCACGACTGGGCTAGTCACCAACACAAACATGCGGTAGACGGCATTGGCTTCGTGCTTACCAAAACTCAAGAGGTAAACAATTCCCTGGCCGAGCAACATAAGCGCTGCGAACTCGACCACTCCCTTGAGGATGACCACGAGGTCAATCAATATACGTCTCCCCCTACCTATTAAAAATTTGGGAGAAGGTAACCTGTGACACCACCGTTGTCCAGTCATTTAGACCCTAGGGAAAACCTGTGGATGATGCACTGCAAAAAGATTTGTCGTTAATCGGACCTGAGATCCAGGTGGGCTACCTGGTGCGCAAGCGACCCTTGGTTTGCCTTGCCACTGATTCCATTCGTGCCGCCCTCGAGGCCATGGACAAAATTAGTGTGGGGTCGATCGTGGTGGTGAATGCCGATGAGGACCCAGTTGGCATCCTTACACGGTACGACCTTATACGGCGGATCATCTTGCCGGCTCTGGATTTGGCTTCACCGATTGAATCGGTGATGACACCCAACCCCATTCGCATCGAGGCCAATGAGTCGGTCATCGAGGCCATGGTGCTCATGGCCACCCACCGAATTCGCCATTTGCCAGTCATGCGCGATGACACACTCATTGGGGTGTTGTCAGAGAGCGATGTCATGGCGCATCAGCGGCAGAGCCTGCGCAGCCTCTCGAGCCTGATTGCCAAGGCGGTCAAGTTCGAGGAACTCGCCAGTGTGGGCCTGGATATTCGGCGCCTTGCACAACGCCTGATTGGCGAGGGGCTGTCGGCCACTGCGGTGGCCAAGCTAATGAGTCACCTCAACGATGCAATGACCGTGCGGGTTATTGAGCTGGTCAAGGCCGATTCAAAAATTATGTCTCCCCCCACCGTGCCATGGGCCTGGTTGGCTCTTGGCTCCGAGGGGCGCGATGAGCAGACCATCGCCACCGATCAAGACAACGCCATCATCTTCGAGGGCGACGAGGTCTTGCAGCCCTTATTTCAAGACTTCGCCAAGCATGTCAACGAGGCCCTTGATCGGGTGGGCTTCCCACTCTGCAAGGGTGGGGTAATGGCCCAGCATGCGAAGTGGTGTCGCTCTGATACCGGATGGCGAGAAGAGATTTCACAGTGGTGCGAACGACCCACCCCCCAGCACCTGCTTGATGGGCATACGTTCTTAGATTTTCGGGCCTTGTATGGGGCCAAAGAGCTGGCCAGCGAGCTACGCGAGTGGGTCACCAAGCAGGTGGTTCAGCACCCGCAGTTTCTGAGAGAACTTGCTCAGGATTCCATGCGCGCTCGTGTGGGTGAACTGCCCAACCCAGTTGTATTCACCTATGTTGCAAGGTGGTTGCGCAAGCGCGAGCTGCAGTCCGAGTGGTTGTCTCCTTCGCACCTGGATATCAAGAAGCACGGCACAGCCCCCGTGGTGGCCTGGATTCGAATTCTTGCTCTCATGAATGGTGTGTCGGTGACGTCCACGGATGGTCGCATGGCGGCGCTACAGGAATTGGGCAAGCTGCAGCTCAGTGAATCTCAGGCGGCCCGTCGGTCATTCGACCTCGCCCAGCGCTATCGGCTTCGTGCCCAACTCATGGGCTTAGACAACCCCAATGAATTGCCACTCGATGACTTAAGCCGCTTCGAACTGGAAGAACTTCGACATGCGCTCGATGACCTCTCCCGACTCAAGTCGGGAGTGGCCATGGACTTGCGCTTGTAGACCCTTCGTCTGCAAAAGTCCGACTGCCCGGAATCACCAGAGGGTGAGTGGCAGTGATTTGAAACAGATGATGGTGATGATGGTTGGCCCGAGGGCCGCAAGGAACAAATAGCCTGGATTGATGTTGCTTGCATCGAATCGATTCTTCAGGATCGATGCGCCCGCTGGGTTGGGTGCGTTGGCGATGATGGTGAGGCCACCACCCGTGAGCGCACCGGCCACCACCATGTACTTGAACTCCTCTGAGAGCCCCTGAACAAGGGAAGCCAGATAGGTCAGGGCGGCGTTGTCGGTCACTGCCGTGAGCGCAGTCGCACCGAAATAGACTTCGATCGGGCTCATCTTGGTGAGGAGCGGCTGAAGCCACCAAGCCTGCATGCCACCCAGAACAACGAGCCCCGCCAAGAAGAAGCCGACCATTAGCCCTTCTCGAATGATGAGTCGGTCATGAAATTGTGGATAGGCGGCCGCGAGTCCCAAGAAGATTAGGAAGATGCCCATGAAGACCGGTGCATGGTGGGCGAAAAGCACCACCCCCGCGATGAGCAGCAGGTGCAGGAAGATGACGGATCCGGGCATTGAGCGTGGGGTCTCTTCCCCATCATCGTCTTCTGCATCCGCCTTTTCTTTGGCGCCAGTGACGTGCAATTCTTTCTTAACCAGCAAGGTAAGAAGCGTGGCATTGATCAACACAGCGGTGGCGGCCTTCCAACCCAGGTGGTTGAAGACATAGGGTGTGTCCCAGGCCCATGTAGAGGCCACCATGAGGATGGGGGGTGCGGCAAAGTGGGTTAGGGCACCGCCAATCGAGATGTTCACAAACAGTGTGCCGATCACGGCGTACTTGAAAAAGCGGCTAGTCTCTTTGTGGAAGAAGCGAAGAAGCATCATGGCGGCCAGTGTCATGGCTGCGGGCTCGGTGATGAGCGAGCCCAGAAGCGGCACCACCCCCATAATGACAAAGAAGCGGGCCACGGTAATGTTCATGGGCAGGTGGCCAGATAGAAACTCGACCACTCCGCGTGCGGCGGTCATGATGGGGCGACTGGCTGCAACCACCATGATCACGAAGACAAAGAGCGGCTCGGTGTAATTTCGATTGTCAACGTAATCGACCGCGTTGCCAAAGCCCTCTGCGTAAATGAGATACCCAAACAAAATGATCGACCAAATCCCAAAAACCGCCTCAACTTCACCCAGAATATGGAATAGGCCCTCGTGCTTGGGGTAGTGATGCCCGAATTTGACCACGCTGGCGGCGAGAAACGTGTGGAGAATTGCGATTGCGAAGAGAGTCGCTGCAACGTATTGGGTGGTTTCACTCATGGTGCCAATGCCTCTGCGTTATTGAATACTCTGGTTTAGCGAATTGATTTGTCAGAAAAATCTGTGTGAGTGTAACTGCTTCAGTCATTTGGGTTTTTGAGGCGGTTGGGTTGGTATGACGGAATCTTTGAAAACGTGTTGGTGAAAAGGCTCGCGTTGTTGAGATGAAAATTCACGTTGCTTCCGATTTGCACCTGGAGTTTGTCCAGAGAAAGTTCCCCGACTTCATTCGCATTGATCGGCTCTACACCCCTTGGGCCGACGTATTGGTCTTGGCCGGCGACATCCACAACGACACCAAGGCCATCTCTTTTTTTAAAAAATGGCCGCACCCAGTTTTGTATGTTCCCGGCAACCACGAATTCTATGAGCACACCGTGGACCAGACATTGACGGCGATCAAGAAGCAGTCGCACGACACGGCGATCATCGTGATGGACCGAACGGAGTGGGTCTATCAGGGGGTCCGTTTTCTCGGCTGTGTCTTGTGGACCGATTACCGTCTCAATGGCGAAGACCAGAAGCCACGTGCAATGAAAGCATGCGAAGCCCGTCTGGCGGACCACCGAAAAATCATGGGTGTGACATCGCCCATGGAGCGATTTCCTGCATCCAAGGCGCTCTCACTGCACGAGGCGGATCGGGCCTGGCTAGAGGCGAAGTTGGCAGAACCCTTTGGCGGGCCCACGGTGGTGGTGACCCACCATGGGCCGCATCCTGGCAGCGTTCATCCACGGTTTTCCGATGACCCCTGCAATGCGGGCTTTATCTCCGACCTTACGCCGCTCGTAGAAAAGGCCGACCTATGGGTGCATGGCCATGTTCACGACAGCTTCGACTACAAGGTGGGGCGGTGCCGGGTGCTGACCAATCCGGGGAGTTACGCGCAGGGGCTTAGCGCGGCGAAGACTCCGCTGGATCTTGGCTGGGAGAACCCACACTTCGACCCACAGCTGGTGGTCTCAATTGGTGAGTAGATCGTTTCGATAATTGAAACGGGCGGTTAAACTCACAAGAGTTCACCGCCCGGATGACGAAATAGGTAGACGTACGGGACTTAAAATCCCGAGCCGCAAGGCGTGCGGGTTCGATTCCCGCTCCGGGCACCAGTCACAAGTATTTCAGGCATGCAATGGCCACCGCGGTGGGCAGCAGCGCTCCGAGCAGAAGGCCCATCGGCTGAATCATCTGCCCCTCGAATCGGGCCTTGAGCAGTGTCGCGCCGGCGGGGTTGGGGGCATTGGCAATCACTGTGAGACCACCACCGGCCACTGCACCGGCCACCAGCGCGTACTTGAATTCGTCGCTCAGGCCCTGTACGAGCGATCCCAGGTAAGTGAGCGCGGCGTTGTCAGTAAAGGCGGTGAGTCCTGCAGCCCCGAAGAAGACCGCCGAGGGCGACATCTGTGTGAGCAGGGGCTGAAGCCACCACGCCTGCATGCCGCCGATGATGACCAAGCCCGCCAGGAAGAAACCGACGAGGAGTCCTTCTCGAAGAATGAGTCGGTCTTGGTGCTCGGGGTAAGCAGCAGCGATTGCCAGAAAAATAAGCAGAATGCCCATGAAAATTGCCGGATGATGGGCGAAGAAAACGATGCTTGCGATGAGCAGTAAATGCAGGGCGATGAACGAACCCGGAACAGCGGGGATGCTTGGGGCATCGTCGGCCGATGCAAGACTGGCTTGTGATGCGGCCGCCAATTCCTTTCGGAAGATGTAGCTGACTGCTGCGCCATTGATGGCTACGGCCAGCGCCGACTTCCAACCAAAGTTCGTGAGCATGAAGGCCGTGTCCCAATTCCAGGTGGCGGCCACCATGAGCACGGGCGGGGCTGCGAAGTGGGTGAGGGTGCCTCCAATCGAGACGTTCACAAAGAGCACCCCAATGGTTGCATATAGAAGCTTGCCACTCATTGAGCTCTTTAGGATCTTCAGCAGCATGAAGGCGGCAAGAGTCATGGCTGCAGGCTCGGTAATGAAGGAGCCCAGCAGTGGAATGACAGTCATGATGACCAGGTAGGTGGCCAAAGAGCTATGGAAGGGGAGACGCTGCGCGATGAACGCCACGACGGCTTGGGCGGCATACAGGACTGGGCGGCTGCCAGCCACCACCATGATGGCAAAGACGAAGAGGGGCTCGGTGTAATTGCGCCCATCGATGTATTCCATGGCGGGCTTGAGACCCTCCATGCCAATGAGAGTCGCAAACAAGATGAAGGCCCAAATACCAAAAACACACTCGACTTCTGCGAAAAAGTGCAGCATTCCGTGGTGTCTCGGAAAATGGTGTGCAAGACGCTCGACGTACTTGGTGGAGAAGGTGTGGAGGATTGCCAGGGCAAAGATGATGGATGCGACAACTTGTGTTTCAGCGGACATTGGAGAGCCTCTATTTGGTTACACCTCGCTTTTTGATTGAGCGAGGTCTAGAAAGTTGCATAGAAATTTCTAGAGGGTGAGGCTCCAGGGGTGGTTGCAGCGGATGCATTGAACAAACAGCGTTAGAGACCCACGCTCGTGCCGCTCAGACTGGCAGGTGATCCTTCCATAGGCCTTGCACGAGGCGCAGACGGCCTGCTGGGCCAGATGCTCCGCGGCGCCAATGGTCTCTGCAGCCTTGACCCAACAATATCCGCCCGACCCGAGGGAGACAAAGGCCAGGCCCGCTGAGAGTAGGTCCACCGTGGCCGACTCATGGCCGAGCCAGACCTCCAGGAACGCGGCTCCCGCGACAATTAAAAGCAGACCCAGCGCAATGAAGGAAAAGCCTCCGATCAGCTGTCGCTCGTACCACCGGCGAAAGCCATCGCCGTTGATCTCTCTCATTAGGTTGCCGCTCCAACGCATGACAACCTAACCAGGCTGTGAGGACGACTGCGGAGGGGGGGATTCGGAGGGGAGCCAGAGAACGGTGAGAAAGGTGATGCAGGCGATGCCCGCCATGGCGGTTAGCAAGGTATCGAAGCCAGCGCCTTTCACAATGGGCCCAAGCAAGTAAACAGCAATGCCACTGATTCCAAAGGCAATGGCGATGCGGATGCCGGTGACGCGGCTTCGCATCTGGTCGTCGACATAACGCACAACCACTGCATCAATAAATGGAATGGCCGCAAAGATGGAGGCCATGAAGCCCAAGGCGAGAAAGAATAGCCACCAGCCGTGTGCGTGGGCCGAGACCGAGAGAAGGAGAACCTGCGAGACCACAATTCCAAGAAACAATGGCTTCATACGAACTCGGTCAATGAGCGAACCAACAATGACTTGGCTGAAGGCGGCCACAGCGTAGATGATGGCCAACAAGAAGCCAAGAGAGGCGGGGTCGGAGGTGATCTCGGCAAGCCGCTCCCTCATGAGTTCTGTATTTCCGTTGGTGGTGAAGTTAAAGAGCAGGGACCCAGACGTGGCCGCGACTGTCATCACAACAAGGGCGCGAGCCATGGCAGAGCGGTCCACTGTTGTCTTTGCCCTTGGGCGCTTTGAGGGCGCTTCGGTCTCGAGAGGCGCCTTGATCCAGAAGAGCCAGCCGAGCACAAAAGACAGGGCTGCCGGAAGTAAGAAAGCGCCCCGCCATCCCAGGTATTTCACCGCCAGCCCCGTGAGCAAGGCGGCAACGGCAATGCCCATGTTGCCGGCCAGATTGTTCCAACCGATCACAATGCCTGGGCGCTCAGCAGATGAGAGAAGCATGGGAATGCCCACCGGGTGATAAATGGCTGCGAAGGCACCCAGAACAGAGAGGGCAACAGCCAACTGCAGGGGTGTCTGTGTGAGGGCCACCAGGGCACACGAGGCGGCTGTGCCAAAGAAGAAAACCAACATCATGGGTCGACGGCCCCAGAGATCGCCAAGGCGCCCTACGGGGATGGACCCCACTCCGAACATAACGAAGGCGCCAGCGGCATAGGGCATGAGGTCTTCCCAACGCCCCACGCCAAAGTCGGCCGCGATGCTGGTCACAGCAGAGGCAAATACGAGTAGCACCAGATGATCGAGCGCATGCCCGAAATTGAGTAAAAGGGAGGTGCTTCGATTCATCGGGCTGTGGGCTCAGAGCGCAGGGGCAGGGAGACGGAGAACAGGTGCGGTTGGGGTGCCATCGGGTCCTTCCCCTCTCTGCCTCTTGCCCTCTTAGCGCTTCTTATTTCCTCATTACGTTGGCCACGGCCGGGCAGCTAAAGCCCTCGTCGACGTTAACAAACTCGGGTTGGCCATCTGGGCACTTATAGGTGCAGGTGGTGCTCTTATTTGGATTCTTCTTGCGCTCAACAATATTGCAGTTCATCTCGCGCTTGGGCCCGGGCTTGCCGGAGAGGCGCTCGTCCCGCGCGAAGACCGGCATGGACAGCGAGGCGAGGAGGGTGGCGAGCACTGCGAGTGCTCCAACTTTTTGCATGCCGCCGATGGCGGAAAGACGGTGCGCGGATTGCTTGTTGGTCATGGACATTCCTTTTAATAGACATTCTCTGTATTCGATGGCCCATTGTCTCTCGAGACCGATACGAATGGGAGAATTATCCCGATTTCATTTGCGCAATTTGCTCGAAGGCCGCGTGGTTAGAAAGATGCACAGGGAATGCAGTGAGTGCATCGGCGAGTTTGTCGGACAAGGGGCCCTTGATCTCCGAGAGGTGCAGGGTCACGCCATTCGCCCCGAGGTCGCGTTGCAATTCAATGAGTCCCTCGAGTGCAGTAGCATCGATATCGCTCGCGCTCGTGAGGCATAAAACAAGGTGACGAGGCGCAGACTCGGTGGCTTGAAGGGCTTGATCGATGGCCTCACGGACTCGAGACCAGTTGCCGAAAAAGAGATTTGCGTCCACGCACACAAACCGTGTGTCGGGGAGGGTCTCGACCTCGTGTCGATGAATATTACGAAAGTGCTCCGTGCCTCGAATGCGCCCGAGCACGGCGTAGGCTAGGCTCTGTGGAATGAGCATGATGGTGAGAATTGCGCCAGCGAGGATGTCGCCAGCAAAGGAGTGATTCGGCGCAAGATCCTTGCGCCATGGGAACAGCAGGCTCACTCGGGAATGCGATGCCCGAGCTGTGCAGCGAATGAAATGAGACTAACGCAGCGGTTGCCAGAGCGGCAGTACGCTAGAATGGGCTTTGGCAAGGCGTTAATCAGTTCGCCCATTTTTTGGGCTTGCTCGGGGGTCTGGCCCGATGGAGTCACCGGGTGGTAGGCAAAGCAAACGCCAGCCGCCTCGGCCGCCTTCATGATCGCGTCTTGGCTGGGTTGTCCGGGGCCCTCTTCCATGTCCGGTCGGTTGCAGACAATGCTGCGAAAGCCAGCAGTGGCGGCTTCTTGAACCTCCTCGGGTTGAATCTGGGGCGAGACGGCGAGTTGATTGGTGAGCCAACGCAAAGAGAGCGTCATTGGTTTTTCCTCCGGGCCGTGGTTGATTTTATATGGTCCTTTGCAAACTGGCCGGCATCCCGCGCATCAATGATCGTCATCTTCGAGCACTCGGACTTGGGAATCTGCTCTGCAAAGATGACGCCGCCGCCATAATCGACAAATTCAAGATAGCCAGCCATCTCATCGATGACCGCAGCCTTGGGGTTTGCATAGGCTGGCGCTTGAATGCACATGATGGCGGCAATGGCAATTGGTATTAACTTTTTCATTGTTATCTCTCGTTAAACAGTTCGGTGCTTGAGTCCGATATCAAGCCACTCCTGCAGCGGGCGTTGAAGGCCATTAAACGGATCCAATAACGGCTACGCCCGCAAATTAGTGAGCCAACGCAAAGAGGGCGTCACTGGTTTTTCTTCCTGGCCCTGGTTGGCTTTTCCTCGCCGCTTTCACGGCGCTGCGGCAGAGTCTTGACCTTGCGAGCGAGCTTATCAGAATAGATTCCGTGCTTAGGCACCAGGGAGGCAAGCAAGATGCTTCCTTGTTCAAGAATGAAGTATCGGAAGGCTTCCGCAGCAAAAGAGGTGGGCCGACTGCCTCGGGTTACCAGGTGCCAAGATCGCATGATTGGTGTGTCATCAATCGGCAACAAGGCCAAAGCGCTATGCTCAAGTTCGAGCCGAACGGTAAATAGCGAGACCAGCGAAACACCCAGTTGTGCCATGACCGCCTGTTTCACGGTCTCATTGGTGGACATCTCCATGGTCGAAAGCGGCCGAAAGCGGTGGGTCTCAAAAAAGTGTTCCATGACCGCCCGAGTACCGGAACCGGGTTCTCGTATAAGAATCTCTTCGCTGTCGAGTTGATCGATTCGCAGGCTGCCCTTCCCCACAAGCGGGTGGTTGGGAGCGGCGATAAAAGCATGGGGGTGGTCGGCAAATGGCTCGGCCCGCACATCCAAGTCGCGAGGGGGCTTGCCCATAATCGCAATATCAATCTCACCGTTTCGAAGCAGCTCCACGAGCTGCTCGCGGTTGCGAACCTGAATGTTGATCTGGATGCCCGGGTGCTCCTGCCGAAAGCCGGCCAAGAGGTGAGGCAAAACGTACTTGGCGGTGCTCACGAGTCCGATAAGCAGGATGCCGGTCTTCATTCCCTTGAGCTTGCCCATCATGTCTTCCGCTTCTCTCAGAGAAGCGAGTACCCGGCGGGCGTAGACCAAGAAGTACTCACCTGCGCTGGTCAAGGAGATGCCGCGCCCCTGCTTGGCGAAAAGGCTAATTCCGAGGTCCTCTTCGAGGTCCCGCATCTGCATGGAAATTGCGGGCGCTGTCAGATGCATTTCCACCGCGGCACGGGCAAAACTGGAGAGCCGGGCTGCGGAGACGAAGATTCGAAGTTGACGAAGGGTGAGGTTCTTCATTCGTAAGAGAGACTTATTTGTCTTTGAAGGAAAAGTGACTTTATCTTATTTGTAAGGCTTTCTAAAGTCTCCACACTTCAACGAAATCTGACAAAGGAGACTGGAGATGGCAGCGGAGGGTCGCATCACCGACATGAAGGAGCGCTACAAGGGTGGCGTCTTAAAGTACAAGCAGATGGGTTACTGGCGGCCCGATTACGAGCCAAAAGACACCGATGTCATTTGCCTGTTTCGCATTACCCCTCAGGAAGGGGTCGACCCCGAGGAGGCCGCAGCAGCAGTCGCAGGGGAGTCCTCCACGGCGACCTGGACGGTGGTCTGGACGGATCTTCTAACTGCCCACGAGAGCTATCAGGCCAAGGCGTACCGGGTCGATCTGGTGCCGAATACGGGGCCAGGTACGACCACAGAGCAGCAGTACTTCGCCTACGTGGCTTACGACATCATCCTCTTTGAGGAGGGGTCCATCGCCAACATGACCGCCTCCCTGATCGGAAACGTCTTCTCCTTCAAGCCTCTAAAGGCGGGAAGACTGGAGGACATCCGAGTGCCGGTGGCCTACGTCAAAACCTTTAAGGGGCCCTCGACTGGAATCATCGTAGAGCGAGAGCGACTCGATAAATATGGCCGCCCGGTTTTGGGTGCAACGATGAAGCCCAAGCTTGGGTTGTCTGGGCGGAACTATGGCCGTGTGGTCTACGAGGGTCTTACTGGAGGCCTCGACTTTACGAAGGATGACGAGAACATCAACAGCCAACCGTTTATGCACTGGCGGGATCGATTCCTCTTTTGCATGGATGCAGTGAATAAGGCACAGGCCAATACGGGAGAGGTGAAGGGGCACTACTTAAACGTGACAGCCGCCACCATGGAGGACATGTATGAGCGCGCTGAGTTTGCCAAGCAACTCGGGAGCGTCATCGTCATGATCGACCTTATTGTTGGTTGGACATGCATTCAGTCCATGAGCAACTGGTGCCGAAAGAACGACATGATTCTTCACCTGCACCGCGCTGGACATGGCACATACACTCGACAGCGCAATCACGGTATCTCCTTCCGAGTCATTGCCAAATGGCTGCGACTCGCCGGGGTCGACCATATGCACACCGGGACGGCCGTGGGCAAACTCGAGGGAGATCCTCGAACGGTTCAGGGCTTTTACAACGTCTGTCGAGACTCATACACAAAGCAAGACCTCTCTCGAGGGCTCTTCTTCGATCAGGATTGGTGCGACCTCAAGAAAGTCATGCCGGTCGCCTCGGGTGGAATTCATGTCGGGCAGATGCACCAACTCGTCTCTCTCTTTGGAGATGACTGCATTCTCCAATTCGGTGGCGGAACGATTGGCCATCCAGATGGCATTCAGGCCGGGGCAATCGCCAATCGGGTGGGACTCGAATGCATCATCAAGGCCCGCAATGAAGGGCGAGACATCGATGCCGAGGGGCCAGAAATCCTCCGCGATGCAGCGAAGTGGTGCAAGCCACTCGAGAAGGCGCTGGAGACATGGAAGGGCGTTGAATTCAATTACACCTCGACAGACGCGCCCGACTATGTCGCCACCGCAACCGCAGCCGCTTAGTGAACGCAAACAGATACGGAGTCAATGATGAGAATTACGCAAGGGCAGTTTTCATTTTTGCCGGACCTCACCGACGAGGAGATTCGCAAGCAGGTGGACTATGCAATTGGTAGAGGGTGGGCCCTGTCGGTTGAATGGACAGACGATCCGCACCCGCGCAACACCTACTGGAACATGTGGGGAATCCCCATGTTCGAGATCAAGGATGGGGCGGCAGTCTTGTTCGAGGTCAATGCCTGCCGAAAGGCCCATTCCGGGGTTTACATCAAGGTCAATGCATTCGACAACACTCGGGGTGTTGAATCGATGTGTATGAGCTTTATCGTTCAGCGGCCCGCCCAAGAACCGGGCTTCGGCCTTGTTAGGCAGGAGGCAGGTGGTCGTCATATTCACTACACGACGCATTCGTATGCGACCGACAAGCCAATGGGTGAGCGCTATTAACCCATGAGTGAGGCCATCAACCTTAAGGCCATTCTTAAAGAGGCCCAGATACAGGACGTGCTTGAGGAGCTCGATCGAGAGCTCGTTGGGCTCCTCCCGGTCAAGCGACGGATTCGTGAGATTGCCGCCTTCTTGCTGGTCTCAAAGGCCCGGCAGAAGGTGGGCCTTGAGGCGGGCACCCCGTCGCTGCATATGTGCTTTACCGGCAATCCTGGCACAGGCAAGACCACCGTGGCCATGAAGATGGCTGCGATCCTTCACCGGCTTGGCTACGTTCGCAAGGGCCATGTGGTGAGCGTGACCCGCGATGACTTGGTGGGCCAGTACATTGGTCACACGGCACCCAAAACCAAGGAGGTGCTCAAAAAGGCAATGGGCGGGGTTCTCTTTATCGACGAGGCCTATTACCTCTATCGACCTGAGAACGAGCGCGATTATGGCCAAGAAGCCATCGAGATCATGTTGCAGGTAATGGAAAACAACCGAGATGACTTGGTGGTCATTCTTGCCGGCTACAAAGACCGCATGGACACATTCTTCCAGTCCAATCCGGGAATGAGCTCCCGAATTGCCCACCACATCGACTTCCCCGACTATGAGCCGGACGAGTTAATGGCGATTGCCCACTCGATGGTGGGGCAGATGCATTACCAGTTCGATGCGCAGTCCGAGCGGGCGATGGTGGACTACATCGCCCATCGCCGCGGGCAACCACACTTCGCCAATGCACGGTCGATTCGAAATGCACTGGATCGAGCTCGACTTCGTCAGGCCAATCGGGTGTTCGATTCCGCGATGGCGGGCTCCGGAACGATTCAAGCCGAGGCCCTCAAGACAATTACTGAGGAAGACATTCGTGCGTCGCGTGTTTTCTCCGCTGCCAAGGAGTAGAACATGCACCTCGGGCGCACCACCCTCTCGAAGTTTCTCATTCAGCAGCTACGTGGTGGAGATGACGAGCGGGATTTGGCCGCACTCTTGGTCGACATAGCCGCTGCGGTGAAGGCAATCTCTTCAATGACCAGCAAGGGAGCCTTGGCCGGTGTGCTGGGCAGTCTCGAGTCAACCAACGTTCAGGGGGAGACGCAGAAGAAGCTCGATGTGCTCTCCGATCAGGCGTTTATCAACACCTTTCAGTTGGGGGGGCTGACAGCCGGTCTTGTATCCGAGGAAAACGATCAGCCGATGGTCTTTGAGCCATCGCCCGGCGAGGTGAATGGTCGACGCTATCTGGCTGTTTTTGATCCGTTGGACGGCTCGAGCAACATTGATGTCAACGTTTCGGTTGGTTCAATCTTCTCCATTATTCGTGCCCCCAAGGGCCGCCGAGTCAAGCCCGAGGACTTTTTGCAGTCTGGCGCTCGGCAGTTGGCCGCCGGTTACGCCATTTACGGCCCATCCACCATGCTGGTGTTGAGCGTGGGTCAGGGCACGCATGGTTTCACGCTAGACCGCGAAGTGGGCAACTTTATCCTCACCCACCGAGACATTCAGATTCCGACGCAGACAAGCGAGTTTGCAATCAACACCAGTAACGCTCGTTTCTGGGAGCCCCCCGTGCAGCGTTATGTGCAAGAGTGTCAGGCGGGGAAAACCGGCCCACGCGAGCGCGACTTCAACATGCGCTGGATCGCAAGCATGGTTGCCGACGTCCACCGGATCCTCATGCGAGGCGGCGTTTTTATGTATCCCCGCGATACCAAAGACCCCAGCAAACCCGGTCGTCTGCGGCTGATGTACGAGGCCAATCCAATGGCGATGGTTGTCGAGCAGGCGGGCGGCCTTGCCATTACCGGGCGTGAGCGAATCCTGGACATTGCGCCAGAGGCGATTCATCAGAGGGTACCAGTGATTCTTGGCTCCAAAGAGGAAGTGGATCGAATCGCTCGGTACCACCAGGCCTTTGATACTGGCACGGACGAACAGTATCGCTCTCCGTTGTTCAAGGATCGCTCGTTGTTTCAAGAGTAAAAGAGGAGTTCACTGACATGTCAGTCAAGCACCCAGTTGTTGCCATCACCGGTTCATCCGGCGCTGGAACCACCACTGTAATGAGTAGTTTCAAGCACATCTTCCGACGTGAAGGCATTCGAGCCCAGATTGTCGAGGGTGACTCCTTTCATCGATTCAACCGCATGGAGATGCGCGCAGCACTGAAAGAGGCCGAGGCGGCCGGCAATCGAAACCTGAGTCACTTTGGTCCCGAGGCGAACCTGCTGGACAAGTTAGAGGATCTCTTTCGGTCTTATGGCGCACATGGAACCGGACAGGTGCGTCGATATCTCCACGATGCCGATGAGGCCGCGCCCTACAAACAAGAACCGGGCACATTCATTGATTGGGCCGAGATCCCAGCGAATACCGATTTGCTGTTTTACGAGGGGCTGCACGGCGGGTACGCCGACGAACGAGTCGACGTGGCCAAGCATGTCGATCTGCTTGTTGGGGTCGTACCGATTGTTAATCTCGAGTGGATACAGAAATTACACCGCGATCAGAAGATGCGAGGCTACAGTAGAGAGGCTGTGGTCGAGACAATGCTTCGCCGAATGCCTGATTATGTCAATCACATCATGCCGCAATTCTCGCGCACCCATGTGAACTTTCAACGTGTGCCAACGGTTGATACCTCCAATCCACTCATTGCAAACGACATTCCATCTGCCGATGAGTCCATGGTAGTGATTCGGTTCGCGAATCCCAAGGGCATTGATTTCCCTTATCTGCTTTCAATGCTCAATGACTCGATGATGACGCGCCCCAACACCATTGTGGTGCCCGGCGGAAAGATGGGCCTTGCGATGCAGCTTATCTTTACCCCCATGATTCTTCGGCTCATGGATCTCAAGCGTCGCGCCCTTCAAAACTCCGCCCTGGCCTCTTAATCCATGTCCATTCGTTCTGCGGCGTTATTTGATCTCGATGGCACCCTGATCGATACGGCGAGCGAGATCTCGGATGCCGTGAATCGAACCTTGGCGGACTTTGGATTGGCAGAGGTTCGAGAACAGCAGGTTCGAGATTGGATCGGTCATGGCACTGGCTGGCTCATGCAACAGGCATGGAAATCGAGGGCGAGTAAAGAAAATGCAGAAGAGTGGGCAACGGTGATGGAGCGTTTTGTTCACCACTATCACGAGACGGCGGGCACTCGAAGCCATCTTTTTCCCTACGTGGCCGAGGTGCTTGCTGGATTAAAAGGGGCCGATGTTGCAATTGGAATTGTGACTAACAAAGAGAGTCGATTCACCGATCGGGTGCTCAGTGCCCATGGCCTCTCTCATACCTTCGATATCGTGATTTCGGGGGACACCCTTCCAACCAAGAAGCCCGACCCCGCAGGTGTTGTTAAGGCGATTGCCGATGTTCGCAGCGACTTGCAGCATGCCCTTTTTGTAGGCGACTCGCAGATTGATGTTCAGACCGCCCGCAATGCCGGCCTCGCAGTTTGGGCAGTGCCCTACGGATACAACCATGGTGAGCCCATCTCGGCCTCACAGCCCGATCGACTCATCGACGACCTTCGGCCCGTTCTGGGTCACTTTCAATAGATCAACAAGGAGACACCCTATGGCGCTTATTGCCCTTCGACAGCTTTTGGACCATGCCGCAGAGCATGGCTATGGCCTGCCTGCATTCAATGTCAACAATATGGAGCAGATTCACGCAATTATGCAGGCAGCCGACGAGACCGATAGCCCCGTGATTCTTCAGGCTTCGGCCGGTGCTCGAAAATATGCGGGCGAGCCATTTCTTCGTCGACTGGTCGATGCAGCCATTGAGCAATACCCGCACATCCCTGTCTGTATGCACCAAGACCACGGCTCGTCTCCCGCGGTCTGTCAGGCTTCCATTCGCAGCGGGTTTTCCAGCGTGATGATGGATGGATCTCTCATGGAAGACATGAAGACACCGGCCTCCTACGACTACAACGTCGCTGTCACTGCTCGCGTGGTCGACATGGCCCACGCTGTGGGCGTCTCTGTCGAGGGCGAACTCGGCTGCCTCGGCTCCTTGGAGACAGGCACCGCCGGCGAGGAGGACGGGGTGGGGGCCGAGGGTGTGCTTGATCACTCGCAACTCCTGACCGATCCCGATGAGGCGGCAGAGTTCGTGAAGGCCACTGGGGTTGATGCGCTTGCAATCGCCATTGGGACGAGCCACGGCGCTTACAAATTCAGTCGCCCCCCTACGGGGGACATTCTGGCAATTGAAAGAATCCGCCAGATTCACGCCCGAATTCCCAATACACACCTTGTTATGCATGGTTCATCGAGCGTCCCCCAAGAGTGGCTCGAGGTCATCCGAGCCCATGGTGGTGAGATCAAAGAGACCTATGGCGTGCCGGTCGAGGAGATCGTCGAGGGAATTCGCAATGGGGTGCGCAAGGTCAATATCGACACCGACATTCGGCTGGCGATGACAGGTGCAATGAGAAAACTCATGTCCGAGAAGCCGGATGAGTTCGATCCAAGGGCATTCTTTAAGGTGGCCACCGCGGCGGCCCGGGGTATCTGCAAGGCCCGCTTCGAGGCCTTCGGGTCTGCCGGGCAGGCCTCTAAGTTGCGGCCAATTCCCCTCGATGCACTCGCCACTCGCTACAGCAAGGGCGAGCTGCGTCCAATGGTTCATTGATGCTGGTCAGCATTCTGCGGTGGCAACGGCTTCGCTGAGGCGCGACATGGCCGTATCAACAGGATTTTGGGTTGACCCAAACCGCTACCGCGCTCTGCTCTTCGATGTGGATGGCACCCTCGCCGAGACAGAAGGTGATGGGCACCTGCCGTGCTTTAACGAGTCTTTTCGTGAACTGGGCATCGACTGGGAGTGGTCGCACTCAGACTATGGGCAACTACTAAAAGTTACGGGTGGTTTGGAGCGCATGCACCACCATGCGCGCTCAATCGGGCAGGGCGGTTGGGCGGAATCTGCTGATGGCCAGCGGCTTCTGGCGCAGGCACATCGGCTTAAAAATGATCTCTATGCCAAACGCCTGGCGGCAGGGGGCATCGGGCCACGACCCGGCGTGGTGCCACTCATTACGTCGGCCCTTGCAGTGGGAATGGAATGGGCGGTGGTGACCACCACAAGCGCCTCTAATTGGGGTGCCTTGTGGGAGGGGTGTCTGTCTCGGGAGGTTGCCCGCGCACCTGGGCTTGCTATTTGCGGAGAGGACGTCAGCCGGAAAAAACCGGATTCCGAGGCCTATCAGCTGGCGGTTTCACGACTGGGCTTGGCTCCCAGAGAGTGCCTGGCCATTGAGGACTCACCGAATGGGCTTGAGGCGGCGCTCTCGGCTGGGCTTGATTGCGTGGTGGTTCGGTCGCTGTTCTTCGCGGAGGCCTCTTTTAACGGGGCGTTGGCTGACTTAAGGGGGCCTCACGAGCTGCAGATCGGCGTGCCCGGCGAATTCCAATAAACAGCAGGCCGGCAATGAGTGGCACTGAAATCGCTGTGACTACATCGGTGGAGGCGTTCACGCCGATTGAGACCAGGCCCTTGGTCATATAACCAATCAGCCCCACGGCGTAATAGGTCAGCACAACCAAAGAGAGGCCCTCGACGGTTTGCTGCAGCTTGAGTTGGAATTTCGCCCGACGGTCCATGCTGGCGAGCAGTGCTTGGGTCTGGCGTTCATTCACAAACTCTATTCGTGTGCGGAGTATCTGGGTGGTTCGTGAGACGCGATCAGACAGTGCCTGGAGCCTGTGCTGAGTCCATCGGCAGGTTCGCATGGCGGGCTCGAAGCGGCGCTCCATGAATTCGCCGATGGTTTGAACACCCGGCACTGTGGTCTCGCGGAGTTCGCTCAGCGATCGGCGAACAAGCTCTGTGTAGGCCTCGCTGGCGGTGAACCGCATGCCATGGGTGCTGATCCATTCCTCGACTCGGGAGGCAATGCCGGTGACATCACGCAGAAGATTCTCGTCGGTGACGAGGTCGGGCGAATCAGAGCGGGTGGTGGACCGGCTAATCCTCTCCACCAACGCAGACAGCTCTGCCTCTGCCTGCCGAAGTGGCTCCGAGAGGCCCTTGGCCCGGGGCAGTCCAAGCATGGCCATCATTCGATAGGTATCCATGTCAATGAGCCGCTGAACCACCCGGCCTGCCTGCCGTGACCCCATGGATTGGTGGTGAACCAAGAAGTTGATGAAGCCCGCCTCATCGAGTTGGAAGTCTGTCCAGACCTGGGCCCGTTGATTGCCCAAGACGGTCGACCCGATGACCGTGTTGTTCTCAAAGCGAGGGGCATGCTCTGCAGCATCCTCTGTGAGCGGAGCACTTCGAATCAATATATTGATGGCGGAGATTCGCTCGCCAATGGTGGGGTTAAGTGACTCGATCCCCAGTTCGGCCAGCCGAGCCAATACGCGCGTAAGCGTCTCCGCGCGGCATTGGGAGAATGTCTGCTCGGTGGGGAAGCTTGCCTGTGCATAGACAGTAATCGCCACAAACTCGCCGTGAAGTTCCCATTTCAATAGAAGCCGATTGGGCGCTGGCGAGAGCTCGAGTATTCGAACCGATTGCCCGTGAACGGGATGGATATTGGCCTTGAGCGCCAAGCTCAGGCGGTTGACCCAGTCCATGAGTGCCCGCCGTTGGTCACTGTCACCAACGAGCAATGACTGGCTGTAAATCAGTTCGTTGGGCCAGAGGGCGATGGGCGGTCGGGCATGAACCTCCTCGTGGAGGGTCTGCCGTTGTAGGTGGTCTTGAATGGCACTCTTCATGGGGTCTGGGTTTTCCAGTAGCGGGCCGCCTGCGAAATTGCGTCTTCTAAGTATGCCGAGTAAAAGTCGTTTGACCCATAACCGACCAGTGGCTCGGTGATGGGCTGCATTTTGCGTCCGACCATGACAAATGTGGGCGCCACGCGGTAACGCATGTCATGCGCCCATTGGCTGCGCAGGTCCAGAACAATGAAGTCAAAGGCAACACCGGTCTTGGCCCGCTGCCGCGGCTGCAGCTGCTCGGCGATCAGGCGATCGCACCATGGGCATCCCTGCAAGGAGGCCATCGCCCCCAGGACAAAGGCACCCTTCGATTGCTTCGCTTTCTCGAGCAATTTTCGTGCGTTGTCTAGGCCGGGATGGGCCACTGGGTTTGACATAATTTGCTCATATCGTCAGCCACTCGTAGGGTTGTGCACCGCGTCAACACTCGTTCTTGACTATATGCTTCTAGAAGCATACCTTTATCTCCCATGCGTGAACCCAAAACTTTAAAAGCGTCCTCTGGGCCCGGCATTATCGATGGCGAGGTCGCCGATGCCGACGAGGTCTCCTTCATTTTCGAGCGTGCTGCCCAGTATTTCTCGCTTCTCTCCGAGCCAGCCCGACTGCGAATTATTCAGGCCGTCTGCACCGAAGAACGCTCGGTTCAGGAGGTGGTGGCCTTTACCAATCTGCCTCAGCCCAATGTGTCCCGGCATCTCAGCCTACTTTATCGGGCCGGCGTGTTAAATCGCCGTCGCGACGGCACCTTCGTTTACTACAAGATTTCCGATCCGATGATCACCGAGCTTTGTCGCTCCGTCTGTGTGCGGCTCGCGGGGTCTATCACATAAGCCATACCCAATTAATGAATTTTCTTTACTTCAAAAAAATATAGGAGCCAACGCGTGAGCGATACACAGCGAACGGTCGGTCGTCTTGTGAAAGCGCCAGAAAATTTTCTTGCGAAAGACGATGCCAAGTCACCCGAGACCATGCGCCGAAAGTTCTTGGCTGCAGGTGCTGCCACCGCCGGCCTCGGCCTGGCGGCAGCGGCCAAGGCAGCGAGCAATCCGGTCTCTGGCAAGGGCGATCCAAACATTCTGAATCTCCCGGAGCACACCACCGGTCTGGGCATGCCGGTTGCAGCCAATGGCTACGGGGTGCCCTCCAAATATGAGAAGGGCCTGCAACGCCGCGAGAGCCCAGGACTGACTCGGGTCTCCGCCGCCTCGGTTGCATTCACGCCGCTTCAGGGAACCTTCGGAATCATCACCCCCAGTGGTCTGCACTTTGAGCGGCACCACCAAGGCTGGTGGGACATCGATCCCTCCAAGCATCGGTTCATGATCAATGGCATGGTCAAGCGCCCCAAGGTCTACACCATGGACGACCTGATGCGACTGCCATCGGTCTCACGGATTCACTTCATTGAGTGTGGTGCGAATACCGCCATGGAGTGGGGCAATGTTGCTGTGCCCACGGTTCAGTACACCCACGGAATGGTCTCCTGCTCAGAGTTCACGGGCGTCCCACTCTCCGCGTTGCTTGAAGACTGCGGTTACGACAAGAAAAATGGAAAGTTCGTTCTTGCCGAGGGCGCCGACGGTTCCTCAATGACGCGAACCATTCCCATCGAGATGGCGCTCGACGATGTCATTGTGGCCTACGGCATGAACGGCGAGATGTTGCGTCCCGAGAATGGTTACCCACTGCGTCTGGTTGTTCCGGGTGTGCAGGGTGTCTCCTGGGTGAAATGGCTGCGCCGAATTGAGGTCGGTGATCAGAAGTGGGCCACCAAAGACGAGGCCATCCACTACATTGATCTATTGCCCAATGGAATGCACCGGCAGTACAGCGGCATCCAGGAGGCCAAATCGGTGGTCACTTCTCCCTCGGGTGGGCAGCTTCTTCTCGACAAGGGCTTCTACAACATCACCGGACTGGCCTGGTCGGGCCGAGGCAAGATTACGCGAGTGGATGTCTCGGCAGACGGCGGCAAGAATTGGCGCACTGCCCGTCTTGAGACACCGGTTCTCACCAAGGCGCTCACGCGGTTCAACATTGACTGGAGCTGGGATGGCAAGCCCGCCATTCTCCAGAGTCGTGCAATTGATGACACTGGCTATGTCCAACCCCCGGTCCAGCTTCTTCGGGAAGTCCGGGGCACGCGCTCGATTTATCATAACAACATGATTCAATCTTGGCGTGTGGCCGAGAGTGGGGAGGTGAGTAATGTTCAAGTCAGCTAAGCTTTCTCTTGCGGTTGCGGCCATTGCGGTTGCGGCAACGCCCAACTTTGTTGCAGCGTTCGATGGCATTGGCCGTGCGGCCACGCCGGCAGAGATCAAAGCCTGGGATATCGATGTCAGACCGGATTTCAAGGGCCTGCCGCCCGGCTCGGGCTCCGTGGCGAAGGGGCAGAATGTCTGGGAGGCCAAATGCGCCTCATGCCATGGTGTGTTTGGTGAGAGCAACGACGTCTTCACCCCCATCGCAGGCGGAACTACACCGGCAGACATCAAGGCCGGGCGTGTTGCCAACCTGGCCCGAGAGGACTTCCCCCAGCGCACCACCCTGATGAAAGTGGCCACGGTCTCGACGCTCTGGGATTACATCAATCGCGCCATGCCGTGGACCAATCCCAAGACCCTCACCACCGAAGAGGTCTACGCCGTGACGGCCTTTATTCTCAATCTCGGTGACATCGTCCCGGCTGATTTTGTTCTTTCGGACAAGAATATTGCGGAGGTTCAGAAGCGCATGCCCAACAGAAACGGCATGACCACGGAGCACGGACTCTGGACGGTTAAGGGAAAACCTGATGTTCGTGGAACCGCATGTATGAAAGACTGCAAGAAGGAAGTGGTCGTGACTTCGTTCTTGCCCGGCTCCGCAGTCGATAGCCACGGAAACCTCATTGAGCAGAACCGCCCGATTGGCCCCACCCGTGGGTTGGACACATCCAAACCCAAGAAGAATTGATTGAAGCAGACCCGAACCGATACTGAAAGGAGTCGTTATGAGCATGAATCGTCGTGATGTTTTAAAAGCCAGTGGTGGTGCTGCTGTATACACAGCGCTGGCATCCATGGGCTTCTTCGCCGCAAACCCGGCCATGGCCTCTTGGAAAAAAGAGTGGTTTGAGACCAAATCGATTGCCGACACGCTCAAGGCAATGGGAATTGGCAATGCAGCCAATAGCAACGACATCACCATTACCTCGCCTGACATCGCCGAGAATGGCGCGGTGGTCCCAGTCGGCGTCTCTTCATCATTGAAGAATCCGCAGATGGTTGCGGTAATGGTCGAAAAGAACCCAACCATGATGGCTGGTTTCTATGAGTTCACGCCCGCCGCCCTTGCCGATGTCTCCATGCGCGTAAAGATGGGACAGAGCTCCGATGTCTACGCCCTGGTCAAGGCCGATGGCAAGTTTTTTATGGCCAAGAAAGAAATCAAGGTCACTCTCGGCGGATGCGGCGGCTAATTCAGCCCAGTCACTGTCAACACAGAACACTTTTTGAAGGAGAGATAGAACATGTCAAGTCCAATGCGTATTCGAGCCAAGGTAGAGGGCGATGTTGCGGACGTTCGCGTCCTCATGTCACATGAGATGGAGACCGGTCAGCGCAAAGCCAGCGATGGAAAACTGGTGCCTGCTTGGTTCATCCAAGATGTCACTGCAGCGCTCAATGGCAAGACAGTGATGACCGCACAGTGGGGTCCCGCCGTTTCGAAGAACCCCTACCTGCAGTTCAAGGTCAAGGGTGCCAAGGCTGGCGACAAGATCACCGTGACATGGAAAGACAACAAGGGCGAGTCTCGCACAGACGAAGCCGCCATTGCCTAAGTTTGTATTGTTTTGAAGCGAAAGGGGGCGGGTATTTCCTGCCGCCTCTCTATTAATCTAGGGGAGATGACTATGCGCAAGCAGATCGTTCGGTCGGTGTTTCTGGCCGCAGGCTTGGGTCTAATGGCGGGGGGCGCCTTGGCTCAGAAGACGGAAACAGAGAAGGGCATCGATCGTTATCGCGAGCTCATCGCGGATGGCAATCCGGCCGAGCTCTGGGAGATGCAGGGCCAGGAGTTGTGGAAGAAAAAGGCCGGTCCGAATCAAGTCTCGCTTGAGAAGTGCGATCTGGGCCTTGGGGCCGGTGTGGTGAAGGGCGCATTCGTATCATTGCCCCGTTACTTCGCCGACACGGGCAAGGTCATGGACCTCGAGGGTCGCCTCGCCCACTGTATGAAGACCATTCAGGGGATTGAGCCCAAGGTGAGCACGTATAACCGAGACGACCACAAGAATATTGTGGCCTTGGTCACATGGATTGCCGCGGAATCCAAGGGAATGCCGGTCAATGTGCCCCAGAACCATCCCGAAGAAAAGCGCGTCTATGAGGTTGGCAAGCGCGCCTTCTTCTACCGTGCAGGTCCCTACGACTTTGCATGTGCAACCTGCCATGCCGAGGACAACAAGCGCATTCGTCTGCAGGGCTTGCCCAACCTCCTTAAGAAGGAGCCCGCCGGTTCGGCCTACACATCGTGGCCTGCCTACCGGGTGAGCAACGGGGAACTCTGGCCCATGAACAAGCGATTGGAAGACTGCTTTCGTCAGCAGCGCTTTCCCGAACTCAAGTTCAGCAGCGAACTCTCGGTGGCGCTCTCCATGTATATGGGGGTCAATGGCAACGGCGTGGCCTCACTGGCCCCGACCATCAAACGATAAGCGGGGGAGTTCTATATGAGTAAGAAGATTGTTCTAACTGCTGTTGCATCCGCACTGGTGCTCGCCGGCTGTGCGGGTCAGTACGGCGCCATGTCTGATCTCGATCAAATGACACAAGGCATCGTGAAGGTCTCTTTCCAGGAGAAAGGCATCGCCAAGCTCGATCGCCTCAACCAAGACGAAGTCAATGCCGCTTGCAGTGCTGCGGAGATGTTCGGCAAGGACCTCGACGCCTCTGTTCGCAAAAGGGTTGAGGACGCGAACATGAAGACCATCAAGTTTCCCGCCGACGGAAAGTTCATCGGCGATTGGAAGCGCGGGGAAAGCATTGCGCAGGGCGGTCGTGGAATGACCTACAGCGATAGCGCGGGATCGGCCAATGGGGGCAACTGTTATAACTGCCACCAGATCTCAAAGGCGGAGATTTCATACGGAACACTCGGCCCCAGTCTGTATCAGTACGGCAAACTCCGTGGTGATGGCGATGCGGTAATCAAGTACACCTGGGGCAAGCTCTACAACGCCAAGGCTTACAACGCCTGCACCAACATGCCGCGCTTTGGACATGCGGGAATCCTCACTGAGGTCCAGATGAAAGATCTCATGGCCTTGCTCCTGGATCCCAATTCACCGGTCAACAAATAGCGGAAGTTTGTTTTGATTCGTCTTGTGGGGCCCTTCAGCGATGAAGGGCCCTTTTTGGTTCTTATTTATTCGTCAATAGGTATACAAACATGGATTTGAATCGTCGTGAGTTTATGGGTGTCATGGCTGCTGGGGCAGCCAGTGGAATGTTTGGTGGGTTTGGTGATGCGGCTGCAGCCGCAGTGAAGGCCGACAAGCTCTATGAACTGCCAAAGTTTGGAAACGTGAGTTTCTTGCACTTCACCGACTGCCACGCGCAACTCCTGCCGGTTTATTTCCGAGAGCCCAATGTGAACCTCGGCGTGGCGGGTATGCAAGGGCAGGTGCCTCATCTTGTCGGTGAGTCCCTCTTGAAGAAGTACGGCATTCCTGCTAACTCCCCACTGGGACATGCATTCAGCTATGTTGACTTTGAGAAGTCAGCCAAGGCCTATGGCAAGGTGGGTGGCTTTGCGCACATGGCCACCCTGGTCAAGATGATGCGCGCAAGCCGCCCGCATGCCTTTCTGCTCGATGGAGGCGACACGTGGCAGGGTTCAGCAACATCGCTCTGGACCAAGGGCCAAGACATGGTGGACGCCACCAAGCTTCTCGGTGTGGACATGATGAGCCCCCACTGGGAGTTCACCTATGGCGCCGACCGCGTCATGGAGATCGTCAAGAAGGAACTCGCTGGAAAGATTGAGTTCTTGGCCCAGAATGTCAAGACCAACGACTTTGGTGACCCGGTCTTCAAACCTTATGTGATTCGCGAGCAAAACGGCATCCCCGTTGCGGTCATTGGCCAGGCCTTCCCCTACACCCCCATTGCGAATCCGCGCTACATGGTTCCCGACTGGACCTTTGGTATTCAAGACGACAACATGCAGAAGGTCGTTGACGAGGCCCGTGCCAAGGGAGCCAAGGTGGTGGTGGTTGTCTCTCACAACGGCATGGATGTCGACTTGAAGATGGCCTCGCGTGTGCGCGGCATCGATGCCATCTTGGGGGGGCATACCCACGACGGTGTCATTGAGCCGATCAAGGTGAAGAATGCTGGTGGCGTCACCCTGGTGACGAACGCGGGTTCAAACACGAAGTTTCTTGGCGTTCTCGACTTCGATGTGAAGGGCGGCAAAGTCACCGACTATCGCTACAAGCTGCTGCCTGTATTTGCCAATATGTTGCCCGCCGACCGCGACATGGCCGCCTTCATTGACAAGGTGCGGGCACCCTACAAGGCCAAACTCGAAGAGACGCTGGCCATAACCGACGGCCTGCTCTATCGTCGCGGAAATTTCAATGGCAGCTTTGATCAACTCATTGTCGATGCACTTATGGAGGTCAAGGGAGCCGATTTGGCATTCTCACCCGGCTTCCGTTGGGGCACCTCGCTGCTGCCAGGACAGGCCATCACGCGAGAGCATGTGATGGATCAGACCGCCACAACCTATTCTTACTCCACGCTCACCGAGATGACGGGCGAGATGGTCAAGACGGTCCTCGAAGACGTCTGCGACAACCTCTTTAACCCAGATCCCTATTACCAACAGGGTGGGGACATGGTTCGCGTTGGTGGTCTTGAGTACGCTTGTGCCCCGAATGAAGCCATGGGCAAGCGCATCCAAGACATGCGCTTGAAGGGCAAGCAACTCGATCCCAAGAAGACATACAAGGTGGCGGGTTGGGCGCCGGTGGCCGAGAACGCCAAGGGAGAGATGGTCTGGGATGTTGTGGAGACGTGGCTCAAGGACAAAAAGCGCATTGCACCTCGGAAGATCAACACACCCCGTCTGATTGGGGTTTCTGGCAATCCCGGGCTGGCATAGTCAGTCAACTAGGAATCGCAGAGGAGGCGTTTATGGCAAACCCGAAAGCACCGGCCAAGGCATTAAGAAGAGGGGTTCTGGCTTTTATGTTTACGGGGCTGGTCGCTGGGGCCGGAACAGCAGCCTCTGCGCCTCTTTTCCCAAAGGGTGACCCAGCCAAGGGTGCCGCGCTTCACAAGGGCCAGTGCGTCTCTTGCCACAACTCCATGATGCCAACCGGCAAAGGCGAAGAACTCTATTCCGAAGATTTCCGCAAGATGAAGTCGGCCTCCGAGTTGCGCACCATGGTGGAGTTCTGCGCGAACCGAACCCGTTCGGGCTGGTTCGAAGAAGAGATCGAACATGTCTCCCGATACCTAAACGACCAGCACTACAAATTCAAAAAGTAAGGCAGGTCTAGTTCGGTCGGTTCAGAAGGAAGAAGCCCGAGAAGCGGCCGGCAAAAACGGTAAGCATCTCTGCACCAGTCTCTGAGGCAACAATGGAGACACCCGGTTGGCTTACGGGGCTGGTCGATTCGAGACGCAGCAGGTTTTGCGGCCACGACACCCTCAGATCGGCCTTCATGGGAAGGTAGCCATCGAAGTAGCGTCGCATGAGGGGCCCCGCCTGAAGTCGCCACTGGCTTGGCGAGATTTGATCGAGCGCCCGCGATGTGAGTGCGATGCAGATGTGGGCGCCGCGTTGAACGTTGCTGAGCGTCACGCGGTGGGCCTCGCTCTCGATTGCCTCGATTCCCTGATGACTTGTTACCGATAGACCGATGAGTCGCTGTGGGTTGAATGCGATGACCACTTTGCGAATCGGGTCGAGTTGGTGATGACACGTCTCCAGGGAGACTTCACCCGTTCGCAGTGACTCCTCAGTGAGAAGCACGCGGGAGCTGTACCAGTAGCCCTTGGGGTCTGGGTTTTCAACCAGGAACCGGAGTTCGCCCTCCTTGGCGATGTCTGAGAAGTCGAGTGCTACGCATGGCAGAGGCCCAAGTGCCAGGGCCAGAAAACAAAATAGCGACAGTCGCCGACGAAGCCGCAATTTTCCAGTCATTCGAGAGCGCCTCGCATACTAGGGGGCCGCTCGCAACATGGGCACCAGCCCCCCAAGAATGGTTTCAAGTATCAGGGGTTGTGCACGCTCATTCGGATGAATCCGGTCGGCCTGAAAGTAACTCAAATCGGTGGCGAAGCCCTCAAGCATGAAAGGCACGAGGGGCACGGCCAACTCCCTCGAGAGCCTTGGATAGATTGCGGCGAATCGCTTGGTGAAGTCTTCACCGTAATTGGGGGGCAAGGCAATGCCAACCAGCAGAACCCGGGCACCATGTGATTTGGCCAGACGAATCATCTGTCGAAGGTTCTCTTCCGTCTGGGTAAGCGAGAGTCCGCGAAGCCCGTCATTGGCGCCCAAGGCGAGAATCACAAGACTGGGATTCTCTTGAATGAGGGCCCGTTTCATTCGCTGGAGCCCGCCGTGGGTGGTCTCTCCGGAGAGGCTTCGGTTGACGACCCTGAGACGCGGTCCGTTGGTGGTGAGCCATTGAGTCAATAGCGTGGGCCAGCCCCTCTGAACATCAATGCCGTAAGAGGCCGATAGGCTGTCGCCGTAAATGAGAAGGGTGCCTTTGGAACCGGCACTTGCCTGAGCAGTCGCAATGGGGGGCGAGGCGGCTAAACAGACTATGCCGATAACCAGGAGCAATGCGTGGCGAAACATCCGATAGACTGCGTCAGCGATTGAGTGGGTCACTGGTTGGGTGGGGCCAAGCGGTTGGGTCATGCGATTTTTGATGAGCAAATAGGAGAGAGGCAGTGTTAAAAGAAGTGGCGGCGGCTGAGTCGATTCGCGCCTCGAGGCAAGGGAGCGTGGGGTGGTCGGTGGCCTGCGAGGGCTTGTCGAAGTCGGTGTCCGATGGCGATGAAGAACTGCATATATTGAGAGACATTTCTCTGGAGGTGGCGCCGGAGTCGTCTCTGGCCATTTTAGGGCCCTCGGGCTGCGGAAAGTCCACATTATTGGGGCTGCTTGCCGGGTTGGACGTACCCACCTCGGGCCAAGTCACTTGGAACGCAGAGAAAATCTCCAGCCTTGGTGAAGAGGAGCGGGCGGCACGCCGGCGCAGTCGAGTCGGCTTTGTCTTTCAGTCCTTCCAACTCCTGCCCCAACTCACCGCCCTGGAGAACGCCATCCTTCCTCTGGAACTCGCGGGCGAGGTGGACGCGAGGGATCGCGGGCTGGAGATGCTCCGCTCGGTCGGACTGGCCGAGCGCGCCAATCACTTCCCCGCCACTCTCTCTGGTGGTGAGCAGCAGCGGGTTGCGCTGGCCCGGGCATTCGTGAGCCGGCCCAGCATTCTTTTTGCCGATGAGCCAACTGGAAGCCTGGACGCCGCCAGCGGCGCTCGCGTAATGGAGATCTTCTTTGGCCTGCAGGAGGAACTCGGTGTGACCCTGGTGATCGTTACCCACGATGCCGGTCTGGCGGCACACTGCAAGGATCGCGTCCAGCTCTTGGCGGGTCGAATCGTATAATGCGGCATGCTCTCTGTCCGCTGCTTTCCGGGTTCGGCCGCCGTCTCCGCCTTTCGCCAGGCCAGTCTACTTAAGCGGATCCAGCCGCAATCCACCGGCTGCTCCTCCTTCAATGCCCGATGGGCATACCTGGTTTCATCGACCGATGAGGCCCTTCTAGACCGCCCGGGCTCGGCCCCCGTTGAGGACCTGCTCGACTGCACGGACACTGCGTTTGAGCCCCCCCGGCCCGGAGTGGCCCGCCTCTGGGTATTCCCTCGCCGAGGAACACGCTCGCCTTGGTCGAGCAAGGCCACCGATATTCTTCACTCATGTGGTCTCGAGTCGATAGTCCGCGTCGAGCGCGGCGTCTGCATTGATTTCCTCGGGCTCGAGGGGCCGATCCCCTCTGCGATCGTCGCTTTGTTTGTGGACCGCATGATTGAGCAGGGACTGGAGTCGGGTTCACCGCCTTTGGATTGGCTCGAGCCTCCCAAAGCCAAATCCCCTGCCTTTGTTGATCTTCATGCCGATGGGCGCAGTGCACTGGAGCGGGCCAACCTAGAGATGGGACTCGCGCTATCCGAAGACGAAGTGGACTACCTGCTTCACGCCTATGCGCAGATGGGCCGTGACCCCAGCGATGTCGAGCTCCTAATGTTTGCCCAGGCCAATTCAGAGCATTGCCGTCATAAGATCTTCAATGCCGACTTTGTCGTCGATGGACAGGCCCGTGATCGCAGTCTCTTCAAGATGATTCGGCACACCCATGCGGTGACGCCACACGGCACCCTATCGGCCTATTCCGATAACGCCGCAGTGCTCCAGGGCGACAAGGCCATTGTTCTTCGCCCACAGGCAGGCAAAGCCTCCTTGTATGCCAAAGAAGCCGCAGAGATCCACAGCGTCCTGAAGGCCGAGACGCACAACCATCCCACTGCGATCTCACCCTTTCCGGGTGCCGCTACCGGTGCGGGCGGTGAGATTCGCGACGAGGGCGCGACCGGCCGAGGTGCCGAGCCCAGGGCAGGGCTCACAGGATTCTCTGTCTCTGCCCTGGATTTTTCCGGCAAGCCGCATCAGCCAACGCGCATTGCCTCTCCGTTGCAGATCATGACCGAAGGCCCTCTTGGAGCGGCAGCCTTCAACAATGAGTTCGGCAGACCCAATTTGGTGGGCTATTTCCGTAGCTTCGAGTTGGTGCACGAGGCCCGACGCTGGGGCTTTCACAAGCCGATTATGTTGGCCGGTGGAGTCGGGGTCATCTCCGATTCGCAGGTTCACAAGGCCCCGGTTCCCCCCGACGCGATCCTCATTCAGCTCGGTGGCCCAGGCATGCGCATTGGCATGGGGGGCGGGGCTGCCTCTTCGATGCAGACTGGTCAAAACGACGAAGACCTGGACTTCGACTCGGTGCAACGGGGCAATCCAGAAATGCAACGGCGCGCACAAGAGGTGATCGATGCGTGTGTGGCCCTCGGAGCGAACAACCCCATCCTCTCAATCCATGATGTGGGGGCCGGCGGGCTCTCGAATGCATTCCCCGAGCTCGTGCATGGCGCCTCGCTCGGCGGTGTTTTCAAGCTGGACGCAGTTCCCGTTGATGAAGAGGGGCTCTCGCCGGCGGAGATCTGGTGCAACGAATCCCAAGAGCGATACGTGCTGGCCATTGCGCCCTCGTCGGCGAAGGCCTTTGGTGAGATCTGCGCCCGGGAGCGTTGCCCTTACTCGGTGGTGGGCCGTGCGGTGCCCGAGGACCTCCTGCGGGTGGAGGCATCAACCGCAGTGCCGCCGCCCTCGGTCGAGCGCAACCCTGTCGACATGCCCATCTCAGTGCTTCTGGGCAAGCCTCCCAAGATGCGTCGCGATGTCAAGCGCTTGCCGGTGGGTTCTGGAGAAATGGGTCTCTCGGGGATCTCTCTCGAGGCCGCGATCCACGCAGTCCTATCGCACCCCACAGTGGCCTCTAAGCAGTTTCTCATTACTATCGGCGATCGCACAGTGGGTGGGCTCACCGCGCGCGATCAGATGGTGGGTCCTTGGCAGACGCCGGTCGCCGATGTGGGTGTGACGCTCTGGGACTTCGAGGGTGTGGGTGGCCAGGCCATCGCCGTGGGGGAGCGCTCGCCGGTCGCGGTGGTGGATGCGCCCGCGTCTGTGCGACTCGCGCTGGCCGAGGCACTCACCAATTTATTTGCTGCACCCATTGGGCGTCTCGAGCAGGTCAAGCTCTGCGCCAACTGGATGGCCGCATGTGGTGAGCCGGGTCAGGATGCAGCTCTCTATGATGCCGTGGAGGCCCTGGCCATGGAGAGTTGCCCCCGATTGGGCCTCTCCATCCCTGTTGGCAAAGACTCTCTGAGCATGCGTGTTCAGTGGCAGGAGTCTGGCGCCTCTCAATCGGTGATCTCTCCGGTGTCTCTCAACCTCACCGCATTGGCGCCCGTGGCCGATGTTCGTGGGGTCTGGACACCGCAACTCAACACCGAGGTCGACGATGGAATTCTGGTTCTGATTGACCTGGGGATGGGCAAGAATCGCCTGGGCGGTTCTGTTCTTGCGCTCACGCAGGAATGTTTTGGCGGGCCCCCGCCCGACCTCGATGACATTGAGTCCCTAGCAAGACTTCATGCAGCCCTCGCAAACCTACGGGAGCAATCTCTGGTCTTGGCCTATCACGATCGCTCCGACGGTGGCTTGATGGCGTGTGTGGCCGAGATGGTATTTGCTGGGCGATCGGGTGTCACACTGAATTTGGATCTGCTCACGATTGATCCCCATGCCCAGGATTGGGGTGACTTCAAGATTCGGCCCGACCAGGTCCGTGAACAACGCGAGGCCCTGAGCCTGGCGGCCCTCTTCGCAGAGGAGATTGGTGTTGTTATTCAGATTCGCAAGTCCGAGCGAACCCGGGTGATGGATGTCCTTCGGGCACATGGGCTCTCGTCCCAGGCGCATGAGATTGGCAGTCTCAATCCCCGTGACGCCATCGAGATCTACCGCGATGCCAAATGCATTTTCAGCGCATCACGGGCAAGCCTCCAGAAGAGTTGGGGTCAGAACTCATTCGATATTGCGGCCCGCCGCGACAATCCTGCGGTGGTGGAGTCGGAGCGCAAGTCGCAGCTCGAGGCAGTCAATCCCATGCCGATTCATCTGCCCACCTCTCTTCATGAGCGGCTCATCCCAGGGCCGGCCGTGCACACCGGCCAGCAGCCCAAGGTTGCCATTCTTCGCGAGCAGGGGGTCAATGGGCAGGTGGAGATGGCGGCCGCTTTCGATCGAGCAGGATTTGAGTCGTGGGATGTGCATATGTCCGATCTTGCATCCGGTCGCGTGGATCTGCTCGACTTTCGCGGCTTTGTTGCATGCGGGGGCTTCTCCTTCGGTGATGTTCTGGGCGCGGGCCAGGGCTGGTCACGCTCCATTCTCTACAACGCCCGACTGCGCGATGCCTTCACCGACTTCTTTCATAGGGCCGATCGTTTTGCCTTGGGAGTCTGCAATGGCTGCCAGATGATTTCTGGGTTGGCCTCAATCATTCCGGGCGCGGCGGCCTGGCCTCGGTTTGTGCGCAATGAGTCCGAGCAGTTCGAGGCCCGTTTGTCTTGTGTGGAGATTGTGCATTCGCCTTCACTGTTTTTCGATGGGATGCAGGGTGCCCGACTGCCGGTCGTGGTCTCTCACGGCGAGGGCCGGGCCCAGTGGACCAGTAAAACAAAGAATGCCGAGGCCCAAGCGCACATCGCCCTTCGTTTTGTCTCTCCCGGCAGCGAGGCTGCGGAGGCCTACCCATACAACCCCAATGGGTCTCCCAAGGGGGTCACCGGCCTGACCAATGACGATGGCCGGGTCACCATTCTCATGCCGCATCCCGAGCGCGTCTTTCGGAATGTTCAGCTCTCCTGGCGCCCAAGGTCATTTGACGCATACGGCGATGCCTCGCCATGGATGGAGATGTTTAACAACGCGCGCCGCTGGGTCTCGCGTTAAACGATTTATTAAAGGGAATTGATATGTTGTCGACGGCCAATATCACGATGCAATTTGGCGGCAAGCCGCTCTTTGAGAATGTCTCGGTCAAGTTCACCGAGGGCAATCGCTATGGGCTCATTGGTGCCAACGGCTGCGGCAAGTCCACCTTTATCAAGATTCTTGGCGATGATCTCGAGGCGAGCAGTGGGTCGGTTACTAAAGAGGGAATGATCCGGCTCGGCAAGCTTCGCCAAGACCAATTCGCCTACGAGGATGTCCGTGTGCTCGACGTTGTGATGATGGGCCATGAAGAGATGTGGACAGCGATGACCGAGCGCGATTTGATCTACGCCAATCCAGAGGCCACCGAAGAAGACTATATGCGGGCCGCCGACCTTGAGGCACGATTCGCAGAGTTCGATGGCTACACCGCCGAGGCCCGGGCCGGAGAATTGCTTCTCGGTGCTGGCATTCCGCTTGAGCAACACCAGGGCCCCATGCGCGAGATTGCGCCGGGATGGAAACTGCGGGTGCTGCTGGCCCAGGCGCTCTTTGGGAATCCAGATGTTCTGCTGCTCGATGAGCCCACCAACAACCTAGACATCGACACCATTCGCTGGCTCGAGGACCTGCTCAACGATCGCGACAGCACCATGATCATCATCTCGCACGATCGACACTTCTTGAATCAGGTCTGCACGCACATGGCCGATGTGGACTACGGCGAGATTCGGATATATCCCGGCAACTACGATGACTACATGCTTGCATCGACCGAGTCTCGGGCACGGCTCATGGCGGCCAATGCAAAGAGCAAAGACCGCGTCAGTGAACTCCAAGAGTTTGTTCGCCGATTTGCTGCAAACAAGTCCAAGGCCAAGCAGGCCACCTCTCGTCGAAAGCTCATTGAAAAGATTCAGTCCGAGGCTGTCGATGTTCGACCCTCCTCGCGTCAGAACCCCTTCATTCGGTTCGAACAGACCAAACAACTCTATCGCCAGGCGGTGCATTTGCAGAGCGTGGTCAAGACCTACGAGCGGGGCAGTCCAGTTCTAAACAAGGTCTCATTGATGGTCGAGGCTGGAGAGAAAATTGCGGTTGTCGGACCAAACGGGGCGGGCAAGTCCACCCTGGTCAAGGCCCTGATTGGCGCGGAACTGGGTGGTGTCGGTGTGGATTCAGGCCTTGTGAAGTGGTCCGAGAATGCGCAAATTGGCTATATGGCGCAGGACGTCTATCCGGAGTTTGAGCAATCGCGCACGCTGACCGAGTGGCTGCAGCGCTTTGGCCAGGAGGGCGATGACGATCAGGCCATTCGCTCGATTCTTGGTCGATTGTTGTTCTCTGGCGACGAAGTTCACAAAGTGGTTTCTGTGTTGTCAGGTGGAGAAAAACACCGCATGAGTTTTGGTCGCCTTATGCTCGAGCGGGCCAATGTGCTCATCATGGATGAGCCGACCAATCACTTGGACATGGAGTCGATCGAATCACTGCAGATGGCGCTTGAGAAGTTTCAGGGAACCCTCTTTGTGGTCTCCCATGACCGCGAGTTCGTCAATGCGGTTGCCAATCGCATCTGGGCCATGACTGGTGATGGCTCGGTCACCGATTTCAAGGGCAGCTACGACGAATACTTGGCCAGCCAGGGCATCAATGCCTAATTACTCTGAACAGGTCACGGGCCTTGTGTTAGCGGGTGGCCAGGGTTCGCGAATGCATGGCCGCGACAAGGGCCTGGTTGAGTTTCAAGGGCAGCCGCTTGCACAGCGAGCGATGGAGCGGCTTCGGCGTCAGGTCAGTCAGTTGCTCGTCAGTGCGAATCGCAACCAGGCGCATTACGAGGCGCTTGGCGTTGGGGTTCTTGGGGACAGCCTTGAGGGCTTCCAGGGCCCTCTGGCAGGAATTTTGGTTGGCTTAGAACATTGCGAGACGGAGTGGCTTCAGGTGGTCCCCTGCGATGTTCCCTTCTTTCCTCTCGATTTGGTGGAGCGATTAATGAATGCCGCAGAGCGTGAGGGATGCCTGGCGGCCTATCCTCTGAGCCCGAGCGAAGAAGGCCGTACACAGCGGCAGCCTGTTTTTCTCTGCGTAAAGACCTCTGCCGTCTCAGGCCTTCGCGACTACCTCGGGTCTGGGGGGCGCAAGATCGATGAGTGGGTTCGCTCGATTGGGGTTGCCCAGGTTTCTTTTGAGTCAAAGAATGCCTTTGCCAATGCCAACACACTCGATGAGCTTGAGGCATTGAGTCAAGGTCTCTCTATTCACAGCGAGGATTCGTCATGTCAGCGTTGACGCAGCTGGATCAGATAGTTTCATGCCTCTCGGGCTACGACCCCGACGCCTTGCGTGTCTCCAAGGCCATTGAAGTCATTGAGGCGCTATGCGCGCCACGTGAAATCGATTGGGCAGTCGAGCGTGTTCCCGTTCGTGCCGCCCTCGGCCGGGTCTTGGCCAAAGACTTGGTTTCTCCGATTAATGTCCCGAGTCATGACAACGCAGCCATGGATGGCTATGCCTTTGACGGTGGTTGCATAGCCGGTGCTGGGGAAACACTCTCTTTCACGGTCAAAGGAGAGGCCTTCGCGGGACGCCAGTTCAATGGCCACTGTGAGCCGGGGCACTGTGTTCGAGTCATGACAGGAGCGGTGATGCCCAGCGGCTGCGACACCGTCATTCCGCAGGAGTTCACCGAACGCGATGGGCAGACCATTCGGTTCCTCTCGAAGGCGGTTCGACGCGGTGACAACCGCCGCCTGATGGGCGAGGACCTCACACAGGGCAAGCCCGCCTTGTCGGCCGGTCGAATCATTCGGCCCGCGGATCTTGGCTTGGCGGCCTCTCTTGGGTTTTCGGAGTTGGGGGTCCGCAGGCGCGTGCGAGTCGCATTCTTCTCAACAGGCGATGAGCTGCGCTCAGTCGGTGAGGCACTCGATCCGGGCTGTGTGTATGACAGCAATCGTTACACGCTCTTTGGCATGCTGGCCCGACTCGGTGTGGACGTTGTTGATATGGGGGTCGTCCCCGATCAACCCGAGCTTCTCGAGGCAGCCTTTCGTCAGGCCGCGAGCTCTGCCGATGCAATCGTGACCTCGGGTGGCGTGTCGGTGGGAGAGGCCGATTTTATTAAGACCATGATGGCCAAGCTTGGTGACGTTACCTTCTGGCGCATTGCAATGCGCCCGGGTCGCCCCATGGCCTTCGGTCGTATCTGGTCGGGAGCACGTGTCGGCGAGGGAGACTCAGCCGTGCTCTTTGGATTGCCTGGCAATCCGGTGGCGGTCATGGTGACCTTCTATCTCTTTGTACGCCCCGGACTCTTGTCGATGATGGGAGCCAAGGGCGAGGGCGGCGTGGTGATGCAGGCGGTGAGCGATGAGGAGATTCCCAAGCGTGCAGGTCGGACCGAGTATCGACGCGGTGTCTTATTTGTCGACGCCAAGGGCGAGACCCGGGTGAGAACCACTGGGGGCCAGGGCTCTGGCATTCTGCGCTCGATGAGCGATGCCAATTGCCTGGTCATGCTCGATCACGATGCCTCGCTTGTGGCCAAGGGCGATCGAGTCTCTGTGATTCCTTTCGATGGCCTTGTTTAAGAGGATGCTCGCACCGGTTTGTCCTCGATGATTCGCCCTTTCTCGAGGCGAATAATGCGGCTGGCGAGCGCCAATGTCTGTGCCTCGGAGTGAGAGCTAAAGACAATCGTCCGTGGCCTGGTCAGCGGGCGGTTCTCGTTGACAAACCCAGAGAGTGTTTGGATGCATTGAGTGCTTGATTCGGCGTCGAGTGCCGAGAGTGGCTCGTCCAGCAGAAGCAAATCGGGCTGGCGAATCAGCGCCTTTGCCAGAGAGAGCCTCTGTTGCTGACCGCCAGAGAGTCGGGTGGCCAGCCGCTCCCTCAGATCGAGAAGACCCATGTTTTGAAGTGACTTGTCTACGAGCGGCCTCGCTTCTTGCCAGGTTCTGCCCGCGAACCAGGCGGCGAGTCGAAGGTTGAGCCCCGCAGACAGGTGCAGCAATTGGCTGCGTTGAAACACCATTGCAATGCGCAGGTCCAGCTCGGTCTGAACCTGGCCGCGTGATTCAGGAATAAGCCCATGCAGGGCCCGCAGCAGGGTGGTCTTCCCACTTCCGTTGGGCCCCATGAGACCCACGACCTCTCCTGCGCCGATGTGGAGTGAGTCAATCTGAAGGATGGGTTCTTGCATCCGAATGACGCGCAGGCTGTTGATTCGAATCACGACCGTGCCTCCTGCCCTGGGCTGCGGTGGGCCACTGCGAAGAGGAGCAGGTTGAGAAGCAAGACGGCCATGAGGAGAACAATTCCAAGGCCGATGGCCAGGGGCAGGTCACCCTTGCTTGTTTCGAGCGCGATGGCTGTGGTCATCACCCGGGTGAATCCATCGATGTTGCCGCCGACCATCATGACCGTGCCCACCTCTGCAATCGCACGGCCAAAGCAGGTGATCAGAATGGTGAGCAGTGCCGCACGCTCATGAACCAGTAGCAAGAGTGCACGAGCAAGCAGGCCAGCCCCCATCGAGCGAAGGCCCTCGCCGATTCGTCGGTCGGCATCCTCGATGAGTTGGCGTGTCATGGTGGCCGCCAGGGGGATCACCAGCAGCGTCTGCGCAAAAATCATGGCCTGCAGACTAAAGAGCCAGCCAAGGCTTCCCAGAGGACCCGAGCGCGAAAGCAGAAGATAGGTAATAAGACCCACCACAACGGCAGGAATGGCCACATAGGTATTGAGCAGCAGAATGGTGATGCGCTTGCCACTGAAGTCTCGTGCGCCGAGCATTGCACCGAGGGTGCAGCCAATTAGGCAGGCGAAGGCCGTTGCCGATACGCTGACTGTGAATGAACGGGCAACGATTGCAACAAGGCCTGGGTCGAGATCGAGGACGAGTTGCGTTGCAATCGCAATGCTTTGAGAGATGTCACTCATTAGAGGGCGTATGCTAGAGGCTTCAATCGCAGCGCACCATATAACCAGTTATGCATAGGGGATTCCACCGCCCGCTTCGGGTCTCGCTGGCTTATAGCCTGGCCGATCAGTCACAGAGCGATGACCTGGTTCATCACCCGCTCATTCAGATGCTCGATGCCGTTGAGCGACGTGGCTCCATCTCAGCGGCGGCCCACACCCTTGGATTCTCTTACCGCCATGTCTGGGGAGAGCTAAAGCGCTGGGAGGCACGTTTCGAGCGTGAGTTGATCGTCTGGGAAAAAGGCCAGAAGGCCCAGCTCACAACGTTTGGTCAAAAACTTCTCTGGGCCGAGCGTCAGGTTCAGTCGCGGCTCTCGCCTCAGATCGCCGCGCTGCGAGCGGATTTAGAGCGCGTCTTCGGCACGGCCTTTGATGACGACGCCCATGTCGTGAGTATTCCAGCCAGCCATGACGATGCCTTGGCCCGCTTCCGCGACACAGCAGTCGAGCGTGGTCTGCACTTGGAGCTGCGTTTCTGTGGCAGCCTCGAGGCCTTGGCTCGGTATTCCGATGCCCGATCTCAACTTGCTGGATTTCATGTGCCGCGATCGCGGCACGACCTCGAGGGAACCATCCGCCGACTCAAGGAGGCCATGCGAAAGTCTGCTGCGGGGGCCGATGGTCTGCTCATTCCATTCGCTCGGCGAACCCAGGGGCTCATCGTGGAGGCCAACAATCCCCTGGGCCTAAAGGGATTGCCCGACCTTCTCAATGGCACCTTCCGATTCGTTAACCGCCTTCCTGGGGCCGCCACCCGACTCTTTCTCGATGCCTGGCTCGACGACCATGGTGTATCCGCAGACTCCATTCAAGGCTACCGTTTCGAGGAACCCTCGCACGCGGCGGTTGCGCAGGCGGTTTGGAGCGGTGCCGCAGAGGCGGGACTGGGCTTGGAATCGGCAGCTCGAGACCGTGGCCTTGGTTTTGTGCCTCTCTTTGACGAGGATTATTGGATTGTCTGTCGGGAACAGGAATTGGCCACGCCCGGCGTTGAAAAACTTATCGCCATGCTCGCAGAGAACGATTGGACCGATCGGCTCGATGGCTATGAGGGCTACGAGAGGCCATGCCCCGAGTTGGAGGCCTCGCGTCTTTCGGAATTGCTTGCCTGAGATGCACCCACACCCATGAGTCAGCACCCCATACTCAGTGACGCTGCCATTCCATTGGTTGCAGAGGCCGAGGTCATAGACGACCAGGGTCGGCGCAAGTCCATCCTGATTCCAGGAGAGCGCCCCCTAACGGTCTATGTCGACAAGCAGGAGTTGGTTACCCTTATGACCTTGGGCGGTGCGCCCGAGGCCCTTGTGTTGGGTTATCTGAAGAATCAACGGTTTGTTCAGTCGCTCGAGGAGCTTGTTTCGATTCAGGTGGACTGGGAGGTGGCCGCTGCTTCGGTGGTGACTCGCGATGGCATTCGATTTTTAAATGAACGCCAAGAGAAACGAACCATCACCACTGGCTGTGGACAGGGCACCATCTTCGGCGACATTCTCTCGGACATCGATTCCATTTCACTCGCTCCAAGTGCACGTCTCGATCACCAGACCCTGGTCGGCATTGTCGATGTTGTGAGGCAGCATCGCTCCATCTACAAACAGGCAGGGTCCGTTCACGGCTGCGCACTTTTTCGCGGCACCGAGCTTTTAATGTTCATCGAGGACGTGGGCCGTCATAATGCCGTTGATGCAATTGCCGGCCGAATGTGGCTTGAGGGACTCGATGGAGCAGGCTTGGTCTTCTACACCACGGGTCGCCTCACATCCGAGATGGTGATTAAAGGCGCGCAGATGGGCATTCCGTTCTTGCTCTCTCGCTCTGGCGTGACCCAGATGGGACTCGATGTCGCCCGTCGCGTGAATCTGAGTCTCTTTGGGCGCTGCTCGGGGCAGCATTACCTTCTATACAGCGGCTTTGAGCGATTCATCCCACGCATGCAAGAGGCTGTCGAGTCGCCCGTGGTCAATTCGGGCTAGGGCGACTTCACGCACAGAAGGCTTCGCACGATAAGCCACACTCATTCCTGCAATCTGCATCATGGGGATGTCGTTGGAGCCGTCGCCAAAGACAATGGCCGATGAACTCGGTTTGGAGCGCTGCTTGCAACGGTCGGCAACCGCACCCTGCTTGGCAGGGCCATCAATAATAGGCCCCACCACGGTTCCGTTGAACCGACCCGCATCGACTCCCAATGTGTTGCAGACCACCTCATCGAAACCAAGCCTCGAGGCCACATGGTCGGTGATTGGCGAGAAGCCACCCGAGACCAGCATGGTGTGGAGCCCAAGCGCCTTGGCCCGGGTGACCAACTCCGCTGCGCCCGGGTTGATTCGAAGCCGCTCTTGAATCAGCGAGTCCATGGCCTTCACCTCGAGACCATCGAGGAGTCGAACCCGTTGCCGGAGGCTTTCTCCGTAATCCTTGATTTCTCCGCGCATGGCGGCGGCTGTAACCGCTGCCACCTCGGCCTTCTTCCCGATGAAGTCGGCGAGTTCATCAATGCACTCAATGTTGATCACCGTTGAGTCCATGTCCATGGCAAGCACGCTGAAGTCGCCCAGAGACCGTCCCAGGGGAACAAAGAAATAGTCGCAGCCATACATGGTTGAGAACCGTTCGAGGATTTCGCGACAGAAGTGGTCTACGGTTGAGGCATCGAGAGGGCCAATAACAGCCGCATGCTCGGATGAACGTGCGAGCGGCCGCTCGATCAGGTTGGCGAGCGAGCGACCCAGGGCGGGATCGATTGTTCGTAGAGCGCCGTCTGCATTGGGTTGGCTGCCCGATACCAGCACAAGATGGCCTCGCATTCTTTGTTCCTCATTTGTCTGCATGGGTGTGTGGGCGACTGAGTCTAAGACTTGGCGTGCGATGGAAACAAAAGAAAGATTGCTTCGCGCACATGGACGAGGCGGCGTGAGAGGTCCTCTGAGGAGGCAGTCATTTTGATTCTCTCTGGGCCGGCGAGTTTGAATCGATTGTCTTTTTGAATGATTTGAATCACCAGGGCTGGGTCCACGGGTGCCTCTCGATCGAACTGCATCACCACATGGTCGCTGGTGGCATCGAGCTTGCGAATACCCAGTGCCTTGACCCGAATGCGAAGGCGGTGCGTCTCGATCAGCCCCCGGGCGGCATCCGGGAGCTTCCCAAACCGGTCGATGAGTTCCTCTTGAATGGCCTCGAGGGACTCAAGATCCGAGGCCGACGCCAGTCGTTTATAGAGTGTGAGTCGCTCGTGAATATCGCCACAGTAGTCTGCGGGCAGAAGTGCCGGCAGATGGAGATTGATCTCGGTAATGGCTTTCAAGGGCGCATCCATGTCGGGCTCGCGCCCGGCCTTCAGCGCACCGACCGCCTCTGAGAGCATGTCGTTGTAGAGCTGGAAGCCCACTTCGGTCATTTCGCCGGATTGGCTGTCGCCCAAGACTTCCCCGGCACCGCGAATCTCCAGATCGTGCATGGCCAAAAAGAATCCGCTGCCGAGCTCTTCCATGGCTTGAATGGCCTCGAGTCGCTTGATCGCGTCCTTTGAGACCGCGGTTTCATCGGGAACCAATAGGTAAGCATAGGCTTGGTGGTGTGAGCGACCCACTCGACCGCGGAGTTGGTGAAGCTGGGCGAGACCAAAGCGGTCGGCCCGATACATCACGATGGTGTTGGCCGTGGGGACATTGATTCCTGTCTCAATGATTGTGGTGGAGAGAAGCACATTGATGCGCTGCTGGTTGAAGTCGCGCATGACTTGCTCCAGCTCACGCTCTGCCATCTGCCCGTGGGCAATTCCAATGCGAGCCTCGGGCACCAGGGCCGAGAGTGCCTCGAATCGATTCTGCATGGTGCTGACCTCGTTGTGCAGCACATACGACTGCCCACCGCGCTTGAGCTCACGAAGCAGGGCCTCTCGCACCGTCGAGGGCGATTCCCGTCGCACCATTGTTTTGATTGCAAGGCGCTTCTGCGGCGCGGTTGCAATCACCGAGAAGTCGCGAATTCCCTCGAGGCTCATGGCCAAGGTTCGCGGTATTGGGGTGGCGGTCAGGGTCAAGACATCCACCTCGGCGCGAAGGTTCTTGAGTGCCTCCTTCTGCCGCACGCCGAATCGATGCTCTTCGTCGATGATGACCAAGCCCAGGCGGTGGAAGGAGGTCTGTGCAGAGAGAATCTTGTGGGTACCAATCACAATATCGACTTCACCGGACTCCAGGCCAGCAAGGGCCTGCTGAATTTCTTTTGCAGTCTTAAACCGCGAGAGCTCGGCGATGCGCACCGGCCAGCTGCTGAATCGATCCTGGAAGGTTTGAAAGTGCTGTTCGGCAAGAAGGGTGGTTGGGCAGAGCACGGCCACTTGCTTGCCATCGAGTACCGCGATGAAGGCGGCACGAAGCGCGACCTCTGTCTTGCCAAAGCCGACATCTCCGCAGATGAGGCGGTCCATGGGCTTGTCTTTGACCATGTCTTGCACAACCGCATGAATGGCGGCCAATTGATCGGGCGTCTCTTCGAATCCGAATCCGTCGGCAAAGCGCTCGTAATCGCGAGGTTCGAAACGAAAGGAATGCCCTTGCCGGGCCGCCCGTCTGGCATAGAGATTGAGGAGTTCGGCAGCCGTATCACGGGCCTGCTTGGCCGCCCGGGCGCGTGCACGCTCCCACTGGCCGCTCCCCAATGAATGAAGCGGTGCGGAATCGGGGCTGGTTCCGCTGTAGCGTCCAATCAGGTGCAGTTGGGAGACCGGCACATACAGAACGCTGTCGCCCTGATAGGTAAGCTTGAGGCACTCGGTCTCACCTTCGCCAAGATCAAGGTGCTCAAGGCCCCGATAGCGGCCAATCCCATGTTGGAGATGCACGACCGGGTCGCCCGGTTTGAGCTCCGAGAGGTCGCGAATGATTGCATCGACATTGGTTTCTCGAGACTTTGCACCGTGGCGTCGCCGACGCTCCATCTCTGCGAAGAGTTCGGTCTCGGTGATAAGCGTTAAGCCAAGCCAAGGGGCTTTGAAGCCCGACTGCACTTGCGCACTCCAGGTCAGCAGTGTGCCCGGTCGGGGATTGGTCTCGATGACCTGTTGCCAGGACTCCACCGACTCGCATCCAATGTTGGCCTCGGCGAGGTACTGAATCAGGGTCTCCTCCCGGCCCTTGGTCTCGGCCACCATCAAAATCTTCTCGTCTCTTTCCTGCGCTGCGGAGAGCACATCAACCAGCCGCGACAGTGGATTTGCGGCTCGACGATCGGCTCGAACATCCGGGACAGGCTGGCTCAAGCCTTCGGACTGTGGCCTTGAAATCGTCAGGCGCGACCAGGTCTTGGAGAGAAGAAAGAACTCTTCCGGGGATAGAAAAATCTGATCGGGCGGCAGCACGGGACGCTCGATGTCGTGCTTGAGAAACTCGTGGCGCGACCGGGCATCGGCCATCGACTCTTGCATGGAGGGCTCGATGTTGCCCAAGAAGACCAACTCGGCCTGGGGGTGCAGGTACTGGAAGATGCTCCCGAGTGGCTCTTCAAAGAGAAGGGGCAGGTAATACTCAATGCCCGCACCGAAGACCCCATTGGCTGCATCGCGATAGAGGCTGCAGCGCGATGGGTCGCCCTCAAACTGTTCGCGCCATTTCGCGCGCAACCGCATGGCCGAGGCCTCGTCGCGGGGATACTCGCGCCCTGGCAGCAGACGAATCTCATTGACGGGATGAATGGTTCGTTGGCTGTCTGGATCGAAGACGCGAAGCGAGTCGACCTCATCGTCGAGGAGTTCGATTCGATAGGGAAGGGTGCTTCCCGTGGGGAAGAGATCAATGATTCCGCCGCGCAGGGCGTATTCGCCTGGAGACACGACCTGGCTCACGGGGTTGTAGCCAGCGGTTCGCAGTTGCTCGCGAAGGCTCTCGAGTCGCAATGACTGACCGGGCTTAATAAAAAAGGTATTGGCCGCAAGAAAGCTTGGTGGGCAGATTCGCTGCAGCGCGGTGGCCGCCGAAACCACCAGAACATCGACACCACCTTGCAGGGATTCGTAGAGAGCGAGCAGTCGATCGGAGATCAGGTCTTGGTGGGGAGAGAAGGCCTCGTAGGCGAGGGTTTCCCAGTCACTGAGAAGCCGAACACAGAGGGCGGGATTGAACTGACTGAGTTCGCCCGCCAGTCGAGTGGCGTGGGCCGCGTCGCTCGCAACAATGAGACTGCCGGCGCCCCGGTGCCGATTCTGACCAATGAGCCCCTCGGCCCAACCAGACAGCAGGAGACTGTCGGCCGATCCATGCTCCATGGGCAGGGCCAGCGACTGCCCGGCCACCGGTCGTGTCTTTTCGTGCAAGGCAATGGGGTCGCGAAGCCACGCTTTGGCCTCGGCAAGGGTGTTCATCTGTTAATTTTAGGGCCATGCAAGCAAAGACCCGGTTTCTTCTGACTCGAGGCGAGGTACTCGCCTGGGCCAGCGCATCTCGCCAGAGCGCATTGACCCATGGTTCACCCGGGCCCAAGGCGCGATGTATCTGGGCGGTCATTCCTGCCGCCGGCTCGGGCAGCCGGGCCGGCCTCTCAAAGCCCAAGCAATATTGGCCGCTCGAGACCGGCGTTCCGATGCTTGTTCAGACCATCTCGGCGCTCTCCGTGCTGGGGAGTCGCTCAGACTTCGCTGGCATTTTGGTGGTCCTTGCACCAGACGACAACGATTGGGTGTCAGACGGAATCGATTCAATTCTCTGCAATCACCCTCGCATTGCCTCGAGTGACCTTCGGCTGGCCGCAGTCAAGATTGGAGGGGCAAACCGCTCTGCCTCGGTCTTGGCTGGTCTTGAACTGATTGCCCAGGGCTGCAAAGAGGCGGCCACCGATATGGACTGGGTGCTCGTTCACGATGCGGCCAGGCCATGGGTGAGAGAGCCAGAGCTCATTCGACTGCTGGAGTCAGGTCTGGCCAGCGCCCACGGGGCCATTCTTGCCCTTCCAATTGCAGATACAGTCAAGCAGTCGGAGGGTGGACGCCGCATTGCTAAGACCGTTCCTCGGGATGGACTCTGGGCTGCACAGACGCCCCAGATGTTTGCGCTCAATGAACTGGTGAAAGCACTTCATCTGCACCCCGAGGCCACCGATGAGGCCAGTGCAATGGAGCATGCGGGCCGTTCTCCCGATCTGGTGCCGGGCCATCGCTCCAACATTAAAATGACGTTCGAAGAGGATTTTGTGGACCCATCCAAAGACCCGCAGGCTCGCCTTTCTCAGGCAGTGGCAGATGACTTCCCCCGTGTGGGCACGGGCTTTGATGTCCACGCCCTGGTGGAGGGACGTCGGCTGATGATCGGCGGTGTTCACATCCCCCATGAAAAGGGGCTGCTTGGACATTCCGATGCCGATGTGCTTCTTCACAGCATTGCCGATGCAATTCTTGGTGCGGCGGGTCTGGGCGATATCGGCAAGCATTTCCCCGATACAGACAGCGCTTACAAAGACTCTGACAGTCGCGTTCTCTTGCGAACGGTGGTTGATCGTGTTGCCGGTCTTGGTCTTCGGGTCTGGCAACTCGATGCAACCATCATTGCCCAGGCCCCGAAGATGGCGCCACACATCCCTGCGATGATCCAGAACATCAGTGAGGACACCCGCTGTGGGTTGGTCAATGTGAAAGCCACCACCACGGAGCACTTGGGTTTTACTGGTCGCGCAGAAGGCATTGCTGCGCAGGCCTCGGTGGTTCTTCGGGCGGTTGCGCCCTAGTCGTATGGGGTTTGGTTATCCCGCATTGGTGGTGGACACCTCTGGCTCGGTGACCTCGATTGTTGTCGTGCTTGGTCCGAACCATTGGCTTGCTGCCTCATCCCCTTCGGGTCGCTCTCAGGCGAGCGATCTCCTTCCGATGGGCAGCCGCCTGCTCGAGGAGGCAGGGATTGAATGGGGCGCGCTCCGCGGCTTGGCCGTGGTCCATGGTCCCGGTTCGTTCACGGGTTTGCGCATTGGGGTGGGATTCGTCCAAGGCCTCGCCACCGCGCTGGGTCTTCGCGTGATGTTGATCAGTGCCTTCGAGGCGGTTGCCCGCTGGTTCGTTGAGACCCGTGGCATTCGCTCAGACGCGGTCCTTGAGGTTCTATTCGATGCGCGTCTTGGCGAGAGTTATCGGGCGCTTGTTCAGTGGCGCCCCAGTCATATGGGTCTTCAGCTGGTAGGCGATCCAGCAGTTGTGGTCGCGAGCCAGCCCATTGATGGGGTGGAGCGCGTTCTTGCGCCGAGTCAATCGGAACTCGTGGGTCCCTTTGCCGCCTGCCCGAGTGCCTGCAGTCTCGCGGGTTGGGCAGCTGCGGTAATGGGCGATCGAATGGCAGCCAATGATTCAACTCTTCATCTTGTGGATGTTGCCCATGCCCAGCCGCTCTATGTTCGCGAGCGGGTTGCCCAGACGATCGAGGAGCGGCAGTCGGAATCTGCAATGCGCATGCGCCCCATGCAACACAACGATTTGGCCTCCATCATGGTGATCGAGAACCAGGCCTATCCACATCCATGGACAACGGGAAACTTCAAGGACTCCCTTGCGGCGGGTTACGTGGGTGAGGTCTTGGTGGATCAGGGCGTGATGGTCGGCTACTTGGTTTGGATGCGAGTGGTCGATGAGGCCCATCTCTTGAACTTCACCATTGCGCCGGCTCGGCATCGACGGGGCCTTGGCCAGTGGATGCTCATGAAGTGGATGGATGGGCTTCGGACGCTGGGAATTGAGCGGGTACTGCTCGAGGTGCGTCCGAGCAATCGAGCGGCACTGCGCCTCTATCAGCGCAATGGCTTTGATGAGATTGGCATGCGAAAGGGCTACTACCCGGACAACGATGGCCAACGTGAAGACGCCTTGGTTCTTGCCCGTGGTGTCAGTGGCATCGCGAATAGAGAGTCGGCGGAGTGCACCGCATGATGACCGCCTCGGCGCTATCGGTCCTGGGCCTCAACCCCCTTTGGATTCAGCGGGCAGTGCCAAGGCGCCCCCTGCAAATCGTCATGGATGCCTCTATTCGTGACTCGACTGTGCATCGGGTGGTTTGCGCGATGGTCGACCACGTCTTTGTGGGTCGAGCAACGACCAGGCATTGGTCCGATGAGGGAACTGCAACCGGCAGTGGGGCTTGCCTGCGGATTCGACTTGCGGGTGAGGGCGTCGCAGCAGCCGCCTTGGAGGATGAGATGGCGGTTTGGATTCCTGATCCGACAGCCTTTCGCCAGGCCGCATCGCGGCGTCGCGCCTGGGAGGATCTCGTGGCTATGCGAAATTCTATGATGGAAGGCTAGGGTTTCAAGGACCTACAATGGGCGCATGTCTCGGCCCATTGAATTGCGCGTTCATCCATCGGCGATGCGTGCGAACCTTCAGCGCATTCGGCAACTCTCCCTAGGGGCCTCGGTCTGGGCAGTCATCAAGGCGCGTGGTTATGGCCATGGACTAGAGGCGGTGGTCGATGGCTTTGCACAGGCCGATGGCCTTGCGGTCTTGGATATCGAGGAGGCGGTCTTTCTTCGGGATCGAGGATGGACCAAGCCTGTTCTATTGCTCGAGGGTGCCTTCGATCACGATGACTTGGAAGAGGCCCATCGGCTTGGTCTCGATATGGTGGTCCACACCCATGAGCAGATCAACCGGCTCTTTGCGCGTTACGAGCGCAGCGAATCAAAGGGCACCCTCGGTCGCATATGGATCAAGCTCAACACCGGGATGAATCGTTTGGGATTTCCATCGGCCAGCCTGCCTTGGTTGGCCGATCGAGTCGAGCAGATGCGTCGACTCCTGCCCGGTGGCGTTGGCATGATGACGCATTTCGCCAGCGCGGAGGATGCCGAGGGCGTTCATTTGCCTTTGCGCCTCTTCAAGGCAATGACGACCCGACTCGATCGACATCCCGATGAACCGCTCTCGGTGGCCAATTCCGCGGCAGCATTTCGTCATTCCGATGCCCGCTTGGGTTGGCTGCGCCCGGGCCTCGCCCTCTATGGGGCAAGCCCTCTGCCGGATCAAACGTCACAGCAATTGGGCCTGGTTGGTGCGGCATCGTTGCGGAGTCGGCTCATCTCGATTCAGAGTCTCGAGGCCGGCGATGCAGTGGGCTATGGCGGCCGATTCGTCGCCAAGCGTTCGATGCGAATCGGTGTGGTGGCCGCTGGTTATGCCGATGGCGTTATGCGCGCGGCGCCCGACGGCACGCCGGTTTGGGTGAGCGGGCATCTCTGCCCGCTGGTCGGGCAGGTCTCGATGGATATGCTCACTTTGGACCTCTCTCGCCATCCGTCTGCAGAGGTGGGCGCTGAGGTGGAACTCTGGGGGCAGGCCTTGCCCATCGATACCGTGGCCAAGCACTGTGCCACCTCTGCCTATGAGCTCATGACCGGAGTCACCGAGCGCGTACCCAGACGATCGTCGGACGGCTAGTCGCATGGCAAAAGAGAAGTTGGCATTTGTATGCCAGGCATGCGGCCAAGCCTTTGCCAAGTGGCAAGGCCAGTGCGATGGCTGTGGCAGTTGGAACACCCTTGAGTCGGGACTGGGTGGCGGCCGGGCCGCTTCCGGCTTTGCCCCGAGCGCAGGCATCCAGCGGCTCTCCGATGTACAACTGAGCGAGCAGGCGCGCTGGAGCATGGGGCTCGATGAGTTCGATCGCGTCTTGGGTGGTGGAATGGTCCCAGGTGGGGTGGTCCTGCTCGGTGGTGACCCAGGAATTGGCAAGTCCACCTTGTTGCTGCAGGCCCTCTCGGAGCACTGCGTGGGCAATCCAAACCAGCGGCTTTTGTATGTGACCGGTGAGGAATCCAGTGAGCAGGTGGCCATGCGCGCGCGAAGACTTGGGCTGACCGAGGCGGCGCTGGCCTCAATCCAAATTCTTGCAGAGACCCAGCTCGAGCGGATTTTGCTGGTCCTCGAGAAAACCAAGCCACAGCTCTTGGTCGTCGACTCGATTCAAACGGTTTTTTCAGAGGCCATCGGCTCGGCCGCCGGCTCGGTCTCTCAGGTCCGTGAGTCGGCCGGCCAACTCACGCGTTGGGCCAAGTCATCGGGCAGTGGTTTGTTTTTGGTGGGCCATGTCACCAAAGAGGGCGCCCTTGCTGGCCCACGCGTGCTTGAGCACATGGTCGATGCGGTGCTCTATTTCGAGGGCGATGCACAGGCCTCGTTTCGAGTGGTGCGCGCAGTCAAGAACCGATTCGGCACAGTCAATGAATTGGGTGTGTTTGCAATGACCGACCGCGGTCTGCGGCCCATCTCGAATCCTTCGGCGCTCTTCTTATCCGAGGCGCAGCTGGGGTCCTCCCATACCAACTCGAGTCGTGTGCCGGGCGCCTGTGTGGTTGCAACCCAAGAGGGAACTCGGCCGCTTCTGGTTGAGGTGCAGGCCCTTGTGGATCAGGCGCAGTCGGGCGCACCGCGCCGGCTCTGTGTTGGACTCGACCCACAACGACTGGTCATGCTCCTGGCCATCCTTCACAGGCATTGCGGGATTGCCTGCTTCGATCAGGATGTGTATTTGAATGCGGTCGGCGGTGTTCGCATTCAAGAGACTGCGGCCGACCTGGCCATTCTTGCTGCAGTGGTCTCATCGTTGCGCAACCGCCCCCTGCAATCTGGCCTGATCATCTTCGGGGAGCTCGGGCTCGCCGGCGAGATACGGCCTTCGCCACGAGGGCAGGAGCGGCTGCGAGAGGCGGCACGTCTTGGGTTCACAAAGGCGCTCGTTCCCGAGGCCAATGCACCGAAGAAGGCCATCGATGGAATCGAGATTCTGCCGGTGCGTCGCCTTCAGGACGCGTTAGAAAAACTCTTCTGAATGGCTTGGGCGCACAGGCGCCCCCCGATGACTGCCGACTCAATCGTTGCAGGAAATCCAATCGCCATGTCATCGGCTGCCCGCCATATTCGGGCGACCCCCGTCTGTGGCAGACCCCAGGCTCTACCTGTATCAACGGCCTCGGCCGTGCAGGCCCAGGTGGCGTGACGCTCATGGGTCAGTCGAGTCTCGGTGGTCGACTCGGAGAGCGGCGGGGGCATCGATCGGCGCAGTGCATCTTCGGCAGTCACCCAGTCACTGGCTGGGTGAACTGCACTGTGAACAGCGGCATGGACCTGCCCCCATTCTCCCGGCGGGCGGTGAAGGATGAGATGGCCCCTTGAGCAATCGAGGCGACTCGTCGGCAGGTGCGGACCACTCTTGTTTTGAAGGGCCCAGAGGGTTGCGATACCGCGGGTCTCAACGCTTGACCAGCGCTGGTATTCGGCCGTTGCTGGCAGTTCGCTCTGCTGCCAGATGCGGCAGCAGTCTCGCGCAGGCAGGGCCAACACCAGATGATCGAAGGGAATGGCACCCTGCGAGGATTCGATGGAGTCGTTCAAAATCCGTAGACCCCTAGAGCCAGTTTTGATACTCACGCCCCTTGCGCCTGCAAGCGCACACAGGGGGTCAATTGCCGCTTCGCCAAGGTTTTGCTTGGGATGCCAGCAGTCGGTGGCACCCCCTGGGCCGGCAAGGGTGTTGCGAAGAATGCGCAAAAAGACGGCAGCGCTGGCCAGCTCGAATTCCGTATTCAAGGCGCCCTCGACCATGGGCCGCCAGAATTTTTCAATGAGTGGTGGAGGCGTGCTTGGCGCGAACCACTCCTGGGCGGTGCCACTGGAAGACCAGTCCTGTCGGTGGGCACGCAGTATCACCTTCAGCATAGAGAGTCGCCATTGCATCGGCCAGGCATCAAAACCCACTGGACGCCTCGCAGAGACATCAGCCAATAAGAGGCGCCACGGAAAGCCAATCGAGGGGATGCTCTGCCAGAGCAATTGGCCTGCTGAATTGAAGTTGCAGGCCCAGGCCATGGGCCCCGACTCCCATCGATTCAAGGCACCGGCCTCGCGCAGGAGTGCGAGGGTCTCCGTATAGGCGCCCAGAATCAAATGCTGCCCATTGTCGATGGGCACCGAGCCGACACCGGTCTGCCAATCGAGCCCACGGGCCCGTCCGCCGGCCTGCGGCGCGGCCTCTAGAATGGTGATCTCCAGTTGTGGGTTGTGGCTCAGATGCAAGGCCGTGCTCAGCCCCGACCACCCCCCGCCGAGAATGACGATTCTCGGCCTCACCTTGGTCGGCGACCCCACCAAGTCAGCAGCACAAGAAGACGCTTCCTCATCCAGCCCAGTGAGACCCGTTGGTGCATGACTGCAAAGTCGAGTTCCGCAATGGCATGCAGCAGGTCTCGGTAGGTCGCGGCCATGATGAGCCCCGGCCGCTGTGCCCTCCAGTATGAAGCGGGAAGTAGTGCCAAGGCATTGTCATAGCGCGCATGCGCATGTTTGGCCATCTCGGCGAGTGCCTGTCGAAGGGCGGCGCTGTCTTCGAGGGCCAAGATCTGATTGGCTAGGAGTTGATGCTTTTCCAGCAGTGACGTGGGCAGGTAGAGTCGGCCGCGGCGGGCATCCTCACCGACATCGCGAATGATGTTGGTGTATTGCAGGGCGATGCCAAGCTCGGTGGCGTAAGACAGGCAGTCTTGATTGCAAGGCCCGAAGACCCGGGCAGACAAGCGCCCCACGGCGCCAGCGACCTGGTCGCAGTAACCATCAAGCATGTCGAAATCTCTGATCTCCATGGGCTGCAAGTCTCGGGCCATGCCTTGGAGCACCGCTTCGAAATCGGATTTCGGCAGATCAAATGGCTGAATAATCGGCGCCAACGCTTTGCCCACTGGATGCGCTGGAGTCCCGCCAAAAACGCGGTCGAGCTCCTGGTGCCACCAAACAATCTTTTGTTGTGCAACGACCTGCTCTTGGCATTCGTCGGCCACGTCGTCGACTTCGCGACAAAATGCATAGACTGCCTCCATGGCCAAGCGGCGCGGCCTATCCAAGAGTCGAAAGGCTGCCGTGAGATTCGAGCCCGCGGAGGCGACTTTCTCGGCGCAGTAGGCTTGCGGTGTCATGGCTTCTGACTACCTGCTGAGGGCGATCGAAAGCCCAAATGAAGCGATTCCCATAGAAGCGCAATCCAATCCGCGGTCCCCAGTCGTATGGAGTAGTTCCAGGGAACGAGCGGGCGCTCGAGAATGCGCCGCCCCACACGTCGACCCCCCGCGAGCGTTAGGCCGATTTCGAGGGCCATGCGGGTGGCGCCCGAGAAATCCATGGTGCGCAGTCGGCCCGGGAGTTCGGCCCCTCGATCAAGGCAGGCCAAGCCGCGTTCTGCGAGTGATCGGCTGATTGCACTGCGCTCCTGGTCAGACAGTGCGTCAAGGCCAAGGAGTCGCTGCGCGCTCCAAGTCAGGCCCGGAGGCCATTGGTCCACTGGAATGGTGGGCCGTTGGCGTCCGAGATCCTCGTGGAGGTCTTGGGCGAAATTGATGAGCTGCAATCCGGTGCAGATGGAATCGCTCTGGGCGAGGGAGTCGGCATCCTTGACACCGAGTAGTCCAAGGACAATGCGGCCCACGGGATTGGCCGAGCGGCTGCAGTAGTCGAGCACCGATGGCCAGTCGGGGAAGGGCTGAAAGTTGGCGTCTTGCTTGAAGGCGGAGAGCAGGGCGAGCGCCTGTGAGACCAACTCGGAATCGTGATGGAACTCGACCGCGAGTCGCTGGCCAATATTCCATAGCGGGCGAGTCGGGTCATTCTCTGCCCGAGGGCTTCGATCCAAAAGGCCATCCTCCAAGCACTGCAGCTGATCGGTTCTTTCCTGGGCCGAGAGGTCGTCGCCCTCGTCGGCCAGGTCGTCGCCGCATCGGGCAAACCGATAGAGGGATAGCACGGCGGGCCGAATCGATTGGGGAACCAGCCAGGAGGCGACGGGGAAGTTTTCGTAATGACCGCCGCCATGAATGGCCGGGGCAGGGCGCTCAGAGTCCATGCGAGATTCTATGTCTTGGCGGAATGTGGACATCCCCCATTCGATACAATTCAGGTTCGTCGCGGCACTTAAAGAATGCCGATCCCGCGAAGGTGGCGAAATTGGTAGACGCACCAGGTTTAGGTCCTGACGCCGCAAGGTGTGGGGGTTCGAGTCCCCCCCTTCGCACCACTTGTTGATTTGGTTGCCCATATGACTGCAGACTCATCGATTCTTGTTTCATCACTTGAGCGCACCCTGCCGCTCACGGTTAGCGTTGCCGAGGTCGAGGCCCAGGCACTCAAGCGCCTTCAGAAAATGGGTCGCACCGTGAAGATGCCCGGATTCCGGCCCGGCAAGGTGCCCATGAAGGTGGTGCAGCAGACCTACGGCGCACAGGCCCAGTCCGAGGCCATCGGCGATGTCATTAACCGGGTCTACAGCGAGGCCATCGTCTCCCAAAAGCTTCGTCCCGCGGGGCCGCCGGACATTCGCCCGGTTCAGGGCGCTGCCAATGAGTCCGAGCCCACCGAACTCAAGTTCGAGGCCGTGGTGGAGGTTTACCCAGAGATTGCCGTTCCCGAGCGCAGTGGCCTACAGGTCACCCGCTGGAAGTGTGAGCCGCAGGCAGCCGACACCGATCGCACCCTCGAGACGCTTCGCAAGCAGCGTGTGGAATACAAGACCGTCGATCGGGCTGCCCAGGCCGAGGACCAGGTCCGTGTTGATTTCTCCGGCTCATTGAACGGCGAAGCCTTTGAAGGAGGGTCGGCCAAAGACTTCCGGCTCATTGTCATGGCCGGCCAGATGTTGCCCGAGTTCGATGCCGCCATGGTGGGCATGAAGGCCGGTGAAACCAAGACTTTTCCCCTGACCTTTCCTGCCGACTACCGAGCAGAACTTCTCGCTGGCAAGACCGGTGAGTTCTCGGTGACCGTTCACGAGGTGCTTGCCCCCGCGTTGCCGGCCCTCGACGACTCCCTGGCCGAGGCCTTTGGAATCAAGCAGGGCGGTCTCGCAAAGCTCCGAGAGGACGTCGAGAAGAATCTTCGTCGAGAGGTGGCCTCTCGCTGCAAGTCAAAGACCAAACAGTCGGTCATGGACGCCCTCTTGGCCTCGGCCTTCTTCGATGTTCCCAAGGCCCTGATCGACTCCGAGGCCCAGCGCATGGCCGATCAGATGCGCCACCAGATGGAAGCCGAGGGCATGCAGGTTAAAGGGCTGCCCTTTTCGGTCGATCTCTTCAAAGACCAGGCCGCCAAGCGGGTTCGGCTGGGCCTCATGGTGGGCGAGGTCATTAAGTCCAAACAGTTGCAGGCCAATGAGGTTCAGCTTCGTGTCATGCTGGGCAAGATTGCCGAGTCATACGAGAAGCCCGAGGAATTCATTAAGTGGACCCTGGGCGATGCCCAGCGGCGCGCTGAGGCCGAGGCGCTTGTGGTGGAAGACAATGTGGTCAACTGGGTGCTCGAGTCTGCCAGAGTGGAAGACAAGACCGTTGGGGTCGAAGAGTTGATGAAAGAGGCGAACCAAGAATGATGATGAGCATTTCGAACGCAGCCGCTGCAACCGAGCCCCAGGGTCTGGGCATGGTGCCCATGGTGATCGAGCAGTCCGGCCGTGGCGAGCGGGCCTACGACATCTACTCAAGGCTCCTGCGCGAGCGAGTGGTCTTTTTGGTGGGGCCCGTCAACGACGTCACTGCCAACTTGGTGGTTGCTCAGCTTCTCTTCTTAGAGTCTGAGAACCCCGACAAGGACATTTCCTTCTACATCAATTCGCCGGGGGGGTCGGTGTCGGCAGGCCTCGCGATCTACGACACCATGCAGTTCGTCAAACCCAATGTCAGTACGCTTTGCATTGGAATGGCAGCCAGCATGGGGGCCTTCCTGCTGGCAGCCGGCGAGAAGGGCAAGCGATTCGCCCTGCCCAATAGCCGCGTGATGATCCACCAACCCCTTGGGGGCGTGCAGGGACAGGCCTCGGATATCGAGATCCACGCCCGCGAGATTCTCTCCCTCAGAGACAAGCTCAATCAGATCCTCGCCGAGCGAACGGGTCAGCCGCTGGAGACCATTGCCCGGGACACCGACCGGGACAACTTCATGGGCGCCGAGGATGCGCTAAAGTACGGCATCGTGGATCGCGTTCTCACTCGGAGAGACTGATGGCGGACAAAAAGGGGTCAGGAGACAAGCTTCTTTACTGCTCCTTTTGTGGAAAAAGTCAGCATGAGGTGAAAAAGCTCATCGCGGGGCCTTCGGTCTTCATCTGTGACGAGTGCATCGACCTCTGCAACGACATCATTCGTGATGAGCAGGCTGCCGCCCCCGGTGTCGAAGAGGAGGAGCAGAGCCTTCCAACACCCATCGAGATCTCCTCCATATTGGACCAGTACGTAGTCGGTCAAGACCGGGCCAAGCGCAACCTGGCGGTTGCGGTCTACAACCACTACAAGCGATTGCGCTCCAAGGGCAAGCCCTCCGAGGTCGAACTCTCGAAGAGCAACATTCTGCTTATTGGTCCGACAGGATCCGGCAAGACACTGCTCGCCCAGACACTGGCGCGCCTGCTCAACGTGCCCTTCGTGATTGCCGATGCCACCACGCTGACCGAGGCGGGCTATGTGGGCGAGGACGTTGAGAACATCATTCAAAAGCTGTTGCAGAACTGTAACTACGAGGTGGACAAGGCCCAGCATGGCATTGTCTATATCGATGAGATCGACAAGATCTCGCGCAAGTCTGACAACCCCTCAATTACCCGTGACGTCTCGGGCGAGGGTGTGCAGCAGGCCTTGCTCAAACTCATCGAAGGCACGGTGGCCTCGGTGCCTCCTCAGGGCGGGCGCAAGCATCCGAACCAAGATTTCGTTCAGATCGACACCACCAATATTCTCTTTATCTGCGGTGGTGCATTCGATGGCCTCGACAAGGTGATTCGGGATCGAACCGAGAAGACCTCGATAGGTTTTGGGGCAGAGGTTCGTTCTGCGAGTGACCGAAAGCTCAGTGAACTTTTCCGAGAGGTCGAGCCCGAGGACCTCATCAAGTTCGGACTCATTCCGGAACTGGTCGGGCGTCTTCCCGTGGTGGCCAGCCTCGATGAACTCGACGAGACCGCGCTGGTTGAGATCCTCACTGGGCCCAAGAATGCACTCGTGAAGCAGTACCAGTCCCTGTTTGATATGGAGGGGGTCGAGCTTGAGATTCGGCCTGCGGCCCTTCACGCCATCGCCCAGAAGGCGATCAAGCGCAAGACCGGTGCACGCGGACTGCGATCCATCCTTGAGCATGTGCTGCTCGACACCATGTACGACCTCCCCGGCCAGAGGCGTGTGGCCAAAGTGGTGGTCGATGACACCACCGTCAAGGGCGAGGCTCCTCCTTTGCTGATGTATGGCGAGAACACAAAGGTGGCTGGCCGCAAGCGCAGCCAGGCCAGTTAGCGACCGGGCTTGAAAATACTGCATCGGCCCCCCAACTACTTAACCACGGCCGAATGGGCCTGTGATTTCGAAAGGACGACCTGAGTGTCCAAAACCGACCTGCTTCCTCCAGACGCCACCGTGCTGCCCCTCTTGCCTCTCAGAGATGTGGTGGTCTTTCCGCACATGGTCATTCCCCTCTTTGTGGGCCGGCCCAAGTCCATCAAGGCCATGGAGCGGGCCATGGAGTCGGGCAGCCACGTGTTGCTGGCCGCCCAACGCAGCCCCACGCAAGACGACCCGGGCCTCGATGACATTTATTCAATTGGTTGCTTGGCCTCGATCCTCCAAATGCTCAAGCTTCCAGATGGCACCGTGAAGGTGCTGGTCGAGGGAACGCAACGCGCCCGACTCACCGACCTGCAAGACAATGGCGACCACCTAGTGTGCGAGTGCAGCCCGATGCAGCCCGATGAAGAAGACGGCCCCGAGCTCGAGGCCCTCCGTCGCACGCTGCTCTCGCAGTTCGATCAGTTTGTAAAGCTCAACAAGAAGATTCCCGCTGAGATTCTCAATAGCCTTGTGAGTCTTGAAGATGCCGGCCGTCTTGCGGACACCATTGCCGCCCACCTGCCGATGAAGCTTGAGCAGAAGCAGGAGATTCTCGAGGTCATTCCGGTGGCCGAGCGTCTCGAGAAACTGCTCGCGCAGATCGAGACCGAGCTCGACATCCTCCAGGTGGAGAAGCGGATTCGTGGTCGGGTCAAGCGCCAGATGGAGAAGAGCCAGCGCGAGTATTACCTCAACGAGCAGGTGAAAGCCATTCAGAAGGAGTTGGGCGAGGGCGAGGACAACGAACTCGACGAGCTCGACAAGAAGATCAAGGCGGCTCGGATGCCCAAAGAGGCCCGAGACAAGGCCCAGTCAGAGCTCAAGAAGCTTCGAATGATGTCACCCATGTCCGCAGAGGCCACTGTGGTGCGCAACTACATCGATGCCTTGGTGGGCCTGCCCTGGAAGAAGAAAAGCAAGGTCAATATCAACCTTGATAAGGCCGAGAAGGTTCTGGAGGAAGAGCACTACGGACTGGAGAAGGTCAAGGAGCGCATTCTCGAGGCGCTGGCTGTGCAGCAGCGTGTCGACAAGGTGAAGGCGCCCATTCTCTGCCTCGTGGGTCCCCCGGGTGTGGGAAAGACCTCGCTTGGCCAATCGATCGCCCGCGCAACCAATCGCAAGTTCGTTCGTATGGCGCTGGGTGGTGTTCGCGATGAGTCAGAGATTCGCGGCCATCGACGCACCTACATTGGGTCGATGCCCGGCAAGATCCTCACCAGTCTTACCAAAACCGGCGTGCGCAATCCTTTGTTCCTTCTCGATGAAGTCGACAAGATGGGAATGGATTTCCGTGGCGATCCCGCCAGTGCTTTGCTCGAGGTCCTCGACCCCGAACAGAACAACACCTTTGTCGACCACTACATTGAGGTGGAGTACGACCTCTCGGATGTGATGTTTGTTGCGACCGCCAACTCTCTGAACATCCCCCCTGCGCTGCTCGACCGCATGGAGGTCATTCGGCTCTCCGGCTACACCGAGGACGAAAAGGTGAGCATCGCTCAGAAGTATCTTCTGCCCAAGCAAATCAAGCAGACGGGGCTCAAAGACAATGAACTGGCTGTGCAGGAGTCGGCCATTCGGGAGATTATTCGTAGCTATACCCGCGAGGCCGGTGTGCGGGGTCTCGAGAGGGAGATCTCGAAGATCTGCCGCAAGGTTGTCCGCCTCATTCTCACTGGGAGAGAGAAGGGGCCGATCGAGGTCAAGGCCGAGAACATCGAGGACTTTCTCAGCGTCAAGAAATTCACATTTGGTGTTGCCGAGAAGGAAGACCAGGTCGGTGAGGTCACTGGCCTGGCCTGGACCGAGGTCGGCGGTGAGTTGCTCATGATTGAGGCGGCAGTCATGCCCGGCAAGGGCAACATCATTCGCACCGGCTCACTCGGTGATGTAATGAAAGAGTCTGTGGAGGCAGCGCGGTCGGTTGTTCGCAGTCGCTCGCGTCGCCTGGGTATCGCCGACGATGTCTTTGAGAAGCGCGATCTCCACATTCATGCCCCCGAGGGCGCCACACCGAAAGACGGGCCCAGTGCGGGCATTGCGATGACCACGGCAATGGTCTCCGCCCTCACAGGAATCCCGGTGCGATCCACGGTGGCCATGACAGGAGAAATCACCCTCAGGGGTGAGGTCCTTCAGATTGGCGGTCTCAAAGAGAAGCTGCTTGCCGCGCACCGGGGTGGCATTAAAACAGTGCTCATTCCCGAGCAGAATGTTCGCGACCTCGCGGAGATTCCCGACAATGTGAAGAACGCGCTCGAGATCATCCCCGTGCGTTGGATAGATCGGGTGCTCGAACTCGCCCTGGCCTCCATGCCCGAGCCGCTTCCCGAGCCTGAAATCGACCCCAAGGCGGCCGTGGCGGCCTCGCCTGCTGTGGCGGCCGAGGTCGAGAAGGAGCGCGGCTCAGCGGGTGACACGCTGAAACATTAGGGTGTCTGACGGGTTGACCACCGGCCCAACAATGGGTCTAATTCATCCTCTTTGATTTTCTCCTTGCCCGGAGCCGTTGAAGAGTTTTCGTAAACGCCACACAGGACATAGCCGTGAATAAAACAGAATTAATTGAACACATCGCCAAGAATGCAGACCTCTCCAAGGCGGCTGCCGGGCGCGCCCTGGATTCCATGCTCTCGGGTGTTCGCGCAACACTCAAAAAGGGTGGGTCGGTGACCCTGGTCGGGTTTGGCACATTTGCCGTGACCAAGCGTGCGGCTCGCACCGGGCGCAATCCTCGTACCGGAGATGCAATCAAGATCAAGGCTTCAAAGCTGCCCCGGTTTCGTCCTGGCAAGGCCCTGAAGGACGCCCTGAACTAGCGTGTCTTGGGCCGGATGGGGCCAGTGGCCATTGGCCAGTGGTTTGCCAGGGTCTCGTTTTTTATTTAACCTGCAGGTCAACTCACTTGGGTGCTTAGCTCAGTTGGTAGAGCGGCGCCCTTACAAGGCGTAGGTCGGGAGTTCGAGCCTCTCAGCACCCACCAAGTGCATTCCCAAGATCAGTTAGAATCTCGGTTTAGCGTTCAAGCGCGGAGCGGTAGTTCAGTCGGTTAGAATACCGGCCTGTCACGCCGGGGGTCGCGGGTTCGAGTCCCGTCCGCTCCGCCAATTTCCTCTCATGCTCGAGTTCATCCGCTCCAATCGCAGGCTTCTTCAGTTTGTTCTGCTGCTTTTTATCGTTCCATCGTTTGTGGTGGTCGGTGCGTGGGACATGGTCAACCCGAACGCGGGCGCCAATACGGTGGCGGTCGTCAACGGCAAGAAGATCGACCGTTCGGCATGGGAAGAGGCCCATCGCCGCTCAATCGACAACATGAGCCAGCAGTTCGGCGGTCAACTTCCAGCCGATCTCATCAACACGCCCGCTGCGCGTCAGTCCTCGCTTGAAGAGTTGGTGACTCGTGCACTCATCATCGAGGCCGCCAATGCCCAGGGGCTTCGTGTCTCAGACGAGTTTCTGAAATCCATCATCTCCAATATCCCGGAGTTCCAAGAGGCTGGGGTCTTCAAGCTCGAGAAGGCACAGGCATTTCTAAAGTCGCGTGGCTTGACCTCCGAGGGATTTGAAGCCGGCCTGAGACAAGACCTCTCCGCAGAGTGGCTCCCCAGGTCGATTGCTGATTCATCGATTGGATCGCGCCGACTTGCGCGTCAGCTCTCGCGCGCCGAGACGGAGCTGCGCGAACTCCGCATCGAGCGCTTCTCGCCCCAGTCTTTCTTGTCGCAGTCGGTTCCCTCCGCCGATGAGATTCGTGCGCACTTCGATGCCAGCGCCTCTCGGTATCAGTCTGCGGAGCAGGTCGATCTCGAGCTGGTCATACTCTCTGGGCAGCGCTCTGCTGCCGACATTGAGTCCTTTGCGAACATGGTCTACGAGCAAAGCGACAGCCTCGCGCCGGCCAGCGAGAAGTTCAAGCTGCCCATCATTCGAGTGAAAAATCTGGAGCGGGGCCGATCGGTCAGCGTGGCCCAGGCAGGCAGCAACGAAGCCGCACTCGTGCTGAATCATCCCAAGCTGGCCGATCAGATCTTTCGCCCCGATGTGGTGACCGATCGCCGCAACACCGAGTCGGTTGAGATCAGACCAGGGCTGCATGCGAGTCTGCGCGTGGCCGATTATCGACCCGCACGCCCCTTGCCCTTTGATGCTGTCGCAGGCGCCATTCGAGCTGAATTGCAGCAGAAAAAGGCCGAGAAGCTTGCTGTCGATGCCGCGCTGGCATGGGGCCAGCAGTCCAATGCGGGCCGTTCAGTTCGAATTGAGCGTGCCGATGCGGCCGGTGCGATCAAGGCCGTTGGTCTTACCACCGAGTCGTCCAATGCTCGACGCGTTCTGACGGAACTCTTCTCTGACTCGCTGCGCGCGGGCCAGCCCAAGGTCATCGATTTGGGTCGCGATGGAAGTCTTGCCGTGGTCTTGGTGTCCACTCGGCTGCAGGCCTCTGATGCGCCGCTGGTTCGCCAGCGCCTGGGTGCAGCCTTCTCACTGATCGAGCAGATCGATGGCGAGGCCGCCACACGCAGTTGGCTTCAGGAAATGGAGAACCGCTACGAGGTTGAGCGTTTCCCCAAGAGGCTTGAGGCCGCCGCTTCGTAGCCCTCCGGGCCAATCTCACGAATCGCCACCTTCCTCGCGTTTCCGATTTTCGGAAAGTTTCTCTGGATCGAGCGTTGGTAGCTAGGGTCGTAGTGGTCGATCAAAAGACTGTTGACCAACCCCTCCCAGTCCTTGCATTCCACGGATTTCATCCAACTGTTCAATAGCTGATGGGCCACAAGGCCTCTGAGCTTGGTGAGTTGTTCAAGCAGCGGAGCGGGGTCGGCAAGAAAGTGACGATAGTCCTCGATGAGCAGGGCAACCCGAAGGGCCTGAGGCACATCGAGTTCAATGCAGGGGCTCGCGCGAATTGCATCGATCAGGGCCTCGGGCAACTGAACATTGCCAATCTTTCTGCTCTCCGATTCAACGAAGATTGGCTGGCCCTTGGGCAGTCGATGCAGTTTTTCCCAGAGCAGGCTCTCGAACCGCTTCTGAGAGGGCTGAGAGGAGTCGGGGTGCAGCCCCAAGATGGAGCCGCGGTGGTTGGCAAGCGCCTCTAAGTCCAAGACGGGCGCCCCCATGCGATCGAGTGCCTGCAGGAAACGGGTCTTGCCGGAGCCAGTCACTCCGCAGACCACCTGGAATTGCAGCTGCTGAACAAGCAATGGCAGCTCGGAGATCACATGGGCCCGGTAGGCCTTGTAGCCGCCTTGGAGGAGAGTGACTGGCCAGCCAACTCTCGAGAGCACGGTGGCCATTGCACCGCTTCGATTTCCACCTCGCCAGCAGTAAATCAATGGTCGCCACTGCCGAGGACGATTGACAAGCTCGTTCTCTAGGTAGCTTGCAATTCGCTTGGAGACGATGGCGGCACCCGCCCGCTTGGCCTCGAATGAGTCGGCCTTGTATTGGGTTCCAATTTGCGTTCGCTCTGCATCGGAGAGCACGGGAAGATTCGTGGCCCCCGGCAGGTGGTCATCGGCAAACTCAGAAGGACTTCGAACGTCGATGACCTCGTCAAAGCCTTGGCCTGCGGAAAATGCCTCGCCAATGGTGATCGAGACCGGATGGCTGGACCTCTGTCTCACGACTGAGGCGATTGGCCAAACAAGAGTTTCTTGGCGGTTGGGTCCGTGAGAGGACGGCGGCGTTCCGCCAGAACAGCCATTCCACGCGTCACTGCGGGTCGGGCCGCGATCCTGTCGTACCAGGCCTTCACAGCCGGGAAATCGTTGAGGTCCACGCCTTGGTTGGCGTGGGAGGCCGCCCACGCAAAACACGCAATATCGGCAATGGTGTACTGACCCGCAGCCAGGTAGCCGGTCTTCTCTAGTTGAAGGTTGAGAACGCCATAGAGGCGCTGGGCCTCCTTGCTGTAGCGGTCAATGGCGTACTCAATGGGCTGTGGTGCGTAGAGCCTGAAATGATGGGCCTGCCCAAGCATGGGACCGAACCCACCCATCTGGAACATGAGCCACTGCAAGACTTCGTAGCGCTCTCGGTCGGTGCGACCAAGGAATTGATTGGCCTTGCTTGCCAGATAGACCATGATGGCCCCCGATTCAAATAGCGAGATGGGCGCGTTGTTCGGACCATCCTCGTCCACGATGGCAGGAATCTTGTTGTTGGGACTGATTTCAAGGAAGTCGGGCTTGAATTGATCGCCGGCGCCGATGTCGATGGCGATGGCCTCATAGGGCATATGAAGCTCCTCGAGCAGAATCGAGATCTTCTTTCCGTTGGGGGTTGGCCAGGTATAGAGCTTGATCATGGGGCGCCTTTCAACATAAAAACTTGATGACTGGTCTGGCTTGTATCGAGCCAGATTGGAGTGAGGTAGGGGAATTCTAGATCGAGCAGGTCGTCGGTGGCATCTCCCTCGTGTCCCACCTCGAGCAGAAGCCGGCCCCCCGGTGCCAGCCAGCGTTGGAAATCGCCGAGCACGCGCGCAACCACCTCCATTCCATCGGCACCGGCCGCCAGGGCCAAACGCGGTTCCCGCTGAAACTCGGCAGGCATGGCTTCGTGTTTATCCACGGGCACGTAGGGTGGGTTGCAGAGAATCAGATCGAACCGGCGCAAGTCGCTCAAAGAGAGCCCGGCAAACAGATCCGACTCGATGAGCCGCACTCGGTCTTTGAGACCATGGTCGGTCACGTTCTCGAGTGCGAGCGAGAGTGCCTCGGGGCTGATGTCCAAGGCCGTGACTTGGCAATCGGGGAAGCGGTGGGCGGCAATAATGGCCAGGCTCGCAGACCCGCAACAGAGGTCAAGAATTTTTGCGCAGGGCGGTGGGCTTCCATCCATCGACTCGGGTGACACAATCAGCTCGGCCAGAAGTGAGCGAGGGATGATCGCGCGCGCATCGGCCCGAAAACGATAGCCAAGCAGCCAAGTCTCTTTGAGGATGTAGGCGGTTGGAATTCGCAATTGCACTCGCTCAACAGCGGCTGCAAAGAGCTGCCCTCGCTCCAACTCAGACAACACCCGCGATTCGATTTCGCCATCGCTATCAACGGCCAGGCCAAGTGCGCCGAGTGCCAGCCAGCGTGCTTCATCGTAGGGGTCGAGCGTGCCTTGGCCGAGGCCGATGTCGTCCTCTGTCATGGCCGATTCAATCGCCTCAATCCAATTCCCAATGGTTTGCAAGTTTTCGCAGGCCCAACCCACGCCCGAGTCGATGAGCTGGCTCATCTGTTGGATGAGTAATTAGCGACTGGCAATCGCCGCGGGCTTGCGCTCGAGCAGATCGGTAATCAGTTCGAGATAGATGGCATGAAGGCCATCGAGGGCCTCGACCGCAATACGTTCGTCGATCTGGTGAATGGTGGCGTTGACCGGTCCGAACTCCACCACTTCTCGACAATGCTTGGCAATGAAACGGCCATCGGAGGTTCCACCGGTGGTGGAGAGCTCGGCCTTGATTCCTGTCTCTTTGGCGATTGCTCCACGGAGGGAATCGCAGAGGGTGCCAACTGGGGTGAGGTATGGGTCGCCACCAAGATTCCATTCAATTTGGTGTTGAAGGCCATGTCGGTCGAGCACGGCCTCGAGTCGAGACTTCAGCGAGTCGGGGCTGCTTACTGTGGCGAAACGAAAATTAAAGGCGGCAGTGAGGGCGCCAGGAATCACGTTGGTTGCGCCAGTGCCCGATTGAATGTTGGAGACCTGCCAGGTGGTGGGAGGGAAGTACTGATTCCCATCGTCCCATCGAATCGCAGCAAGCTCGGCCAGGGCGGGTGCAAACCGGTGAATGGGGTTTTCTGCAAGGTGCGGATAGGCGACGTGGCCCTGCTTGCCAAAGATGGTGAGTTGACCCGACAAGGACCCTCGACGGCCATTCTTAATGGTGTCGCCAAGCGATGCGCTTGAGGTGGGCTCTCCCACGAGGCAGTAGTTGAGTTGCTCGCCTCGATGGGCCAACTCACGCAGGACTTGAACGGTGCCATCGATCGCGGGGCCCTCCTCGTCGGAAGTAATGAGAAAGGCAAGGCGGCCGTTGAACTGCCCTCTGGCCTTGATAAACGACTCCGATGCTGTGACAAACGCAGCCACCGAGGACTTCATGTCGGCGGCCCCGCGTCCATAGAGTTGGCCGTCTGCAATCTCTGCGGCAAACGGGGGATGGGTCCACTTCTCTAATGGGCCGGGTGGAACGACATCGATATGGCCAGCCAGAACAAGGGTGGGCCCGGGGAGGCCGCCCTCACGCACCGCCCAGAGATTCGTCACCTCACCATAGGGCATGATCTCCGACTTGAATCCAAGAGGTTCGAGTCGGCTGGCGATCCATTGGCAGCAGCCCTCGTCTTTCGGTGTGACCGAAGGACGTCGAATTAACTCCTGGGCTGCAGCAAGTGTTGGGCTCATGTTGGGTTGCTGGTGGTGGATCGAGCGAGCAGATGGGCAGAGAAAAGATTCTCATACAAATCGGCATTAAAACCCACAGCGAGTTGTTGACCCCAGCTTAAAACGGGGCGTTTAATCAGCATGGGTTGGACCAGGAGCAACTCCACTGCAGTGGCCTGGTCCACCACCGACTGACGGGTCTCCAGAGGGAGTTGTCGCCATGTCTGCCCCCGTCGGTTCAAGAGGCTGTCGTGCGGAATATGCTTGAGCCAATCAAGCAGCAGTATTCGGTCGGGCGGCTCTTTGCGAAGGTCGTGAAAGTCGAAGTCGAGCGCCTTCTCCTTGAGCCACTTTCGGGCCTGGCGGACCTGGTCACAGGCCACGATGCCAAAGAGTACGATGCGCGGGGCTTCGGACAACGCTAGTCACCCCTCAAGAGGTCATTGATGCTGGTCTTGGCGCGAGTCTGCGCGTCGACGCGCTTGACAATAATTGCGCAGGCCAGGCTGTAGCGTCCGTCGGCCGAGGGAAGGCTTCCGGGAACCACCACACTGCCTGCTGGAACACGTCCCGTGAAGGTCTCGCCGGTGGCTCTGTCGTAGATTCGGGTGGACTGGCTGATGAAGACGCCCATGGCGAGCACGGAATTCTCTTCAACGATAACGCCCTCAACGACTTCGGATCGCGCGCCAATAAAGCAGTTGTCTTCGATGATGGTTGGATTGGCCTGTAAGGGCTCGAGCACCCCACCAATGCCAACACCACCCGAGAGGTGCACGTTCTTCCCAATCTGGGCGCAGGAGCCAACGGTGGCCCATGTATCGACCATGGTCCCTTCACCGACATAGGCACCAATGTTGACGTAAGAGGGCATCAGAATGGCGTTGCGTGCTATAAAACTCCCACGGCGTGCAACGGCTGGGGGCACGACCCGGATGCCCATTGACTGGAGCGCATCGGCGGAGAGCCCCTCGAACTTTGTTGCGACTTTGTCATAAAACTGCAGGGAACCCGCCTGCATGGGCCGGTTGTCTTCGAGTCGAAAACTCAGAAGAACGGCCTTCTTGATCCACTGGTGGGTGACCCACCCTTGCGGGGTTCGCTCAGCGACTCGGAGGCTGCCGGCGTCGAGTTCGCCGATGACGGACTCCACGACATCGCGCAGGTTTTTGGAAGCGGCGCTTGGGCTGATGGCGGCTCGGTCCTCCCAGGCCTGTTCAATAATTGATTGGCGGTTGCTTGGTGCGTGGCTGGACATAGGTGAGTGGGCTTTCAGATTAGTTATTGGCCGACGGTAGACCGGCGCCGGGATTCACAGTAGAGGGTTGCTGCGAAAAGGCGGGTACAGAAACTGGAGGCGCTGGAGACCAACCGGCCTTTCGGTGCTCGGTGACCACAGTGGTGAAGATTCCGCCGCGGACATACCAGCGGGCCGTTAGCCGAAGGTAGCGCGGTTGGGTGGCGGCCACCATGTCATTGGTGATCTGGTTGGTGACGGCCTCGTGAAACGCCCCTTCGTTTCGAAACGACCACATATAAAGCTTGAGCGCCTTGAGCTCCAAGTTCTTGTTGTCTGGGATGTAGTCCAGGGTGAAGTGGGCGAAGTCGGGCTGGCCGGTCAGCGGGCATAGACAGGTGAACTCGGGCACTTCGATGTGCACCCAGTAATCCCGACTGGGCTCGGGATTGGGGAAGGTCTCTAGGACGCGACTCGGCAGACTGGGCATAAGTAAAGATGCTGTAAGTTAACGGTTATTAGTAAAAAAAAGCCGCTAAATGCTTAATTTTGCTGATAAATAACGGCTCGCCCTCGAGTGCTATTATACCCAACCGCTCTCTTTCGCCTCTTGGCCCCCCACGCCCGTGCGCTTAACCCAGCTTCGACTCTCTGGCTTTAAATCCTTTGTTGACCCGACCCAGTTGCAGGTCTCGCGCCAGCTCGTGGGAATTGTCGGGCCCAATGGCTGCGGTAAATCCAATGTCATCGATGCGGTTCGTTGGGTTCTGGGCGAGTCCCGGGCGGCCGAGCTTCGCGGTGAGAACATGCATGACGTGATCTTCAATGGCTCCTCGACCCGAAAGCCGGCGGGGCGCGCAAGCGTTGAGCTCATATTTGATAACTCTGCCGGACGACTCGGTGGCCCCTGGGGTCGGTATGCGGAGTTATCGGTCAAGCGCGTGCTCTCACGCGATGGACAATCCACCTATCAAATCAATGGCCAGAACGTAAGGCGCAAGGATGTCTACGACGTCTTTTTGGGCACCGGACTCGGCCCACGTGCTTACGCCATCATCGGCCAGGGAATGATCTCGCGAGTCATCGAGTCCAAACCCGAGGAGCTTCGGGTCTTCCTCGAAGAGGCCGCGGGGGTCTCGAAATATCGAGAGCGCCGGCGTGAGACGGAGAACCGGCTCTCCGATGCCCGAGGCAATCTTGCCAGGGTCGATGACATACGCCAGGAACTGACCAAGCGAATCGAGCAGCTTGAGGCACAGGCCCAAGTCGCCGAAGTCTTCCAAAACAAGTCCAGCGAGCGCCAATCCAAGCAGGCCTTGTTGTTGGCCGTGCGTCGTCATGAGTCCGAGCTCTCGCGATCCGCCCAGGCCTTGGAGCGTTCTCGCCTGCTCACCGACTTGGAACAGCAGCAGGCCGAACTGCGTCATTTGGAGCTTGAAATTGAGCAGGCTCGGCAGGCCCTGGAGGCAGACCAGGCCCAGAGCCAGGAAGTTCAGGCCGAGCTCTATGAGATCAATACGGCGGTGGCCCGGCAAGAAGTTGAAGACAAGAATCACTCTCAGGCCAAGGAGCGTGCTTCGGCGACACTCTCTTTGTCGACCCTAACGCTCGAGCGACTGGTGGCGGAAGAGGACGAGTTGCGATCGGCCCTGGCAGAGCAAGAGTCCGCCCTGGAGCGGCACCTTGCCGAAATGATGCGACTTGAGGCACTGGTCACCGAGACCCGTGAGCAACTCAATCCGCAGGAAGAGAGCAGACAGGAGCAAGAGACATCCCTGCAGGAATTGCGGGCGGTGATTGCAACCCTTCAGGTTGACCAGCGCGGCAACGACGCACGGCTGCAGGAACTCATTTCTCGTCGAGACACCCTCGAGGCGCACATTGAGCGCAAATCGGTCGAGCGCGGCACCCTAGAAAGAATGGATCCCACTGCGCTGGCCTCGATTCGTGTTCAGCAGGAGGAGGCGCAATCTCTGATTGCTTCTGCCCAGGCAAAGCTCGAGGAGACGGTGGGTCAGATCGCCACAGCGCAGCAGGAACAGGAGCAGGCCCGGGCCGATTTGCAGCAGGCGGATCAGCGTCTGGCCACCCGGGCGGCAGAGCGATCTGCACAAGAGAGCCTACTCGCCGCAATGGAGAGTCAGGGTGGCCTGCTTGAGTGGACTCGATCACAGTCTTGGGCCAAAGAGAAAATGCTCTGGGCGGGCCTGAAAGTTGAAGAGGGTTGGCAGGTGGCTGTGGGCGCGATGCTCGAGAACCGCCTGACTGCAATCCCCATTGAATCCTTGAATGTTGCCAATGACTGGACTTCGTTAAAGCCACCGGAGCGGCTCACGGTCTTCGAGCGAAATGAATCTGTTGTCTCACCGAGTCCTCGCGATGCAGGAATGGCGCCACTGGCGATGGCAGTTCGGGGAGACGATGCAGGCGCCGCCATGGCGAGGCTGTGGCTGGCTGGCATGTTTCAGGCCAAGGATTTCTCTGAGGCGATGGGCCGCCGCAACGCCCTTCAGGCCAATGAGATGTTGGTCACGCCCGAGGGGCTGGCCGTTGGGCGGACTCACATCACGATTCCCGGTGACTCGAAGGCCGACCACTCGGCACTCTTGGGGCAGCGCGATCGGGTTCGCGATTTGGCGGCAGCGGTTCGATCGGCCGAGATTCAGCAGGCCGAGGCGGCTGCTCGTCTTGCAGAACGTGATCAGGCTCTGGTCGCGATGCGTCAGGCCAGAGAGGCGGCGCAGCAGACCATCGACAAGGCAATGGCACGCGCCCATGAACTTGACTTAACTGCCGTTAGGCTTCAGGAGAAGGCCACGCGACTGGAGGCTGCAGAGAAGGAGATCGACCGCAGCATTCTCGAGGCCCAGGCCGAACTCGAAGGCCTGGTGCAGCGCCTGCAGGAGATGGGTCGCGTCAAGGAAGACCTCGTCATTCGATTGGCGGGTCTCGCCGAACAATCGGCTGAAACCGAGGTTCGGTTGGCCGAGGCCGAGTCAAAGTGTCGCGGCCTACGTGAGTCGCTCTCGGCCGCGCAATCATCCCTTCAAGAGGCGCGCCTCGAAGAGAGAACGGCAGAGGGACAGGCCAATTCAGTTCGCACACAGATCGATGACCTTGCGCGTCGCCGCCAAGAGGCCCTCGATCGCCAAACCGCCTCGCAGCGGGAGTTGACCGATGCGGAGGCAGCGTTGTCGCAGAGTCAACTGCAGACCCTGCTGGAGAAGCGAGTTGAGGTGGAGCGGCGGTTGTCCCAGGCCCGGGCAGTTGTGGATGCCTCTGCCGATCGCCTTCGCACCATGGATGAGTCTCGGCTTGCGATTGAGAGAAAGGCCATTCCCTTGCGCGAATCGATGTCGGCTGTTGAGGTGGCGATTGCATCTGCCACTGCAACCATCGAACAGATTGAACAGCAGATCGCGGATACCAACATTGACCTTGCAACGGTAACGGCACAGTGGGAGGGAGGGATGCCGCCTCCTGGGTTGCCACGTCCGTCATCACTTCAGGCAGACATCAACCGGCTTGCACGCGAGATCGAGGCACTTGGTCCTGTGAATCTTGCTGCGCTGAGTGAACTCGAGCAGTCTCGCGAGCGAGAGGGCTTTTTGAACTCACAGGCCGCCGATCTCACCGAGGCGGTAGAGACGCTCGAGGATGCAATTCGCAAGATTGATCGCGAGAGCCGAGCGCTGCTGCAGGATACCTACGATACGGTTAATCAGAATTTCTCGCGACTCTTTCCAACTCTGTTCGGTGGTGGAGAGGCGCGGCTTGTGCTCACCGGCGATGAGATTCTGGACGCCGGTGTTCAGGTCATGGCCCAGCCACCGGGCAAGAGGAACGTGACGATTCATTTGCTCTCGGGTGGCGAGAAGGCGTTGACGGCAACGGCCCTGGTCTTCGCGCTCTTCCAACTCAATCCGGCGCCGTTTTGCATGCTCGATGAGGTGGATGCGCCTCTCGATGACCCGAATACTGAGCGACTCTGCAATCTGGTGAGAGAGATGTCGGGCCAGATCCAGTTTATTTTCATCACCCACAACAAGATTTCAATGGCCCTTGCAGAGCATCTTGTTGGAGTGACGATGCAAGAGTTGGGTGTGTCGCGACTGGTCGCGGTGGACCTCGACGCAGCCAGCGCCTCGGTCCAAGAGGCGGCCTAAGCGCCACCACAAAGGGCCTCCGTTGCCGCCGCCCGACTCACTCCCACTGCTATTGGTGACCCTCGGCCTTGCGGTCATGGTTGCTGTCTGGTGGGTCAATCGCTCCGAGCGCAGGCGACTGGAGCAACTCAACCCGGTTCGTCGTGATCCCGCTTCTCACTGGTGGTCTGGGCCGGCGTCCACATTGGCCACTGCGCGTGCGGATGGACTAGAGGAACTCGTTCCCAATGAGCTGTTTGAATGGCCGGTGTTCTTTCGAGTGGACAAGTCGCAGGGGCCGGCCTGGGTCGAGATGGTCTCCAATCGAATGCGTTGCGGCAGCAAGCCCATGCGATTTGGACGCGATGGGGCCCTGTGGGTCTCCTTGTTGCTCTGCACTCGACAGGGGCCACTCTCCCTGGCCGAACACACTGTGTTTGTCGAGCGCTTATTCGAGATCGGCAAGCGATTTGGCGTCAAACCCGAGGGAATCAAAACCTTTGCGGAGGCCCATGGTCTCTCCCGAGACGCAGAGATGGCCATGTCTGATTTGGATGGTCAGTTGGCCTTCCACTTGGTCACGGACGCTCCGCCGTCCGTTGAGGCCTTTTCATCGGCCTGGCGTCAGTGCGGGCTTCAGGAGCGGGGGGAGGGCCGATTCTCAATGGTGGGGGCCGATTCAGAAGTTCAATTCAGCGTCTTGCCAGGAGACCAGGGCCGCCTCTGCAGCCTGCTGCTCGATTTGCCCAGGGCCACAGAGCCAGTGCAGGTTCTCGATTCGATGTTCGAGGTGTCCGATCAGATGGCGCAATGGTTCGGTGCGGAGTTGGTTGACGACCGAGACATTGTGCTGACCCGACAAGCGCAGTCGGTCATCCGTGAGCAGGTGCAAGAACGGGCCAAGGCATTGGCGAATGTCGGCTTATTGCCGGGAAGCCCGCTCTCAAGACTTATTTTCCAGTAGCGTGTAGCGAGGCAGGCGCGTGACATCCTCGACCCAACCCAGTGGAGACCTTGCGCGTTTGAATGCGCTTCGCATGGAGATCGAGCGACACCAGCGTCTCTACCATGGGCTCGATTCCCCAGAAATCTCGGATGCGCAATACGACGCATTGGTTCGGGAGTTGGAGGCGCTCGAGTCGCAGCTCTCGGGGACGGGGAGTAGTGTCGCCGGAGACTCTCCACTTCAGCGGGTGGGTTATTCCGCCGCTCGAGAGTTCCAACAAGTCGAACATGCGTTGCCCATGCTCTCGCTCAACAATGTCTTTGGGCAGGAGGAGCTCTCTCAGTTCGGTGAGCGACTCGCAACGCTTCTGGGCATGGCGTCGGCCGAGGGCTTGGCGTTTGCCTGTGAGCCCAAGGTAGATGGGCTCGCTGTCAGTATTCGATACGAGCATGGGTTGCTGGTGCAGGCCGCCACGCGCGGCGATGGTTCGATTGGGGAGGATGTCACTGAGAACGTGCGCACCATTCGCAATCTGCCACGTCGAATCCAGGACGCCAGCGTGGCTTCGTTTGACCAAGGCACGTCCAAACCAGCCGTATCGGCCAGGGTGCCCCGGGTTCTCGAGGTGCGAGGTGAAGTCTTCATGGCAAAGACCGACTTCAACAATTTGAATGCGATGCAGCAGAAGGCTGGGGGCAAGGTCTTTGCCAATCCCCGAAATGCCGCTGCAGGCAGCCTTCGCCAACTCGATTCAGCGATTACCGCCGCGCGGCCACTTCGTTTTGTGGTCTATGGGCTCGGCGTTGTGAGCGAGTCAGACCTGATGCCCAAGAGTCACAGTGAGGCCATGGCGTGGCTTGGTGCCATGGGGTTGCCAGTTGCAAGTCAACGCGCGCAAGAAGTGGGTCTTGATGGAGTCTGGGAATTTGTGAGCGAGATTCAAGCGGGGAGGGAAGCGCTCGATTTTGAGATTGATGGGGTGGTGATCAAACTCGAGTCGTTCGCGTTGCAGGAGAAGGCGGGGTTTGTCTCGCGTGCGCCGCGCTTTGCGGTGGCCTACAAGTTTCCTGCGGAAGAGGTCTCTACGCGGCTACTGGCCATCGATGTCCAGGTGGGCCGCACGGGCGCCCTCACACCGGTGGCACGTCTCGATCCGGTTCGTGTGGCAGGGGTCATGGTGAGCAATGCCACGCTTCACAATGCCGATGAACTTCATCGCAAAGACATCCGCGTGGGGGACATGGTCTGGGTTCGCCGTGCCGGCGATGTTATTCCCGAGGTTCTCGGTGCAATTCATGCCCTCCGTCCGCCGGGGGCAAAGCCGTTTGAGTGGCCCCTTCGATGCCCCGCCTGCCAGGGACCCATCGAGCGCGTCGAGGGGGAGGCGGCCCATCGATGCGTTTCTGGCCTCTCATGCCCCGCCCAGCAACGCCAGGCCATCGAGCATTTTGTGCATCGACGCGCGATGGATATCGAGGGACTCGGGGAGAAACGGATTTCTCAACTCCTCGAGGCGGGGCTGGTCTCTCGTATCTCTGATCTCTATTCGCTTCGGTTTGTTGACATTGCTGGGCTCGAGCGGGAGGGCGACAAGTCTGCACAAAATCTTATTGATGAGATCAACCGCTCGAGGAAGACGAGCCTCTCTCGGTTTATCTATGCCCTGGGCATTCGGCATGTGGGAGAGCGCACAGCACGGGACCTCGCCCTGCATTTCCAGTCTCTGGAGCGTTTGCGCCAAGCGGATCAGGCCTCGCTGATGCAGGCCCCCGATGTCGGCCCGGTGGTGGCCGAGTCGGTTGTCAATTTCTTTGCCGAGCCTTTGCAATCTCAAGAGGTCGATCGACTCGCGGGGCAGATTGAGTTCCCCCAGGTCGATGACCGTCCCGCCGTGGCCCCCGCGCAGGCGGGTCCACTCTCCGGCCGAACGGTGGTCTTGACTGGTACCCTCTCGACCATGACACGTGACGCAGCCTCTGACTGGGTCATGCGGCTTGGTGGGAAGGTGGTGGGTTCGGTTTCTGCGAAGACTGGCTTTTTGATTGCGGGGGCCGATGCAGGCTCGAAACTCGCGAAGGCCGAGAGTCTTGGGGTGGCAGTAATGAGTGAGCAGGATTTCCTAAAGTTGGTTGAAGAGGCCCAAGGGGGCGATTGAGGGAGCAGGGGCATGGCGAGTATTCCGAATCAGGCGGTGCGCAAGGCCGTCTTTCCTGTTGCGGGGCTTGGCACCCGATTCCTACCGGCCACCAAGGCGAGCCCGAAGGAGATGCTGCCGGTGGTCGACAAGCCACTGATTCAGTATGCGGTGGAGGAGGCTGCTGCAGCGGGAATCACCGAGATGATTTTTATCACCGGGCGATCCAAGCGCGCCATTGAGGATCACTTTGACAAGGCGGTTGAACTGGAAGCCGAGCTGGCGGCAAAGAACAAGCACGAGCTCTTGCGGGTGGTGCAGAGTGTTGCACCCGATAGCATTCACTGCATTTATATTCGCCAGCCGGAACCACTGGGTCTCGGCCACGCAGTGCTCTGTGCGCAGCCTGTCATTGGTGATGAGCCCTTTGCGGTCATTCTGGCCGACGATCTCATGGACACAGGAGAAGGCGGGCTGCCCGTTATGGCGCAGATGACCGCCTTGTATGCCGAGCACCGGGCCAGTGTCATCGCGGTCCAGGATGTCCCGCGCGACGAGACATCGAAATATGGAATTGTGGCGAGCCAGCCTTGGGGTCGACGGACCGAGCGGGTGGTCTCAATTGTCGAAAAACCAAAACCCGCCGATGCGCCTTCGACCCTTGCGGTGACCGGACGTTATCTGCTCTCGCCGCGCATCTTTGGAATTCTTGAGCAGCAGACACCGGGTGCCGGTGGTGAAATTCAACTCACCGATGCCATTGCCAAACTTCTCGATGACGAACCCGTGTTGGCGTATCGGTATGAGGGCACGCGGTTCGACTGCGGCTCCAAGCAGGGTTACCTGCGGGCAACCGTCACCCTTGCAATGCGGCACGCACAGGAAGGGACCGACTTTCAGGCATGGCTGCGCCAGCATCTTGCAGAACGTTGAGCAGGGCGGTCTCGAGCGCTACTCGCTGGCGTTCGGTCTCGAGTCCACGCGACTCCAGTAGAAAGTGGTCCTCGGCCCGTTCACCAAGGGTGTTGATGCGGGCTGAGCGCAAGGAGATCCGTTCAGCCGATAGGCAGCGGGCAATTCGATAGAGGAGTCCGGGCCGATCCGCCGCGGTAACCGAAAGAACAAGGTGTTGTGCGGTCTCATCCATCACCAGCTGAACGCTGGGGTGGATGGGAAAACTCTTGGACCGACGAGAGAGGCGCCCTTGGCTGGGTTCGCCAAGCGGGCGGCTTTGCATCAGGTGCTCTCTGAGTCCTGCAGATACAACGGTCAGCATCTCTCGCTCTTGTCCCTCGAATTGCGAGGGATTGAGAAGGAAGCTGTCGAGTACGAAGCCGTTGGGAGTGGTGTGAATTCGAGCCTCTAAAACGGGCAGGCCCTGGCGATCGAGAAACTCGGTGATTCGAGCGAAAAGGTCTTCAGAGTCTTGCTGATAGACGACCAGCTGAATGCCCAGTTCATCGTGCGCGATGCGCGCAAAGACTCGGGGCAGGGCGGAGTCCTCGCGCCCGACCAGGTTGCGCGCATGCCAGGCGATTTCATTGGCATCGTGACTTAAAAAATATTGCAGTCCAAGTCCTCGCCAGAATGCGATGACGGCATCAATGTCTTTGGCTTCCAACTTGAGTTGTTGAAGAGCCAGCTCTCGTTTGTGGCTCACTGCATTGGTGTGCAGTGTGGTCGCATCGATCTCCGATCCCTGAGAGTTAATGAGTTGCTCGGCTCGGTCGAAGAGATCTTCCAGTAGTTTGGCCTTCCAGTTATTCCAGACCTTGGGGCTGGTGCCACGAATATCGGCCACTGTCAGCAGATAGAGCGCGCGCAGCCGCTGCTGAGTCTGAACAATTGCAGCAAATCGTTGAATGACGCCCGGGTCCGCAAGGTCTTCCTTCTGCGCCATGCTCGACATGGTCAGGTGGTGGCGAACGAGGAACATTAGGAGGTCCGTGGTGGGGGTGTCAATCTTGAATTGACGGCAGAAGCGTTTGACCTCGGCTTCGCCGAGCTCGGAATGGTCGCCCCCTCGGCCCTTGGCGATGTCATGGAACAGCGCTGCCAGATAAAGCTTCCAAGGTTCGCCGAACTCTTGCATAAGTGAGGTCATTCGCGGGAATTCATGGGCATGCTCAGGCAGGCTGAACCGCCTGAGATTTCGTATGACCTGAAGAATGTGTTGATCCACTGTGTAGACGTGGAAAAGGTCATGCTGCATTTGGCCAACGATTCGCCGAAAGACGGGCAATAGCCGACCCAGAATGCCGAGATCGTTCATGATCCGCAGCGCATGCAGGACACCCCTCGGTTCGCGCAGCAGCGAGAGAAATGCGGCCCGATTCTCTGGTGACTCACGAAATGGGCGGTCGACCAGTTCACGGGCATGCCAGAGTGAACGCAAGGCACGCGCGGTCATGCCCAGGCGGGGGCACTCCCTGGCCATCAATATGAATGCCTGAAGGATGGCCTCGGGTCGTCTCTCGAAGAGGGTCTCATCGGTGATGTCGAGCAGGCCACGTGTCTCACAGAAGTCGGGGGCCAGTGGTCGAGATGGCGTCGCTTCAATGCCGGCCTCGGTGCCTGTCCGACCCGACCCGATGTTGTCGAAATGCTGCAAGCGAGGTTCGAGGTTTGCAAGCAAGACGGTGGTGACCTGTCTCACCAGTTTTGCAGCCCGATAGTAGCGTTGCATCAGAACCTCGCTGAGCCGTTTGCCCCGGACGGGTTGGCACTCAAGGGATTCCGCAACCAGGGTCTGGAGGTCGTATACGAGGCGGTCCTCCCGACGACCCGCCGATGTATGCAGGTGTGCACGAATCGTTAGAAGAATGGCTTCTTGCTGCTGCAGTTGGGTGGACTCATAGCTTGTCAGCAGCCCCTCGGTGACGAGGTCGGACCAACCGCGCCCCAGCCCCAGTGCAGCGCTTATCCAGTTCAGAACCTGCAAGTCTCGCAGTCCGCCTGGGCTCTCTTTGACATTGGGCTCGAGTGAATAGGGTGTGTCGTTGAATCGGCTGTGCCGCTGCCGCATCTCCAGGAGCTTGCCTTGCACAAACGAGGCCACGGGGATCTGTGTGCGCCAGGCCTCGACCAAGGCAGGGTGAAGACCGGTGGGGTCGGCGAGTGCACGACTCTCCAGCAAGGCCGTTGCAACGGTGAGATCGGCACGCGCCTGGGCTACACATTCGTCGATACTGCGCAGGCTGTGGCCGGCGTCCAGGCCCGCATCCCATAGGGACGATACAAAGGCGGCGACCGGCCCGCTCAACTCGTTGTCTGTGGTTTTTCCGTCGGTGAGGATGAGCAGATCAAGGTCCGAGTAGGGCGCAAGTTCACCCCTGCCATAACCACCCACGGCAATAAGGGAGGCACCCGGAACCGCTGCCTGTTCCCAGAGCAGCAAGACAATTTGATCGATATCGTTGGACAGCTCTCGCATCAGCCCGCGAGGCTTGCCATGCGATTTCCATCCCAGGGCATTGCGCTCTCTTGCCGCGCGAGTTGAGGCGCGGGCGGTGAGGACGGGTTCTTTCTCTGGGGCGGCTGAGACGGAGGCCACTTCGATGGGCGGCTGGGCGCTGGATCGGGCCGTTTGGGGCTCTATGAGGCCATGGTGGCGTCGACGGCCGCGCCCTGACAACGCTGCCAATCGGGGCTTCCCGGAGACACCGTAAGCACCTCAAAGCCTTCTTGTGTCACCAGAACCGTGTGCTCCCACTGTGCCGAGAGACTGTGGTCTTTGGTGACGATGGTCCAGCCATCTGCCAACTCCCGAACCTCGGGGCGCCCCGCGTTGATCATGGGCTCGATGGTGAATGTCATGCCGGGCGAGAGTCGCATGCCGGTTCCCGGCCGCCCGTAGTGGAGCACCTGGGGATCTTCATGGAAGACTTTGCCAATTCCATGGCCGCAGAACTCTCTTACAACCGAACAGCCGTTGGCCTCGGCATGGCGCTGGATTGCGTGGCCGATGTCACCGAGGGTGCGGCCGGGCGCCACCTGCTCAATTCCCTTCCACATGCAGGCATGGGTGATCTCGCAGAGGCGTTGCGCACCGACCGAGGCGGGGCCAACATAGAACATTCGGCTGGTGTCCCCGTGGTAGCCGTCTTTGATGACTGTGACGTCGACATTGAGGATGTCGCCGGATTTCAATACCTTGGGGCCGGGGACGCCGTGGCAGACCTGGTGGTTCACCGAGGTGCAGACCGACTTGGGATACGGGGTGTAGCCCGGTGGGCAGTAGTTGAGGGGGGCAGGGATGGTCTGTTGAACGTTGACCATGTAATCGTGGCAGAGCCGGTCGATTTCCTCGGTGGTGACCCCGGGCTTGACATAAGGCGCAATAAAATCAAGAACTTCTGACGCAAGCCGGCCTGCAAGGCGCATGCCTTCGATGTCGTGAGCTGATTTGATTGAAACGGCCATAACTTGTTAACATTACTAGGTTTTTCGTCAATCCAAAAGAGGCGACGGCGAATGAGGGCATGGTGCTCTCTTATTGTCGATCGCCAATCGGAGGCGCGCAAGGGTGTTTCTCTCTAGGAACGGCGCCTCCCGTCATTTTGAACCCTTGCAGGAGAAAAAGATTATGTCCGTATCAATGCGTGAAATGCTCGAGGCTGGTGTGCACTTCGGTCACCAGACCCGCTTTTGGAATCCTCGCATGGCCCCGTTTATTTTCGGCCATCGCAACAAGATTCACATCATTAACTTGGAAGCCACCGTGGCCAACATGGCCGATGCACTCAAGTTCATTCGCCAGTTGTCCTCTCGTCGGGGCACGGTGATGTTTGTGGGCACCAAGCGTGCCTCCAGGGAAATCATTCAAGAGGAGGCCACGCGCGCTGGAATGCCCTATGTTGACCAGCGTTGGCTGGGTGGCATGCTCACAAATTTCAAGACGGTTAAGACTTCGATCAAGCGCCTCAAGGACATGGAGGCCCTCTCGGCCGACGGTGGGTTGGAGCGGATGTCGAAGAAGGAAGCACTCTCGTTCGAGCGCGAGCTGGACAAACTCAACAAGACCCTCGGCGGCATCAAAGACATGAGCGGCCTCCCCGATGCGTTGTTCATCGTGGACGTCGGTTATCACAAGATTGCGCTCCAAGAGGCCAACAAGCTTGGCGTGCCGGTGGTGGCCATCGTCGATACCAACCACTCCCCCGAGGGCGTGGATTACGTGATTCCTGGCAATGACGACGCGAGCCGTGCCGTTCGACTTTATGCACGTGCAATCGCCGACGCGATTATCGAGGGCAAGTCCCAGGCGGTCTCTGAGGTAGTGGTCGCAGTGCAGGAGGCAGAGGAATTTGTGGAGGTGAGCGAAGGCCAGCCGGCCTAAGGTTCTCGCCGGTCCCAGGGGCTCACGAGCCCCTTTTTTTTAATGAACGAATTTTGGAGGAAACGATGGCTGAAATCAGCGCTTCGATGGTCAAAGAGTTAAGAGAGAAAACAGACGCCCCAATGATGGAGTGCAAAAAGGCCCTCAGTGAGGCCGATGGCGACATGGACAAGGCAGAGGAGATCCTTCGGGTTCGTCTCGGCTCCAAGGCAAGCAAGGCCGCCACGCGTGTCACTGCAGAGGGGGTCGTTGGTATATCGATTGAGGGCCAGACTGGCGCCATTCTGGAGGTCAACTGCGAGACCGATTTCGTGGCCAAGAACGATGACTTCTTGGCATTCGCGAAGGATGTTGCCGGGCTGGTTCGCACCACCGATGTTGCAGATCCCTCTGCGTTGGCCTCACTTCCTCTGGCAGGGGGAACGGTTGAATCGGTTCGTGCCGCACTGGTTGGAAAGATCGGCGAGAACCTAACCCTTCGTCGCTTTGTTCGTGTGCAGGCCAAGGGCAAGCTCTACTCTTACATCCACGGGGGCTCCAAGATCGGGGTCCTGCTCGATTTGGTGGGCGGTGATGAGGCACTTGGTCGAGACCTGGCCATGCACATCGCAGCGTCGAAGCCCAAGTCACTTGATTCATCGGGCGTGGATTCGGCGCTGATTGAGGCCGAGCGCCGAGTTGCTACTGAGAAGGCGGCCGAGTCGGGCAAGCCCGCCGAGATTGTGGCCAAGATGGTCGAGGGTGCCGTGGCCAAGTTTCTCAAAGAGGTCACACTACTGGGTCAGGTCTTCGTGAAGGCCGAAGATGGCAAGCAGACCATTGAGCAGCTCTTGAAGGCCCGCAACGCCAGCATCGCCGGTTTCGTGCTTTTCATTGTCGGAGAGGGCATTGAGAAGAAGGTCACCGACTTTGCTGCTGAGGTAGCTGCCCAGCAGGCCGCTGCCCGGGCGGCCTAAGCGGTCTTCGGCATGCGACTGAAGGGGCGATCAATAGAGTGACAGCGCAAGTTCCGCCACTGGTCTACCGCAGGGTTCTCCTGAAGCTATCTGGGGAGGCCCTGATGGGATCGGATCCCTATGGCATCAACAAGGCCACCATCGATGGCATCGTTGCAGAGATCGCGACAGTGGTGGCCCGTGGCGCCGAGCTGGCTGTCGTGATTGGTGGCGGAAATATCTTTCGTGGGGTGGCACTGGGCGCAGAAGGAATGGACCGTGCCACGGCCGATTACATGGGGATGATTGCCACGGTCATGAACGCCCTGGCGCTTCAAGACGCCATGCGGCAGTCTGGTCTCGAGGCTCGGGTCCAATCGGCCCTGCGAATCGATCAGGTGGTCGAGCCCTATATTCGCCCCAAGGCCATTCGCTACCTCGAAGAGGGCAAGGTGGTTATTTTCGCAGCAGGCACCGGCAATCCCTTCTTCACCACCGACACTGCGGCCGCCCTTCGCGGCGCAGAGATCGGCGCGCAGATTGTTCTAAAGGCAACGAAGGTCGACGGCATCTATTCTGCCGACCCAGTTCGAGACCCTTCGGCCACTCGATACGAGGCCATTAGCTTTGATGAGGTCATGGCCAAAGACCTCAAGGTCATGGATGCAACCGCATTCGCTCTCTGTCGTGATCAGAAACTGCCAATCCGCGTTCTCAGTGTCTTTAAGCCGGGCGCGCTCATGGCCGCCCTGATGGGGGCCTCAGAGGGAACGCTGGTGCATGTCTAGCCCAATAGGAGATCGTTTGAGATGAGCGTTCAAGAAGTGCGTCAGTCCGCTGAGCAGAAGATGAACCGCAGCTTTGATTCCTTAAAGGCGAGCCTCTCGAAGATTCGTACGGGGCGCGCCCACACCGGACTCCTCGAGAACTTAACCGTTGATTACTACGGCAATCCCACTCCACTCTCGCAGGTGGCGACACTCACGCTACTGGATGCGAGAACCATCGGCGTCAGCCCATGGGAGAAGAAGATGGTAGCCACGGTCGAGAAGGCCATTCGGGACTCCGATCTCGGCCTCAACCCCGCGGCCTCGGGCGATACCATTCGAGTGCCCATGCCTGCTCTCACGGAAGAACGGCGCAAGGAATTGGTCAAGGTCATCAAGACCGACGGTGAGGAGGGCAAGATTGCTGTTCGCAATATTCGGCGTGATGCCAATGAACAGCTCAAGAAGCTGGTGAAAGACAAACTCATCTCCGAGGATGACGAGCGGCGGGCCCAAGAGGACGTTCAAAAGCTCACCGATCGATTCGTTGCCGATATTGACAAGGCCCTGACTCAGAAAGAGTCAGAGATCATGACTGTATAAACATGGCCAGTCGCCCCGAGAGCTCCACATTGGTTGTACCCGAAGTCTCTTCGGTTCCGCGGCATATCGCGGTGATTATGGATGGCAATGGCCGATGGGCCACGCAGCGCCACCTCCCCCGCATGGCGGGGCACGAGCGCGGCGTGGCTGCGCTCAGAGTCGCGGTCGAGGCCTGCATGAAGCGGGGCGTCTCCGCGCTCACAGTCTTTGCATTCAGTTCCGAGAATTGGCGCCGTCCTGAAGAAGAGGTGAGTTACCTCATGGGGCTCTTCCTTATGGTGCTCCAGCGTGAGGTCAAGGCCCTCAATGCCAATGGCGTGCAGTTACGAGTGGTTGGCGATCTATCGGCCTTCTCACAGAAACTTCAGGCGGCCATAGCGGAGTCGCAGCGCCAGACCGCCGGAAACAATCGATTCACGCTCACCGTGGCAGTGAACTATGGTGGGAGGTGGGACATTCTTCAGGCCGTTCGCCGCATGCTCGATGTCCAACCCGAGCTCGCACTGGCATCAAGACCCATCCCCGAGGAGGCCCTTGCGCGGGAACTCTGCTTGGCAGACCTCCCCGAGCCCGATCTCTTCATTCGCACAGGCGGCGAAGAGCGCGTGAGCAATTTCATGTTGTGGCAGTTGGCCTACACAGAGTTCTACTTCACCGATACGCTTTGGCCCGATTTCGATGCGCAGGCCCTCGACCTTGCCATCGAGTCGTATGCCCGTCGGGAGCGCCGATTCGGTCGTACCTCGGCGCAACTGGCCTCTGAGCCAGCATGCGACTCCGGGTCTTAACTGCCGCAATCCTGCTTGCCTTTTGGCTTCCAGCAGGCCTCTGGCTGAGCACCACTTGGTTCATGTTGGCGATATTGGTTGCACTTGCTTGGACCCTCAAGGAGTGGGCCGATTTGCTCAATCTTCCGGCTGGCCCCCGCTGGGCAGCACCCCTTTTTTTGCTGGCGCTACTCTCGCCCATCCTGCTCGACCCATTTCTAAACCCCTGGGACTTCGCCGCCTGGCTGCTCCTTCCGGCTTGCCTGGTCTGGTTGCTTTTGATGGGTGTTTCCATGTGGCGGGTTGGCTCTCCGCGCGGGTGGTGGGGGCTCTTCTACGCGTTGTTGTTCTGCGTGGCTTGTTTTCTTGCGATCTGGCTTGCTCGGCTGGAGGGATTGGCCTTTCTGCTCTCCGTGCTCCTATTGGTCTGGATCGCTGACACCGCCGCCTACTTCAGCGGTCGACTGATTGGCGGTGCGAAGCTCGCGCCTCGTGTCAGTCCCGGCAAGACCTGGGCGGGGGTGGGCGGTGCGGTGCTTGGCAATCTTATTTACGTCTGGGTCTCTGGTATTTACTGGGACGCCAGTTGGGCGGCCTTTCTACTTGACCAGGCCGGCCTGGTCTATCTCTTGGTGTCCACCTTTGTCATTACCGGTGTCTCTGTGGTCGCCGACCTGCATCAATCGCTCCTGAAGCGGCAGGCCAACGTGAAAGACTCGGGCTGGATCCTACCGGGGCATGGAGGCGTCTTTGATCGGGTGGATGCGCTCTTGGCGGTGCTTCCATTTTCAGTGGTTTTCTTTGCCGTCTCAATGGGCAGGGGTTGAGTTTGAAAAAGCCCGCCGATCGCCCGCAAAGACTTGCAATCCTCGGAGCCACGGGCTCTATCGGCTCGAGCACCCTCGACATTGTGCGTCGCCACCCCGAGCGTTTTCGCGTCATTGCCCTCTCTGCGAACCGGGACGCCGAGGGACTGCTCAAGCTCGTCGAGGAATTCCATCCGAAGGTGGTTTGTCTGGCGGACTCGGGTGCGGCCGAGGCATTCCGAAAGTATCTCGGCACCCGTCTGCACAAAGAGATTTTCATTGTCTCGGGTTCGGCTGGCCTCGAGGAACTCGCCCAGCTCAGCGATGTAGACACTGTGGTTGCGGGAATTGTGGGTGTTGCTGGTCTGCCTTCGGTACTCGCCGCCGCACGCGCCGGCAAGCGGGTGCTGCTAGCCAACAAAGAGGCCATGGTCTGCGCGGGGAGTCTTCTCGTGGACACCGCCGTTCATTCGGGCGCAACCATTCTCCCGATCGACAGTGAACACAACGCCATCTTCCAGGCCCTCGGCTCTCAATACCGCTGCTTTAACCGGCCCGAACACGTTCGACGTGTCTTGCTCACTGCCTCGGGGGGGCCTTTCCGTGAGTGGCCCCTGGAGTCGATTCGATCGGCCACTGTGGCCCAGGCACTCAAGCATCCCAATTGGACGATGGGCAAGAAGATCACTGTGGACTCGGCCACCATGGCCAACAAGGGCTTGGAGTGGATTGAGGCCCATTGGCTTTTTGCACTGGCCCCGCAGGAAATCCAAATCGTGGTCCACCCCGAGAGTATTGTTCACTCGATGGTCGAGTTCTCTGATGCCTCGACCATTGCGCAGCTTGGGCCACCTGATATGCGCACGCCCATTGCCAATGCACTGGCCTGGCCCGATCGAATTGAGAGTGGCTCTAATTACTTGGACTGGGCCACGGTGGGCAGCCTCCGATTTGAGCCGCCAGACCCGGTTCGCTTTCCCGCACTGCGTCTTGCAGCGAACTGCCTTGAATCGGGACAGGCCGCGAGTAATATCTTCAATGCGGCCAACGAGCAGGCGGTTGATGCATTCTTGGAGGGCCGCATCTGTTTTGGCCAGATTCAGGATGGCGTCGAGGCTGTTCTCGATGCCCTTGAGGGGCGATTTCCGGAGCCAGGTTCTCTAGACGATGTGGTTCAGATCGATCGCGAGGCGCGCACGATGACCAGTCATTGGATTTCGATGAACGAACAATCATGACCATTCTCTCTTTCCTCTTTGCGATTGCATTGCTGGTATTTGTTCACGAGATGGGCCACTACCTCGCGGCCCGCTCTGTGGGGGTTGGGGTGGTTCGGTTCTCGATTGGGTTTGGCCCTGTTCTTTTCTCACGTGCGGATCGCCGTGGCTGTGAATGGGCCGTCTGCGCTTTGCCGCTCGGGGGCTACGTGAAGATGTGGGACACAAGCGCACCCGAGGAGCCCCAGTCGGGTACTTTTTTTGGCGAGAAGGATTCATTTCACAGCAAGTCGCTTGCCCAGAGGGCATGGATCGTCTCGGCTGGGCCTCTTGCAAACTTTATTTTCGCGTTCTTCGCCTTTTGGGCACTGGCACAGAATGGTCGTTGGGAGCCGGCCACCGAGTTGGCGGCACCTGCTGTTGAGTCGGTTGCTGGCCAAGCGGGCCTCCGCGAGGGTGACCGGGTTGCAGAGGTCTCGGGCCGCTCGGTGCAGAGTTTCAACGAGGTTCGCTGGCAGGTCTTTCGTCAACTGATCGCCTCGCCCTCGGAGTCGATCTCCCTGACAGTGATTGACGCAAACGGCTCCACGCGGACAGTCCCACTCGTATTTGCCAATGGGCCTGAAGGCATCACTTCACCGGATCAGCGCATGGCCACGCTTGGGCTCTCGCCCCGGTCATTTGGTGTTCGAGTCACGGGCGTGCAGCCCGATGGCCCAGCAGCCAAGGCGGGTCTGGCCGAGGGCATGGTGGTTCTTAGCGCTGCTGGCCAGACGGTGCTTCGGCCCCAAGACTTGGTGACGCTTGTTCGGGCATCGGGCGGTGCACCCGTTGAATTGTTATTGGTCGACACCATTGCGGGCTCACCCGGCGAGGAGCGCCCTGCTTCCGAGCGCCGCGTGACCATTAGCCCAGTGATTGGACCAAGTGGTCAGTACATCATTGGGATGGGCGTGGGGGTCCAGCCCCGATTCGTTCGTCAGGACGCCTCCGCTATGGAGTCGGTTGCTCGCGCGGTCACCCGAACTTACGAGATTTCTCTGTTGTCGATTCAGGCGCTGTATCGAATGGTGACCGGAGAGCTCTCGTGGCGCCAACTCAACGGACCGGTGGCGATTGCAGAGGCCGCCGGCCAGTCGGCATCGATTGGTTGGACTGCCTTTCTGAGCTTCCTGGCACTGGTCAGTGTGAGTATCGGGGTGCTCAATCTGTTGCCGATACCGATGCTCGATGGAGGGCACCTCCTGTATTATTGCGTGGAGTTTGTCCGTGGTCGGCCCTTGTCCGATCGCATCCAACAGGCGGGCCAGAGAATTGGGTTGGCCATGGTGCTGGGCCTCACGGGCTTGGCGTTATTCAACGATTTCACTCGATTCTTTGGTCCATAGCTTGAAGATAAAACCGGTTGTGCAGCAGGCCCCCATAGGTTTAATTGCCCTGGCGTTTCTGGCGGGCAGCGTGGCCCCCGTGTCCGCACAGGTCAGAATGCCCAGTGCGCCTCCCGCATCCGATACCGAGCCAGCACCCGGTTCAGAGGCCAGGCCCGTGCCACTTGCGGGCGAGGGAATTGTTGTTCGCGACGTTCGGGTGGAGGGCCTTCAGCGAATCGAGCCCGGCACCATCTTCTCTTATCTACCCATTCGGGTTGGAGACCGCGTCAGCGAAAAGGTTGTGACCGAGTCGGTTCGCAGCCTGTTTGCGACTGGTTTTTTCAAAGATGTTCGAGTCGAGCTCGACCGCGACGTTCTGGTGGTGATCGTCGAAGAGCGCCCTGCCATTGGTGCCATTGAGATTCGTGGCGCCAAGGAATTCGATCAAGAGGTCTTGAAGAAGGCACTGGCAGATACTGGCCTTGCCGAGGCCCGAATTTTTGATCGCGCGCTTCTGGACCGGGCCGAACAGGAGCTCAAGCGCCAGTACCTTGGGCGCGGCAAATACGACGTCCAGATTCAGTCCACCATTACGCCCCTTGAGCGCAATCGAGTGGCCATTTCAATGGCCATCGACGAGGGTGAGGATGCTCGAATCGCTGAAATTCGAATTGTTGGTGCAAAGGCCTTCAAGGAGAAGGATCTTCTCGATGAGTTCCAACTCTCGACTCGCACCTGGATGTCTTGGTACACCAAGGCAGATCAGTACTCCCGTCAGAAGCTCTCGGCTGATATCGAGACGCTTCGTGCCTACTACCTCAACCGGGGCTTCTTGGAGTTCAAGCTCGATTCAAGCCTGGTGTCTCTCTCATCGGATCGGCGTCAGGTTTTCATTACCCTCGTGATCAACGAGGGCGACCGTTTCACCCTTGGCAATATGCAGCTCACTGGCGACTTATTGGGCCAGGAAGACAAGCTCAAACAACTCATTACCTTGAAGTCGGGTGAGGTTTTCTCGAATGAGAAATTGCTTGAGGTAACCAAGGCAATTACCGACCGCTTGGGTGAACTTGGCTATGCCTTTGCGAACGTGTCCCCAGTGCCAAGAGTCAATCGCGCCACCAAGGTTGTGGACTTTCAGCTTCAGGTGGACCCGGGTCGTCGAGTCTACGTGCGCAGAATTAATATCAGCGGCAACGCCAAGACTCGTGACGAAGTCATCCGCAGAGAGATGCGCCAGTTCGAGGCCTCATGGTATGACAGTGAGCGCATTCGGCTGTCCCGCAATCGGGTGGATCGACTTGGCTATTTCAAGCAAGTTGAAGTAGAAACCGAGCCGATTGCAGGTGCATCTGACCAGGTTGATGTGAACTTCAAAGTCGAGGAGAGACCTCTCGGAAGCCTTACCTTTGGCCTTGGTTTCTCGAGTTCTGACAAGCTTGTACTCTCGGGCTCCATAAGCCAGCAGAATTTTCTCGGATCAGGCACCAATGTCTCACTCGAAGTGAATACTAGTAAGGTCAATCGTGTTTTGGCCGTGAGTCAGTTTGATCCCTATTGGACCGATGATGGCATTAGCCGTTCGATAGATGTTTACCAACGAACGTTCAACGCCGATGAACTCTCGAATCTGGGTCGTTACAAGATCGAGTCTGTTGGTGCGGGGATTCGATTCGGCATTCCTTACACGGAAGAGGATCGAATCTTTCTCGGGGTTGGTTACGAACAGTCGAAGGTTTCTGCTGTCTCGGGCGTGCTGCCCCTTAACTGGCAGGCGTTTACCAATAGTTTTGGTTCTCAGGCCGACGCGTATCTACTGACACTGGGCTGGTCTAGAGATTCCAGAGACTCCGGAATCGCCCCCTCGAAGGGTCGTTATCAATACGTTTCAGCAGACTACGGCACTCCGGCGGGTGATCTCGAGTACGTTCGACTGAATTATGGGCACCAATGGTTTTACCCTTTGAACCGTAAGATTACGTACGCAGTAAATACTGAAATTGGTTATGGGGTGGGTGTATCGGGTCGAGATTACCCGATCACCAAGAACTTCTACGTGGGCGGAATCGGCTCTGTGCGTGGTTTTGCGCCGAGTTCTATCGGGCCGCGTGAGCTTCAAAACGGCACCTTGGTTGCTGTCGGGGGCAACCGCAAGTTTGTCTTGAATAATGAGTTGCTTTTTCCGCTGCCTGGAATGGCGCAAGACAGAACCATTCGGCTCTTTACTTATCTCGACACAGGATCCGTCTGGGGCGAGGATGACTCTCTGGGTAGCCAGCCACTTCGAGTTTCAGCGGGTGCTGGAATTAGTTGGCTATCTCCCGTTGGGCCGCTCAAGCTAAGTATGGGACAGGCAATTAGCAAAGAGACGGGTGATGCCACGCAGCGCGTTCAGTTTCAGATTGGAACAGGTTTTTAAGGAGTCTTTGTATGATTCGTTTTAAGTGGTTTAAACGTTCTCTTTTGGTGATTTTTGTGACCTTCTTCGCGTCATCATCGTTGGTGGCCCAGTCCGCGTCGGCGGACATGAAGGTTGGCTTCGTCAGCACGGAGCGCGTCCTTCGGGAGTCCAATCCGGCGAAAGCCTCTCAGAAGAAACTAGAGGCGGAGTTTGCGAAACGCGAGAAGGAGGTTCAAGACCTCGCCAATAAGCTTCGTGGAATGTCAGAGAAACTCGAGCGCGATGCCACTGTCATGGCGGAGGCCGATCGGGCAAAGCGGCAGCGAGAGATTGCCGACATGGAACGGGATCTTCAGCGTCGTCAGCGTGAGTTTCGAGAGGATCTAAACCAGCGGCGCAACGAGGAACTTGCTCAGGTGGTCGAGCGGGCCAACAAGGCAATTCGCCAGATCGCTGAAGCGGAAAAATACGACATCATCTTCCAGGAGGCTGTTTTCGCCTCTCCGCGCATCGACATTACTGAGAAGGTGCTGAAGTCGCTCAATGCCCAATCAGGATCCAAGTGATTCGCTTGGTTTGAGTGCGGCCGAACTGGCGCGCCAGTTCGGCGGGGTGTTGATTGGCGACGGCAGTCAGCGTGTAAACGGTTTTGCGGCTCTTGATACAGCAGGGCCTCAACACGCCGCCTTTATCAATTCGAATCGCTATGCCGATCAACTCGCTAGTTGCAAGGCTGGTCTGGTTGTTGTCCCTAGAGATTTCCAAGGCGACACTTCTCAATTCCCTTGTGTGGTTCAGAGCGATAACCCCTATTTGTTCTTCGCGCGTGCGAGCTTGGCGCTTATTGAGTTGGATCGACGCGCCAAGGTTCCAGCAACCGAGATCCACCCCACCGCAGTGGTGAACAAGACAGCCCAGATTGGCCAACGCGTCCGCATCGGCGCCTTTGTGAGCATTGGCGATGGCGTTCGGATCGGCGATAACAGCGATGTTGGGTCCCACACCGTTATTGCCAACGGGGTGAAGGTGGGTGTCGCTGGCCAGATCCACGCCCGCGTCACAATCGAGGAAGGCACCTCCATTGGAGACCGTTGTGTGATTCATTCTGGCGTGGTGATCGGCTCCGACGGGTTCGGTTTCGCCCCCACCCCCGATCACCAATGGGTGAAGATTCCTCAGACCGGCGGTGTGGAGATTGGCAACGATGTTGAAATTGGTGCCAACACGGTGATTGATTGCGGGACTCTGAAACCCACGCGTGTGGGCAACGGCGTCAAGCTCGATAACCTCATTCAGGTGGCCCACAACGTGGAGATTGGTGATCACACCGCCATTGCAGGATGTGTTGGTATTGCAGGCAGTGCGGTGATCGGGAAATACTGCCAAATTGGCGGTGCGGCCGGCATTCTCGGGCACCTTCGCATTGCCGATCACACGGTGATTGGTCCCATGAGCCTCGTGATCTCGTCTATCGATGCTGCGGGGAAGTATGTTGGTGTCTTTCCCTTGCAGGCGGAAGCGGATTGGGAGCGTTCGGCAGCCATTGTTCGACGGTTGCCGTCGATGCGTTCCGAGATCAAGGCAGTTCGTTCAGAGTTGCGCAGTAATCCACATAATCAAAAAGACTGAGTCAGATAGGGGCCGTTTTGCATGATGGACATTCGTGAAATCCTAGATATCCTCCCACATCGGTATCCGTTTCTTCTCGTTGACCGTGTTCTCGAGTGCACGCCTGGAGAGCGAATTGTTGCTGTGAAGAATGTCACCGTGAACGAAGAGTTTTTCAATGGCCACTTCCCGCATTACAAGGTCATGCCGGGTGTGTTGGTCATTGAGGCCCTCGCCCAGGCCGCCGGCATCCTCTCTTTTAAGACCATGAACAGCCAGGCCGATGAAAACTCCGTTTATTTCTTTGTCGGTATCGACAATGCACGGTTCAAGCGTCCGGTGGTTCCCGGCGATGTGCTGCGTCTTGAGGTGCAGATCGAGAGGCACTCTAGGGGGCTTTGGAAGTACAAGGCGCAGGCATTGGTGGACGATCAACTGGCAGCCGAGGCAGACTTGATGTGCGCGTTGCGCGACATTCCAAAGGCCGATTGATGCCGGCGATTCACCCAACCGCAATTGTTGACACCAAGGCGGAGCTTGCGGCCGATGTCGAGGTTGGCGCCTATGCCATTGTTGGTCCCGGCGCTGTTATTGGCCCAGGCTGTCGGATCGACGCATTTGCTCAGGTGGTTGGCCTCACGCGTATGGGTCGTGACAACAAGGTGTTTTCACATGCCGTTATTGGCAACCCTCCTCAAGACAAGAAATACGCGGGTGAGCCAACACGCTTAGAGATTGGGTCGGGCAACGTCTTTCGGGAGTTCGTGACCATCAACACCGGCACAGTTCAGGACAACGGCTGCACGATCATCGGTGATCGAAATTGGATCATGGCCTATGTTCACATCGCTCACGATTGCCGTGTCGGGTCTGACACGATCATGGCCAATGCAGTGCAACTGGCTGGTCACGTCACTGTGGGTGACTGGGCCATTCTCGGCGGGATCACTGGCGTGCATCAGTTTGTTCGTGTGGGACCTCATGCCATGACGGGCGCAGGCACAACCTTGCTGCAGGATCTTCCGCCGTATGTGTTGTCCAACGGCAACCCAGCCTCCGCACATGGTTTGAATTCCGAGGGCCTGCGCCGTCGCGGGTTTTCCGAGCAGACCATTCGTGGTCTGAAGCAGACCTATCGGCATTTGTACAAATCGGGACTCTCTCTTGCAGATTCCATACTGGCCATCGAAGCAAGCCTGAGTGAACTCGATGATGCAGACCAGCCCGCTGTTGCTGCGCTGGTTGACTTCCTGCGCGCATCGGGCCGAGGGATTGTGAGGTAGCCATTGTCGCGATGGGCCGTCTGCGCCGGAGAGGCTTCGGGAGACCTAATCGGTGCGCGTGGGTTGGAGACCTTCTTTTCACGCAATGGCCCAGCGCCGGTGGGCATTGGTGGCCCGAGGCTTCGCGAGATCGGGGTAGAGACTTGGTTCGATTGCAGTGAGCTCTCTGTTCGCGGATATGTAGAGACGCTGCGCCAACTCCCACGCATACTGGGTATTCGGAGAAGCTTTCTTGATCGTCTGACGCATTCGCCGCCGGTGGCTTACTTCGGTATTGATGCACCCGATTTCAATCTCGGTATTGAGGAGGCCCTTCGTGCAAGCGGCGTCTCGACGGTTCAATTTGTCAGTCCTGCGATCTGGGCGTGGCGTGCAAACCGCATTGAGAAGATTAAGAGGGCGGTGGAGCACATGTTGTGCATCTTCCCTTTCGAGGCGGCACTCTACAAAGACACAGGAGTGAAGGCCTTGTTCGTTGGACACCCCCTCGCATCCGACATTCCCTTCGCCCCCGATAAACAACCCGCTAGAGATCGTCTTGGACTCACAGATGGGCGTCCAGTTCTGGCCATCCTTCCAGGTTCCCGGGCATCCGAGATTGCTGCCTTGGGAAAAGATTTTCTCGAGGTGGCCATTGCGCTGGCCGGGGAGTTTCAGTCGGTTATTCCAGCGGCGACCCCGAGCATAGAGGAGCGTATTCAGTCACTTCCGAACTGGCCACTTGCCCAGGCCAAGGGGGTGCGTCTTCTCCCACAGCCTCAGGGTGCCCCACCAGTCTCCCATCTGGTGATGCAAGCGGCTGATATTGGGCTCGTTGCAAGTGGCACTGCTGCTCTGGAGATGGCGCTGTTCGGGCGTCCTCACCTGATTGCTTACCGAGTGCCCTGGCTGACGTATCGACTGATGAAGGCGCAGTCTCAGTCCCGCTTCATCGGACTTCCCAACATTATTCTCGATGCCCAGGTGGTCCCGGAGTACATTCAAGAGAACTGCAATGCGGCTGAATTAATCAAAGGAATTCAAGGCCTTCAGACTCACGCAGGCTTATACGAGTCGACGGTTGAGCGCTTCTCACTCTTGCACTCGGCCCTGCAGCGAGACACTCCGTCTCTGATATCCGATTACCTAGAGGACGCTTTTAAGTCGTGCGCATCGGCATAGACGAGGTGGGGCGGGGCCCCTTGGCCGGGCCGGTTACTGCGGCAGCGGTCTGCCTTGGACCGAGCGTCGACCTGGAACTGCGCGACTCGAAGAAGTTGTCGGCAAGACAACGCATCACTCTGAATCAACGCATTGCCGATTCGGCCTTGGCCTTCGGAATCGGCGAGGCCAGCGTGGAGGAAATCGACCGCCTCAACATTCTTCAGGCCACTTTTCTGGCAATGCAACGCGCTGTTCGAGCATGCCTGGACTCTCTGTGTGGAACAGATGACGCACGAAAGGGTCCGTCGATTGAGCCAACCGGCCTGAATACAGATTCATGTGAGTTGCTGGTCGACGGTCATTTGAATCCACAGCGATGGCTCGGTGAGGACTGGCCGTGGCGAACCCAGACAGTGGTGCGAGGCGACTCGCTCATTGCGGAAATCTCAGCGGCATCGATCATTGCGAAGGTCCATCGAGACCAACAGATGCAGGCCTATGCGAAGGACTTCCCAGGCTATGGCTTTGAATCCAATGCCGGCTATGGAACGGCCGCCCATCTGCGGGCACTGCGCGACTTGGGCCCATGTTCATTGCATCGCCGAAGTTTCGCGCCCGTGTCGGCGCTGATTCATTCGCAGATCTGAGGGAGACTGCGTTGCCTCTCCAGCGGATTGAATCGAGAAAGAACCCCAGTGCTCAGGCCGTTCGAAGTTTGGTCAGCAGTGCAAGGGCCCGACGGGAGGCAGGAAAGTATTGGGTGGAGGGGCGTCGTCTTGTCGAGGCATTCCTCGCGAGCGAGATGCGGTCCGTTGAGCCACTCAAGACCATTGAGTCATGCTTTCTGTCGGACTCATTTCTTGCATCCAATCCCGAGTGGCTCGGTTTCTCAATGCTCGATGCCGACAGGCTCTGTGTTCTGAGCGACTCAGTCTTTGCGGACTGCTCTGGCCTCGAGAGTCCCGAAGGCGTGGGTCTCGTGGTGAAGCACAAGGAAGCGAGGCAGGGCCTATTCGATACGAGCGCCGCACTCAGCCAGGACTTTCTGGTTCTTGATCGCCTCCAAGACCCAGGCAACCTTGGATCGATGATTCGATCTGCGCGAGCTGCCTCTGTGGGCACACTGCTCGCCTTGATGGGCTCGACGGAAGTTTTTTCACCCAAGGCACTGCGTGGCGGAATGGGGGCGCAGTTCGGTATGCAAGTCTTTGAGGGTGTTGAACCCACGGCTCTTTTGAGCGCCGTTCAAGGGCATCCTTCTCGACCGGTTCTTATTGCTGCCGCTGCGCCGAGTGGTGGGGGGGTCTCTCTCTACGCTGCCCTCACTCAATCCATTCTGGCCGGCGATCGACCGGTGGGATTTGTTTTTGGCCAAGAGGGCGGGGGGCTGGACCATGACTGGACGAAGTCCTCCAGTATTGAGTTGGTGAGCATTCCGCAGAGCGATTCGGTGGAGTCTTTGAATGTGGCCGCTGCCGCCGCCGTTATTCTCTTTGAGCGGCGTCGCCTGCGCTTAGCGCGCCAGGGCTAGGGTATTGAGAATGGTTGTCGCGATCTCTTCAATCGATTTGGTGGTGGTCGAGAGCCAGTGAACACCCTCTCGTCGCATCATGGTCTCGGCGGCCCCCACTTCGTAGCGGCAGTTCTCCAGGGTGGCGTAGCGTGAACCCGGCCGCCGCTCGTTGCGGATGTCCGAGAGTCGAATAGGGTCAATGGTGAGGCCAAACAACTTCTCCATGTGGGGCCGTATGGCAGATGGCATTGCATCTCGCTCAAAATCCTCGGGAATCAGGGGATAGTTGGCGACCTTCAGGCCGTACTGCATGGAGAGGTAGAGGCTGGTTGGTGTCTTACCGCTGCGAGAGACCCCAATCAAAATGACATCGGCCTGATCTAGGTTGCTGGTGGCCTGCCCGTCATCATGGGCCAGCGAGAAATTAATGGCCTCAATACGGTTCTTGTAGGCCTCCGAGTCTGTCGCATTATGAAATCGACCAATGGTGTGGTTGGACTTCACGCCGAGTTCGCGCTCGAGCGGCTCGACAAAGGTCGCGAAGAGGTCCAGGTGAACGGCTTTGGCCAGGCGGATCCGTGCCCCGATTGTTGAATTGACCAGGGTGGAGAAGACCAGCGGGGGCTTGCCATCGACTCGGCCTTGTTCCTCGATGACCGCCTTGGCCTCGTCGGCCTTGTCGGGGGAGTCGATGAAGGGGAGGCGCCGATGCCGGAATTTCAGGCTGTCGAACTGGGCGAGCACCGAGGTGCCCAGGGTTTCGGCGGTGATTCCAGTTCCGTCTGAGACAAAAAACACGGTTCGACCCGCGGCTTGGACACTGGTCATGGGACGTTGACTCTCCAAAAAGGGCCCCGGGATAACCCGGTAAAATTCGCCTAACTACAAATTATTCACATCTTAGGAGAAGTTTCATGTCTAACACGCAAGCCAAGGGGGGCGGCGCGGCCCAGGCCGAACGTCTTGTCATTCCGTTTGAGGAGTTGCGGATGCAAGATGTCGAGGTGGTGGGGGGGAAAAACGCCTCGCTTGGGGAAATGATCAGCCAGCTCTCGAATACCGGGGTGCGGGTGCCGGGCGGTTTTGCCACCACTGCCCATGCATTCCGGCTGTTTCTTCAGAGCGGGGGGCTTGAGCAGCGAATCGCAAATCGGCTTGAGTCACTCAACACAGAAGATGTGCGGGCATTGACCACCTGTGGCGCAGAGATTCGTCAGTGGGTCGTGGACACGCCACTCCCCAAGGAGTTAGAAAAGGCGGTGCGCGATGAGTTCGAGCGCCTGAGCAAGGTCGAAGGGACCGAGGCCAGCTGGGCGGTGCGCTCATCGGCGACGGCCGAGGACCTCCCCGACGCCTCCTTCGCCGGGCAGCAGGAAACCTATTTGAATGTAATTGGCATCGATGACGTCCTTGAGAAGATTCGACATGTGTTCGCCTCTCTCTACAACGACCGGGCGATTAGCTATCGGGTTCACAAAGGTTATGCCCACAGCAATGTCGCCCTCTCAGCGGGCATCCAGCGAATGGTGCGCTCCGATCTCGGCGCAGCGGGGGTGATGTTCACCATTGATACAGAGTCCGGATTTGATCAGGTGGTGTTTGTGACCAGCTCCTATGGGCTTGGCGAGACAGTGGTGCAGGGCGCCGTGAACCCAGATGAGTTCTATGTGCACAAGCCCATGCTCAAGGCCGGCAAGATGCCAGTGATTCGCCGTCAGATTGGTAGCAAGCTGATCAAGATGGTCTTTGCCACTGCCCAGGAGCGTGTGGACACCAGGCGTGCAGTGAAGACGGTGGATGTTGCGATTGAAGATCGCAACCGCTATTCCCTAAGCCATGAGCAGGTCATTGAGCTGGCGCAATACGCGCTCACCATTGAGTCTCACTATGGCCGCCCAATGGACATTGAGTGGGGCCTTGACGGGCGCGATGGCAAGTTGTTCATTCTTCAGGCCCGCCCAGAGACGGTGAAGTCTCAGCAGTCGGCCACTGAAAAGCAGCAACGCTTCACTTTGAAGGGGCAGGGCACCGTACTGGCTGCCGGTCGCGCCATCGGTCAGAAGATTGGATCGGGCCCGGTGCGGGTAATTTCAGATTCCTCTGAGATGGAGCGGGTTCAGCCGGGCGATGTTCTGGTGACGGATATGACGGATCCCAACTGGGAACCCGTTATGAAACGGGCCTCGGCCATTGTCACCAATCGCGGTGGCCGCACCTGCCATGCGGCGATTATTGCCAGGGAGCTGGGCATTCCTGCGGTGGTTGGATGCGGTGATGCGACCGAGAAGGTGGCCGATGGCGGCACAGTCACAGTCTCTTGCGCAGAGGGCGACGAAGGACATGTCTACGAGGGGCTGCTCGAGACAGAGGTGACCACCCTTGAGCTCGGGAACCTGCCAAAGATCCCGGTCAAGATCACCATGAACGTGGGCAATCCCCAGCTGGCCTTCGATTTCCAGTCGATTCCAAACGATGGCGTTGGCCTCGCGCGTCTCGAATTCATTATCAATAACAACATTGGGGTTCATCCCAAGGCCATCCTTGAGTATCCAAAGGTTGATCCTGAGTTGAAGTCTGCCGTGGAGCGAATCGCTCGAGGGCATGCCTCTCCCAGAGACTTCTTTGTCGACAAGCTGGCCGAGGGCGTGGCGACCATTGCGGCTGCGTTCTGGCCCAAGCCGGTCATTGTTCGCATGTCAGACTTCAAGTCCAATGAGTATCGCAAGCTCATTGGTGGGTCGCGTTATGAGCCCGACGAAGAGAACCCCATGCTGGGCTTCCGTGGTGCCTCGCGCTACATTGCGCCTGAATTCCGCGACTGTTTTGAGATGGAGGTCCAGGCGCTTCGTCGTGTCCGTGAGGAGATGGGCCTGCGAAATATGGAAATCATGGTGCCCTTTGTCCGAACCCTTGGCGAGGCCAAGGCGGTCTGCGAGTTACTGGCGGCCCATGGCTTGGCCCGCGGCAGTGGTGCTGATTCGAGTGGCAATGGCGGCCTCAAGCTCATCATGATGTGCGAGTTGCCCTCCAATGCGATCATGGCCGATGAATTCCTTGAGTATTTCGATGGCTTCTCGATTGGCTCGAACGACCTCACGCAACTCACCCTTGGCCTCGACCGCGATTCGGGGTTGGTTGCGGGGGCTTTCGATGAGCGCGATGCCGCGGTCAAGAAGATGCTTGAGATGGCAATCGTGGCTTGCAACAAGGCCAACAAGTACGTGGGGATCTGCGGGCAGGGCCCCTCAGACTACCCCGACCTTGCCAAGTGGCTCGTTGAGAAGGGAATTAAATCAATGTCGCTGAACCCCGACACTGTGATTGATACCTGGAAGAGCTTGGCTTAGCGTTTCTTGATTCCGTTAATGGAAAAGGGGGGCCTGCTTGAGCCCCCCTTTTTTTTAATCATGTTTTCTAGGCGCCGGCCTGCCATCGAAAACCGATGTTGCTAAGCCACTACTGAATCACCCGCATCAACTCACGCTTGCCGCCTTTGTAGGTGTAGAGCGTGAGGGTACCGCCGTTGATGTCGCCATTCTTATCGAATGAAATAGGCCCTGTGACGCCGTCGTACTTGATCTTGGCCAATTCAGGCAAGTACTTCTTTGGGTCGGTGGAGTCGGCCTTCTTCATGGCCTCCACCAGCACCATGGTGGCGTCGTAGACGTATGGCGCATAGAGTTTCACTTCGGCATTCATCTCCTTTTGGAAGCGCGCACGGAAGGCCTTGTCCTTCTCCACGTACTTTCCAACCACACCACCGGCCTCTGCGCAGAACAGGGTGCCATTGCCCAGGGCATCGCCAGCCAACTTGGGCAGTTCGGTCGTGCATATTCCATCGCCACCCATGAACTTGGCGTTGATACCGAGTTGCTTCATCTGGCGAAGCATGGGTCCTGCCACGGCATCCATTCCACCGTAGAAGACAACATCGGGTTTCTTGCCCTTGACGCTGGTGAGAATGGCGGCGAAGTCGGTGGCTTTGTCGGTGGTGTACTCCCGGCCCACCACCGTGCCCCCGGCGGCCTTCACGCCTTTTTCGAACTCATCGGCAACGCCCTGACCATAAGCGGTTCGATCGTCGATGATGGCAATTGCCTTGCCTTTGAGATCATTCACGGCGTACCGCCCAAGGGTTCCGCCCAACTGGCCATCGTGAGCGACCACGCGGAAGGCGGTTTTATAACCCTGCAGCGTGTATTTGGGGTTGGTGGCCGAGGGGGAAATTTGGGGAATTCCTGCATCTGAATAGAGCTTCGAAGCAGGAATGGTGGTGCCCGAGTTGAGGTGGCCCACCACGCCGACGACCTTGGCATCCACCAGTTTCTGGGCTGCGGCGGTGCCCTGCTTGGGGTCCGCTCCGTCGTCCTCGCTGAGAAGCTCGAACTTCACGGCCTTGCCACCAATTTTGATGTTGGCCTTGTTGAGGTCCGCGATGGCAAGCTTGGCACCGGCCTCATTGTCTTTCCCGAGGTGGGCAATGCCCCCGGTCATGGGCGCAACATGCCCAATTTTCACTGTGGCGGTCTGCGCGAGCAAAGGCGCTGAGAAAGCAATGGCTACGGATGCGGCAACGGCATTAAGGCAAAGACTCTTCTGCATAAGGCGCTCCCTAGAGGTTTGGTCGGTTGAGTCGAAATGGGTCAAGACGGACTGGCAAGACAAATGAACACTTTAAATGAACACTTCACCCCATAATCTATAACGATTTTGGGTCTCAGCGGTTTTTTGTCCACCGATCGGCATTGCCTTCTTTTAGCCGTTGCTCCCGAATTGCGTTGACCCGCTGCCGTCTGGCGGCCTTGGGGTCCGCTTTAAGAGGGCCAAGGGCGGCGATCTCGGTGCTCTCAAACAGCGGTGTCTGGGGCGTGATTGCCCTCCCAAACTGGCCCCATGCCTGCGTCTGAGCCAGCGCATTGACCATGGGATGGTCCTTGGGACAAAGCCCAACAAGCTCTTGAACGGTGGTTCCCGGGGGGACTTCGAGCAGCAGCTCCTGCAAATCTCTGGCCTTGGCCAAAAGAATCCGAACCTGAATCATGACTAAGGCTGGGGAGTTTGATGGGGTGTGACGCTGTAGAGCGACTCCGCCCGTGTGACGAAGGCATCCACGAAGCTCTGCGCAATCGCGTTGAAGACGGGCCCAATGAGCTTTTCAGGGACTTTGCTGGAGAACTGATACTCAAGATTGAATTGAATGCGGCATGCCCGCTCCTCGCCAATGGGGAGGAACTCAAAATGCCCCGCCAATGCTTGGAAGGGCCCTTGGTGCAAGCGCATATCAATCCGGCTGTGGGGCTGGTTCTGATTTCGGGTGGTGAAGCGTTGCTGAACACCCTTAAAGGCGATGACAACCTCGGCCAGAATCGAACCGTCGGGCTCTGTCTGCACGGATGATCCTTCGCACCATGGTAAAAAGGCAGGGTACGCCTCGATGTTCGCCACAAGATCAAACATCTCCTGGCAGGAATAGGGGACCAGCACCGATTTCACAACCACCGTCATAGCCCCATTTTATGTCTATTGTTGAGAACAAGAAGGCCTTTCATGACTACTTCATTGAGGAGCGGTATGAGGCTGGACTGGTCTTGGAGGGCTGGGAGGCCAAAGCCATTCGAGCAGGCCGCGTTCAGATCAAGGAGGCCTATGTGGTAATTCGGCAGGCCGAACTCTTCCTGATTGGTTGCCATATTTCGGCGCTTCCCACGGCGTCTAAGCATGTTCTTCCGGATCCCGTTCGAACACGCAAACTCCTAATGAAGGCGCAGGAGATTTCCAAGTTGATTGGCAAGGTAGAGAGGGCCGGCTATGCGCTGGTGCCAATTAATCTGCACTATGCCAAGGGTCGCATCAAGCTCGAGGTGGGACTGGCCAAAGGCAAGAAGCAGCATGACAAGCGCGCATCGGAGAAGGATCGGGAGTGGGACCGTGAACGACAACGGCTGCTTCGGGAGAACACGCGCAGGCCTGTATAATCTTGCTTTGCGCCAAAGGACGCTCTTCCAGTTATGCGCTTACTTGAGAAAGCTCTCACCTTCGACGACGTTCTGCTCGTCCCAGCTTTTTCAGAGGTTCTGCCCAAAGACACCTCGCTTGCCACCCGCCTAACCCGCAACATCTCGCTCAATATTCCGCTGGTGTCTGCCGCGATGGACACCGTTACCGATGCCCGTCTGGCCATTGCCTTGGCGGAAGAGGGCGGCATTGGAATCGTCCATAAGAACCTCTCCATCGCAGCCCAGGCCGCGGAAGTCGCCAAGGTCAAGCGTTTTGAGGCGGGGGTCGTGAAGGATCCCATCACCATCTCGCCCGAGATGACCGTTCGTGAGGTCAAGGCCCTGACTGCGGAGCGCCGGATATCGGGCCTGCCCGTTCTGGAGAACGGTGTGGTGGTAGGAATCGTGACCAACCGCGATTTGCGCTTTGAAACCCGGCTGGATCAGGCCGTTCGAGCCATCATGACTCCCCGAGACCGTCTTGTGACCGTCTCCGAAGGGGCCTCGCTCGAGGAAGCCAAGTCACTCATGCACCACCACAGGCTCGAGCGTGTGCTGGTGGTCAACGCAGAGTTCGAGCTTCGCGGACTCATTACCGTGAAGGACATTCTTAAGGGCATTGAGCATCCGCATGCGGCCCGCGACGAGCAGGGCAAGCTTCGCGTGGGCGCTGCTGTGGGGGTAGGCGACGGAACCGAGGAGCGCGTTGAGGCCCTTGTTGCCGCCGGCGTTGATGTCTTGGTGGTCGATACCGCCCATGGCCACTCCAAAGGTGTGCTCGATCGGGTGGAATGGGCAAAGAGGAAGTTTCCATCGGTGGAGGTGGTTGGCGGCAACATTGCCACAGCCGATGCAGCCAAAGCATTGGTAGATCGTGGTGCCGACGCCGTGAAGGTGGGCATTGGGCCAGGCTCGATATGCACCACACGTATTGTGGCGGGCGTGGGCGTGCCGCAGATCTCTGCCATCTCGAATGTGGCCAAGGCGCTTCACGGCACCGGCGTGCCGTTGATTGCAGACGGAGGTGTTCGCTTCTCTGGCGACATCGCCAAGGCCCTCGCGGCCGGCGCGAGCACGGTGATGATGGGTGGATTATTTGCGGGAACCGAAGAGGCACCCGGTGAGGTGGTTCTATTTCAGGGCCGCTCCTACAAGGCCTATCGCGGAATGGGCTCGGTGGGGGCGATGCAGGCGGGCTCGGCCGACCGATACTTCCAAGATGAGCAGAGCCCCAGTGCAGATAAGTTTGTACCCGAGGGCATCGAGGGCCGTGTTCCCTACAAGGGCAGCGTGAAAGCCATCCTCTATCAGCTCGCAGGTGGCGTTCGTTCGAGCATGGGCTACTGCGGTTGCCGCAGTATTCTGGAAATGCACGAATCAGCTGGATTTGTAGAGATCACCAGTGCCGGCATTCGGGAGTCTCACGTGCACGACGTGCAAATCACCAAAGAGGCGCCAAACTACCGCGCCGAGTAGTTTGGAATCGCCAAAGGTTTTATGCAGCCCCACCATCGGATTCTGATCCTCGACTTTGGCTCGCAAGTCACCCAACTCATTGCGAGAAGGGTTCGAGAGGCGAAGGTCTTCTGCGAGGTGCATCCCTGCGATGTCACAGACGATTGGATCACCCAATACATGGCAGACGGACAGTGCCGGGGAATTATTCTTTCGGGCTCACATGCCAGTGTCTATGAGGAGAGTACCGATCGAGCACCGTCGAGTGTCTTCTCGCTTGGGATTCCCGTACTCGGAATTTGCTACGGCATGCAGACAATGGCCGAGCAACTCGGTGGCCGGGTAGAGAGTGGTCATCACCGAGAGTTTGGCTATGCAGAGGTTCGTGCGCGGGGGCACACCGCCCTGCTAAAAGACATTGCAGACTTCACCACTGCCGAAGGGCACGGCATGCTGAAGGTCTGGATGAGCCATGGCGATCGAGTCGCTGACTTGCCACCGGGATTCAAGGTCATGGCCTCGACTCCCAGTTGCCCCATTGCCGGCATGGCCGATGAGTCGAGGCACTTCTATGGCGTGCAGTTTCATCCCGAGGTGACACACACGGTGCAGGGCCGTGCCATTCTCGAGAGATTCGTTTTAGAGGTCTGTGGTGTACGACCCGATTGGATTATGGGGAACTACGTCGAGGAGGCAATCGCCTCCATACGCAGTCAGGTGGGGGATGAAGAGGTCATCCTCGGTCTCTCTGGGGGTGTGGATTCGTCGGTTGCTGCGGCGCTCATTCATCGTGCGATTGGCGATCAGCTGACCTGTGTCTTTGTTGACCATGGCCTACTTCGACTCAACGAGGCCGAGGCGGTCATGGAGATGTTCTCAGGGCAGCTCCATGCCCGAGTGATTCATGTCGATGCAAGCGAAAAGTTTCTGAATGCCTTGAGCGGGGTCGACGAGCCTGAGCGGAAGCGAAAGATCATCGGAGGGCTATTCGTCGATGTCTTTCTTGAACAGGCCGAGGCCCTTAAGCGTGGGTCGGGGGGGCATCGTGGTGCGAGCTTTCTCGCGCAGGGAACGATCTACCCGGATGTCATTGAGTCGGGTGGTGGAAAGGGCAAGAAGGCGGTGACGATCAAGAGTCACCACAATGTGGGGGGGCTGCCAGAGAAGCTGGGGCTCAGGCTCCTGGAGCCGCTCAGAGAGCTTTTCAAGGATGAAGTCAGGGAATTGGGGTTGGCGTTGGGCCTTCCACGGGCAATGGTCTATCGGCATCCCTTCCCTGGCCCTGGTCTTGGGGTGCGTATTCTTGGGGAGATTCGCAGAGAGTATGCCGATCTTCTTCGTCGGGCCGACGCGATTTTCATTGAAGAGTTACAGAGCACAGTCGATTCGGCCAGCGGCAAGACTTGGTATGAACTCACCAGCCAAGCCTTCACCGTGTTCTTGCCGGTGAAAAGTGTGGGCGTGATGGGTGATGGTCGGACATACGACTACGTCGTGGCTTTGCGTGCCGTGACCACCAGCGATTTTATGACAGCCGATTGGGCCGAGTTGCCTTACGACTTACTCAAACGAGTCTCGACTCGAATCATCAATGAGGTGCGGGGCATTAATCGGGTGACGTACGACGTGAGCAGCAAGCCGCCTGCAACGATTGAGTGGGAATAGTGAGTGGCCCAGCCTGAGGAGGGTCTGGAGTCGGATGGCCACTGGATGGCACTGGCCCTTGAGCAGGCCCGCTTGGCGGCTGCAGAGGGTGAGGTTCCTGTTGGTGCTGTGCTCGTGATGAATGGTGAATTGCTTGCCACGGGCCGCAACGGTCCCATTTCAGATGCCGATCCCACGGCCCATGCGGAGATGAAGGCAATCCGGTCGGCGGCCAGGCAGTTGGGCAATTACCGGCTTCCGGGTGGAACGCTCTATGTGACTCTGGAGCCCTGTCTGATGTGTGCAGGCGCCATATTCCACAGCCGTCTGTCGCGAGTCGTGTTCGCGGCGCCAGATCCCAAGACCGGGGCGGCAGGGAGCGTCACCGATGCCTTTTCCCTTGCAACCATCAACCACCACTGCCAGGCCGAAGGGGGGCTGATGGCCGAGGAATCTGCAGCGCTCCTCCAGGACTTCTTCCGCCTGCGCCGGTCGGCCACAGAGCGCTAGGGGCTGCCTCTGGCGGTAGACTAGAGCTTCGTTGACGAATCAAATAGACAAGAAAGGGCCTTTGCTATGTTTCCAGAGTATCGCGACTTGATCACCAAGCTAAAGACCTCGGATCACCATTTCACCCGGCTTTTTGATCAACACAATCGGCTCGATCAGGAAATTCAGAATATGGAAAATAGAGTGGTCACGGCCACCCATGAGCAGATTGAGCAGCTCAAAAAGGAGAAGCTGCATCTGAAGGATCAACTCTATTCAATCCTTAAGAAGGCCGACGCCGAGGCGAACCGAGCCTAAATGGCCCGCCGTTGGATTGAGATCTCCATTGAGGACCAGCGCCTTCGGCTTTTTGAGTCCCCAGATGCCGAGCCGGAGAGCGCCAGTGGCTCAAAGGTCACCCTGTTGAAAGACTACTCAATTTCTAGCTCTAAGAATGGTGTCGGGCAGGAGTTGGGGTCTTACAAGACCCCTCTTGGCAGGCATGTGATTCGAGCCAAGATCGGCGACGGTGCACCGCTGAATTCCGTCTTTGTTCGTCGCCGGCCCACGGGGGAGGTCTGGTCTCCCGAGCTTGCGAATCACTATGGGGAGCGCGATTGGATCCTCACTCGAATCCTCTGGCTTTGTGGCCGAGAGCGAGGCCATAACCGCTTTGGTTCGGTGGACACCATGAAGCGGTATATCTATCTCCATGGCAGCCCGCCCACGGCCGAGATGGGCCAACCCGGATCCATCGGGTGCATTCGAATGCGCGGCGAGGATATCGCTGAACTCTTTGACCTCGTGTCGCCGGGGACCGAGGTCGAGATCAGCCCTACTTGATTTTGGCCTTGGCCTTGAGGGACTGCTGAAATTCACTGAGGCGTCGGCGCTGCAGTGTTTCTGTGAGTTGGTCTCGCACATCCTCAAACGCAGGTGGTTTGCTCTCTCGGGTGTCATCGAGACGAATCACATGCCAGCCAAACTGGGACTGCACGGGTTGACTGGTGAACTGGCCCTTTTGCAGCGCCACCATGGCATCTGAGAAGGGCTTCACGAAGCTCTGTGGCGTGGCCCAATCGAGGTCACCGCCCTGGGCGGCCGAGCCTGGATCCTTAGATTGTCTGGCCAGGGCCTCGAATGCAGTGCCTTTCTGGAGCTTGGCAATGACGTCTTTGGCCTCTTGCTCGGTCTCTACGAGAATGTGACGGGCCCTGTACTCACGAACATTTGCACTCGTGAGTCGCTCATACTCCTTGCGTACCATGTCCTCGGTGAGGGGGCGCTTGGAGAGTTCATCGTGCACCAGTGCTTGAATAAGAATCTGCTGGCGGGCGGATTCGATCTGAAACTTTGTGGCCGGCATGGCCGGAAGTCCTCGACGCTCGGCCTCCTGCATAAGAATCTCGCGGTCGACCAACTCCTGGCGCACCACGGTGGCCAATTCGGGTGAACGGCCCTGTCCCTGTTTCTCGAGCTCGCTCATGAAGAGGTCGGCCTTTTCTTTGGGGATAGGGCGGCCATTGACGACGGCAATGTTCTGCGCCAAGACCGAACCCGCAGAGAGTGCAAGGACCAGTCCCAAAAGATGTGTCGAGCGAATCATGGTGACTCCGAGGGTGTAAGGGCTTGAATGGAAAGGGCGTGGACCCGGTGCGGCATGAGATCCGTGACGGCATCATACACAAGCCGATGCCTTGCCAGTCTGGATTTCTGAGCAAAGAGTTCGCTCACAATCAACACATGAAAATGCCCCGCGCCTTTGGGCGCACCGCTATGACCAACATGGTCCTTGGACTCATCCCAGACTTCAAGAGACTGGGGGGCCAGCGCAGCCATCAGGCGCCTCTCGAGTTCTTCACTCAGGCTCACGGTTGCCGATTCTCCAGGTTGGAGTCTTCGGGCTGCGCAAAGCGGCTCATGTAAAAGCCCTGGGCAATCACAAAAGCGATGAGCAAGCCAATCGTTCCAAAGAGCTTGAAGTCCACCCAGAGGTCGGTTGAGAAGGTGGCGGCCACATAGAGATTCAATGCCGCCATGAAGGCAAAGAAGATACCCCACGCAGCGTTGAGGCGAGACCAGGCGAAGTCAGGGAGACTGACCTTGTCCTTCAGGAGTTTCTCAATAAGACGTGTCTTGAAAAAGAGTTGTGGAATGAGTAAGGCAAGGGCGAAGAGCCCGTAGAGCAGGGTGGGCTTGAGCTTGATGAAACGCTCGTCGTGGAGAAGGATGGTGGCGCCTCCGAATACGACAATGAGGCCGAGGCTGACCCATTGCATCTTGTCGATGGCCATGCCCCTCAGTCGCATCACCAACATAAGCACCATGGTGGCAACGATCGCAACACCGGTCGCCACATAGAGGTCACTGAGCTTGTAAGCCACGAAAAACAAAACAATAGGGAGCCAGTCGGCAAGCAGCTTGATCATTTAAGTCTTATCGGATTGGAAATCAACGGAGGCTGAGTTTACGCAGTATCGAAGCCCGGTGGGGGCGGGACCATCATCGAAGACATGGCCCAGGTGGGCATCGCAGTTGGCGCAGAGTATCTCTGTTCGCACCATTCCATGGGTGATGTCACGCTCTTCGCGAATCACGCCCTGGGCAATCGCAGCCGAGTAGCTCGGCCAGCCACATCCTGCATCAAATTTGCTGTTGGATGAGAAGAGCGGCGTTTGGCAGCAGATGCAGCGATAGACGCCCGGCTCCCAGTGGTTCCAGTAAATGCCAGTGAAGGGCGGTTCGGTGTGCTTGAGACGGGCCACCGCGTATTGCATATCGCTGAGTTCCTTGCGGTAGTCCGCATCGGTCTTCTTGCTCATTGGGTCGCCTCCATCTTAGCTTGAGCAACTCACACAAAGGGCTCCGGCCCATTCGGGCGCACCATCCTGCCAATGACCTGCCTCCGGATGGTCATCGAAAGGCGCCGTGAGCAGACGCAGGGCCAGGTGAAGGGGGTCGGCATCGCCTTGGTCTTCGAGGGCACGAATAACCTCCTCGGCGATCCAGTTTCGAAGAACAATACTCGGGTTCCTTTCCCGCTGTTGGGCCTGCCAGACCGCAACTGAGCCCATTGATGCAATCTCCTCGCCAATCAATGCCTGATAGGACTCGAGCCAAGCCTGCGAATCTTCAGGCTTTGAAAACTGTTTGAGCAGTCTTTGCCAGCCGGGGCTCTGCAGGGGCGCCCCCAACGGCTGATGACTGCCGTTGTTGTTCACAGTAATGGAGGCGGTGGCGCGAAAAAAGCGGGTGAAGTCGCAGCCCTGTGTCTCTAGCACTTCAAAGAGCTCGGAGAGCAGATGCCGAACATCATTTGATCTACTCTCTCGAATCGAGGCAATGCCAAGCTTCTGTGAAAAGCGCAATTCGAATCGCTCTGAAAAGGCCGCTTTGTAGGCATCGATGACCTTCTCGTTGATGTCGCCGAGTTGTCGTTTGAGGCCATCGGCATCGGAATCGATGGCGTGGACCAAGGCAATGAGAAGTCGCTGGACATTCCAGAGTCCGACAGTGGGTTGCTGATCAAAGGCGTAGCGGCCGGCATGGTCGCTGTGATTGCAGATGTGGCCTGATTCGAATTTCTCCATAAACCCAAAGGGTCCGTAGTCGATGGTGAGACCCAAGGCCGAGAAGTTATCTGTGTTCATCACGCCATGCATGAACCCCACTGCGGACCACTCCGCCATGAGCTCGGCAGTCGAACGAGCAACATGAAGCGCCATGGCCTCAGCCTTGACTGGCCAATCCGCCCGGCGATAAGGCAGCAGTGTGGGTTCGATCAACAAAAAGTGATCGATCAATTGCTGCAAGGTTTGAATCTGCCCCTGGGTTGCGAAGTACTCGAAATGGCCGAATCGAAGGAAGCTTGGGGCGAGCCGACAGACCACAGCCGCTCGTTCAATTTGCTCTCGCATGACTGGGGTATCGGAGATCACCAGTGACAAGGCACGTGTGGTGGGGATACCCAAGGCCGCCATGTGCTCCGAGCAGAGAAACTCACGAATCGAGGATCGGATAACAGCGCGACCGTCCGCATGTCGGGCATAGGGCGTCATTCCTGCGCCCTTCAGCTGCAGCTCCCAGCCACGGAGTGCGCCAAGGTTGAGCGCGCGTCCATCGCCAAGGCGCGGCACAAACACCCCAAACTGATGCCCCGAATAGGCGGTTGCGTAACTGTCCGCCCCTTCTAAGACTGCGCTCCCCGCGAGAATGTCGGCCCAGTATGGGCTGTCAAGAAGATCCTCTGCTTTGAGCCCTAGACGCGTCGAGGCACTTGGGGAGACGGCCGCAAGCCGAGGATTCTCAAGGGGGTCGGGGTCGCAGGGGAAATGAAGGGGATGGTCCTGCGGGTTGGTCAGGCCTGCAAAGCCAGCGTCAAATGCGCTCTCGAGGCCCAGGTGTTTGGGGGCGACGCGCCTGGCCGTTCCGGTGGGGGTGAATCGTGAGAGCGGTGGCAGAGGGAAGGGGGACTGCGCAATCATCGAGGCATCTTAATCTTGCTATGCTCGGCGCCCATGCAATCCCCCACGGACTATCAATTCACCCCTTTTGTCTCGCAATTGGGCGTCGAGATGGTGTCGCTCGACGCGACCCAGAGTTGCATCAAGCTGGTGCTCGAGGATCGACACCTGAATGGATTGGGATTCGCGCACGGCGGTCTGCTGATGACCCTTCTCGATGCCGCCATGGCCGCTGCAGCCCGAGCAAAGGATCCCGATGGCCAGGGCGTGATCACCATCGAGATGAAGACAAGTTTCATTCGGCCTGGAAGAGGGGTTCTCTACGCAAAGGGCTACTGCGATCATCACTCCAGCACCATGGCCTTCTGTCGAGGGGAAGTCGTGGATGACTCCGGCCGACTCTTGTGTCAGGCCATGGGGACCTTTCGCCGGGTCAGGCCTCAGCTGAGTTTGGGACGGGGCGGGGCGGTGACGTCCAAGGGCACCGAGTAAGGCAGCGACAGCGCCAGCAGTTCCGGGCCCGACAGACTGCCAAGCCGGAGTTCAGCTGCCTTCCATGCCTCCAACTCGCACTCAATTAGCATCTCGACTCTCTCGGGATCCTCATTGCTTGTCGTGCTCCACTGAATCACTCGACCGCAAGGCTCGTCGGGCTGATGGGGTGACCAGACATCCTGCAAGGAACCGCCACCCAAGAGGCGCTCTGGGTGGGGCGTTCGCACTTCGACCCTAAACATTCTGCGCTTGAGGCGCCCCAGGTAGTGGGTTCGCGCGACGACTTCTTGTCCGGGGTAGCAGCCTTTGGTGAAGCTCACCCCGGCGACCAGATCCAAGTTGATTGTCTGCGGCACGAACAATTCAGAACTGCCCTGTGAGACGTTGGGAACGCCAGCACCAATCTCCGACAACGCCCAAGTCTCGAGACTTGTCACCGGAAGATCCGCAAGGCCCTTGTCCGAAATCTTCTCCGGCGCTGCGGGCTGGGAGATGAAGAGGCCCCGGGCCTGCTCCTCATTGCTCTCGAGATAGACCAAGGCCCCAGAGTCGAGAGGTTCTGCGCCTCCTTGGGGCGCGGCGTTCTGAGGCCCGCGAGCACCCAGAAGCCCCACGGAGACCAGCGGCAGCTCTTGAATGGTCACCTTTGAGCGAAGAACAAACATCTTCAGGCGCTTGATTGCGAATTCGGCCCGCTCGCTGGGCAACAGCAGCCAGAAGGAGTCTGCGGTCCTTCGAAGAAGCCGACCAACGAAAAAGAGGCGGCCCTTGGCCGAGCAGTAGCCGGTAAGGTGATGACTCCCAGCGCCTCCAGCCTTGTCGATCGGCGCCAAGGAGGCGACATCGTTGGTCAACTGCCCCTGAAGAAAGCCAAGTGCGTCTGATCCGCTGATTTCAAGGACACGCAAGTCGAGCGCGGGGGTGCGGGAAGTCCAAGCCATGACCAGTAATATAGCGTTGGGTCCTCGGTTGCCCTGGTGGTATCCCCTTGTTTGTTTGGAGTTTTGTTTGATTCGACGGCTGATCATTCCTGTGGCGGGGCTTATGGCCGTGGTCCTGCTGATTGGCGCTGCTGCGCTTTTCTGGCTGCTGCGACCGCTGGTTCCGGCGAGCCCAGTGGGGTCCGGGGCTGTTCCCGCTGGCCTGGAGATTGTCGTGCCAAGGGGCACGAGCGCGGCGGGGGTGGGCCTGCTTCTGCGGGACGCGGGTTTGGACGTGGAACCCCGTGCCTTTGCGCTAACCGCAAGGATCTCCGGGCAGCACACCCGACTTAAGGCCGGCGTCTACCTTCTCAAGCCCGGTGACTCGCTTTGGCGGGTCATGCGCACCATCTCTCGGGGCCTGGCGCTGCAAGAGGCCGTCACCTTTATTGAGGGGTGGACTTTCCAGCAGGTGCTTGCCGCCCTCCATGCCCACCCTGGCGTTCGACGAGAGTTGAGTTCAGACCCCCTGTTGGCCGCGCGCGAGTTGAGCAACTATCTTCGGGAGCAAGGTGTTCTTCTCCCTCATGTCGAGGGATGGATATTCCCGGACACCTATCTCTTTGACCGCGCCAGCACGGATCGAATGCTTCTTGCGCGCGCGGTTCGGCTCCAGATTCGTGTGGTCGAGGCCGCCTGGCAGACCCGTTCAGCCAGGTCAACAGTGAGCTCTGCAGAGGAGCTATTGACTCTTGCCTCGATGGTGGAGAAAGAGACCCAGGTGGAGATGGACCGTCCCAAGGTCTCCGCGGTCTTCCACAACCGCCTGCGGATCGGCATGCCCCTGCAATCAGACCCCACGGTGATCTATGCGCTTGGCAGTGGATTCGATGGAAATCTTCGAAGGGCGGATTTGAAGTTCAAGTCTCCCTTCAATACCTATGTGGCCCGGGGTCTGCCACCGCACCCCATCGCCAACCCGGGCCGGGCGGCCATCCTTGCGGCCGCCAATCCCGCAGTGACCAAGGACCTCTACTTTGTCGCCATGGGCGAGGGCCGCTCCTATTTCAGCCGCGAGCTCTCGCGCCACAACCATGCAGTGAATTACTTTCAGCGCCGGATTGGATCCCCGCCACCACCCCAAGGGAGTGAATAGCCCATGGGAAATCAGACAGGGCTCTTTGTTGTGCTTGAAGGCATGGACGGCTCGGGAAAGAGCACCCATCTGGCCTATCTCCAGCGTTTATTCGAAACAAAGGGTCGCTCGGTTAGGCTGACCCGAGAGCCGGGCGGCAGTGAGTTTGCGGAAGTCATTCGGCAACAGGTGCTCTTTGCGCCCATGGGTCCTTGGACCGAGATGCTGGCAGTCGCCGCAGCCCGCCGAGACCACCTAGAGAAAACCATCTGGCCCGCGCTGGCCCGCAATGAGGTGGTGCTCTGTGACCGCTTCTCCGACTCCACTTGGGCCTATCAGGTTCGGGGAAGGGGGCTGCCCGAGGCGGCGGCACTCAGCCTCGAGTCATGGGTGCTGACGGATGGTCGGGGGCCCGATGCCGTCTTTTATTTTGATTTGCCCCCCGAGGTCTCATTTGAGCGTCGGGCGGCGCGCGCCTCGGCATCCGGTGAGACGGCAGTCGATCGTTTTGAGCAAGAGGACCTTGGCTTTTATGGGCGCGTTCGACAGGGATATGTGGAGGCTGCCGCTCGACGCGGGTCAAAGTCGCATTGGATCGATGCGACTCAGAGCATTGAGAAGATTCAATCTAAACTTCAAGCAATGATCTCAAATATATGATTTCAAATAATATTATTTATTCCAATTGGTGGGGACAGACCGAGTCGGTCCGCTCGCATCCGGGCCAGGCGGTGCTCCTTCACGCGGATCCAGGAATGGGGGTTGCAGAGTTCGGGCTTGAGCTGGTGGCGGCCAACCTGTGTCAGTCACCCGAGCCAGACGCGTCTGCCTGTGGGAGGTGCCCGAGTTGCAAGTGGGTAATGGATGGGCAGCACCCGGACTTTCGTTGGATCCGTCCAGATGCCGATGCAGCGGAGGACGGCTCGGCCGAGGATGCAGAGCCCGCGGCCGAGGCGCAGGGCAGCAAGAAGGCGCCGAGCAAGGAGATCCGAATTGATCAGATTCGGGGACTGGGTGATTTCACGCAAGTCAGTTCACACCGGGGAGGGGAGCGCTTTGTTCTTCTCGGGCCGATCGAGAAAATGAACCATGCGGCGGCCAATGCCTTGCTGAAGTCATTGGAGGAGCCCAATCCCGGGCAGCGCTTCGTGCTGGTGGCTGAGAGGCTTGCCTCGGTGCCAGCCACTGTCTTATCTCGGTGCCGTCGCATTCAGCTAAAGGCCGACCATCGCCTCGTCTCGGAGACGCGGGTCTCGGGAAGCGAGTCTGCCGCCTGGCTCCTGCCACTCTTGCGCAGTGGCCGTGTATCGCCGGCCGATTGGGCCGAGCGGGCGGGTAAAGCAGATGCAGCCGAGGTGATTGGCTTACTAAGCCTCTGGCTCACCGACTTGGGGCGAGTCTTGTCCGGTGCAGAGCCCAGGCATTTCCCACAGGATCGCGCCAGCCTTGCGGGCCAAGCGGGGCCGGCATCCGCCGCGGTCCAGCGCCGAGTCGCTGTGGCAGAGGGACTCTTTGAGTTGTCGCAGCTGGCCCGACGGGCCTCCCACCCACTGAACCCACGGCTCTTCATGGAGACCGTCTTTGAGGCCTTCCGTGGGGCGATAATGTCCAAATGAACAGCGAATTGGAGTTTGCCGACTCCCATTGCCATCTCAACTACGAAGGGCTGCGCGAGCGTCAGGCCGAGGTCCTGACGCGCATGCAGGCCGCGGGTGTTCGGCGCGCTTTGAATGTCTGCACCACACTCGAGGAGTCCGACGCGGTTCGGGGGCTTGCCGAGCAGCACGACTTTCTCGTCTGCTCTTTGGGGGTGCATCCGGACTACGAGGATGTGGAGACCGAGGCGACTGTGGGCGAATTGGTTCGGCGTGGCGCCCATGACAAGGTGGTGGCCATTGGTGAGACGGGTCTTGATTACTTCCGTCTCAAGGGGGATTTGGAGTGGCAAAGAGACCGCTTCCGCACCCACATTCGGGCCGCGCGAGAACTCGGCAAGCCACTCATCATCCATACCCGTGAGGCCCCCGAGGACACCATTCGTATCCTTAAAGAGGAGCGCGCCCATGAGGTGGGCGGCGTGATGCACTGCTTTACGGAGTCGGTGGATGTGGCCCGCCAGGCCATTGAACTCAACTTTCTCATTTCGCTCTCGGGCATCGTCACGTTCAAGAATGCAACCCAAGTCCATGATGTCGCGCGTGAAATCCCCCTTGAGAACTTGATGATCGAGACCGATTCCCCGTTCCTTGCGCCATCGCCTTACCGGGGCAAAACCAACGAGCCCGCCTGGGTTGTGCATGTCGCCCAGCGCATTGCCGAGTTGAAGGGTTGTGGCGTGGGCGAGGTGGCCCGCAAGACCACGGCCAACTTTGAGCGGTTTACCACTGCGTCACTCGCGTCGTAATGGTCGCATAATGTTTATTATGTAAACTAACGGGAATGATGGACTAACGGGGTTCGGTGGGACCCATCTGGCCCTCCCTCTAGCAGAAAAAAAAGGAGCCCCGAGGGGCTCCTTCTTTTCTTACTGAACTTCCCGGTTCTTCCGGTATTACCCGGACTTCCGGCTACAGGCGCTCAAAAATCACTGCAATGCCCTGGCCGCCGCCAATGCACATGGTGGCCAAGCCATATTCGCCACCTGAGCGATGCAACTCGTGAATGCATTTTGTGGCAATGACGGCTCCTGTGGCTCCCACCGGATGGCCCAGCGCGATGGCGCCTCCATTGACGTTGACCTTCTTTGGGTCAAACCCAAGCACCTTGGTCACGGTGAGCGCCTGGGCTGCGAAGGCCT